>JAHWKZ010000009.1 GCA_019347645.1 Gemmatimonadota bacterium | reverse complement strand
CGAGACGAGGACGCCGATCTCGCGATCCGCGTGCGCCACCGCGAGATCCAGCATGCGGCCGTGCCAGAAGCAGTAGAGCGCGCCGCGGCCCGAGCGCCGCAGCTCGCCGAGGTGCTCGATCCCCTCGATCTCGTAGCGCCAAGTGCGGGCCATCGCCCGGACGGCGCCCGCCAGCACCCAACCCGCCCGGCGGGCCAGGAGGCGGAAGGCGATCGTTCGAAACCGCTCGACCGGGACTCTCATCCGACCCGGCCGAGGACCCAGAACGCCACCAGCACGAGCAGGAACACGAACACCAGCCGCCACGTCCGCGGCCGCCCCGGCCGATGCGGCGACACCTTCTTCCGCTCGTTCCATTCGCTGAGAAGACTCATGGAGAAGAGATCTTAAAGTACAATGTGCGACCTCGCGAACGTGGTGGTCAACTTCGCCTTCTCGGGACAGGGGCAGCTTGCCCTCTGGGTGGGACTCTCGACGCTGGTCCCGCTCTTCCTTGTGCTCTTCGGCGGTCTGTATTTGTTCGTGCTGCCGTACGCCACTAGGTGGCGCAGCAGGTGAGGTACGCCGGGTGAAGAGCAGGATGGGCACACTGAGGCGCTGGAGCAATAGCGACTAAACCCAGATTGGGAAGCATCCCCGACCCGTCCGGCCGACTGGTTCGTGTAATCGAGAAATTTACCGGAGATATGCTGCTTGTTGCGGAGCTTAGGCTACGTGGAGTCCCGCCGGTCAGTTCGACGCCAGGATTCGCTCTATCGCGAGGGGGTCGTAAGTCGCTCTAGCTCCTCATCCCAATGGAGGACGACGTGAACCTGGGTCGGCTTCGCGTCCGGGTCGGCCTCCACCATAACGAAATAGGTGCCGTCGGGCGAGATGTCGAATTAGGTAGACCCTGTCTCGAACGGGCCGGTGAAGAGTACATCCGGCGCCGCCGCGCTCAATGTCGTGCCCCGCGTCTCGATGGCTGCGGCCATCATCGTAGCCCCGTTTACGTAGAATAACTCGCGGCCGGTGGGGGACCAAACGGGCTCCAACCCCCCAGCCGTCGATATGACCCACTTTCCTTCATCGACGTTCGGGAAGGGCCGAACATAGACCTCGTACCGACCGGACTCGTCCGAGACGTACGCGATCCAGCGCTCGTCGGAAGATAGACGTGACATAAATTCATTGGCACGCGTGGCTATGAGGGGGCGCGGCTCCCGACCCAGCTCCATCAGCCAAATATCGGCTCTGTTCGTCGGGTGATCGTTGACAAAGACGAGAACGCGCTCATCCTGCGACCATGCGTTCGGGTACTGCGGGTGGTCGCGCACGAGGAGAGGCTGCGGCTCATCGCGCGTGTCAGCGGCTCTCGAGTACATCTCGCCGTTGGACGTGTACGCAACGCGTCGGCTATTGCTATCCGGACTCCATATCGGAACGAGATTATGTCCCTCCGTCGCAAGGGGAATACCCGAACGGGCGGTCACGATTGATCCGAGACCGTCGCAGATCTGGCTTTACGATCTGGAGCGCTCGTCCAGGAGCGGCGTGCGGCGACCGTTCCGGTCGACTCCCACGAGCGTGCGCGCATGGCCGCCGCGAGCAAAAACAAGCGCGCCGTCTCGAGCCACGGCGAAGTACGCCCCCCCGCCATTCTCCGAACGGAAAACCCTGTCGAGCACCGAGACAGGCTCGCCGCGGATTGCGAGACGTTCCAAGTCGAATTCGACGGCCTGCAGCTCCCCCTCCTTCACTGCCGGGGCGTGAAACACGAGGTGCCCGGACGGCACATACTGCGCCTGAGACCCTTGGCCAAGCTGGCGCCATATGCCGGTGTCCAAAGAGAGCACCACCAGAGCCGAGCTCCGTTCCATAGTAGCGGTCGCGAGAAGGGCTCGACCGTCTGGCAGGAACTGCGGCCACGACAGGTTGCGATCGTCCATCTCCGCGTCCTGACTCACCAGCCGCTCTGGGGTTCCGCCATCGACACCGACGCGCATCAGCCCGGACATCCCGGGATCGAACACGATCGTTCCATCGGGTCCCCAGGCTCCACCTCGTCCGATGACGGGCGCATCGCACACGGTGATCGGGGAGCCCCCCTGAATCGCCACGCGCTTCAGCTTCCCACCAGCGAAGAACGCCAGCCACTGTCCATCCGGTGAAAAGAACGGATACCGCGCGCCCTCAGTGCCTGCAATCGGCCTTGCCTCGAACGAGTCGAGGTCGCGTATATGGAGCATCTTGCGGCCGGTTCTGTGGGCGACGTATACCAAGCGTCGCCCGTCAGGGGAGAGCGCGAGGGGCATCGCCTGTTCCTGGGTGTCGAGAATCTGATTCGCGGGCAGCGTCACAGTGGTGCGCGTGACCGAGGGAGGCGTAGCGCCGCCTCCCCGTAGGGTCCAGATCCACAACCCAACGCCAGCCAGGGCGAGGAATCCGGCCGCGACCAGCGCCCACGGCAGCCGGGGCCACCAGATTGCATCGCGCTCGACTGTGAGCCCCGGCTCGACACTGGTGGTGAGCGACCGATCCGGCTCGGTCGCCACGCCTGCGATGTCCTCCGCCAAATCGTATGGCACTCCGGCGAGCGCGTAGAGCCGCAGATCACCGGGAACACCCTTGAGCTCATGCAGGCCGCGATCCTCGAACTTGAATTCCGACCCCAGCTCCGCATCCCTCACAGTCGCCGAGACCAGCACCTCGCCCGGCCCCGCGTGCGCCGCGACTCGCGCTCCAATGTGCACGGCGATCCCACTCACATCCGTATCCGACCATTCGACCTGTCCCAGATGGACCCCGCAGCGAACTTGCAGCCCGATCTCCGTCACTCGGTCCCGGACGGTCGCGGCGCAACCGATGGCCCAGGATGGATCCGTAAAAACGGCGAGAAACCCGTCCCCGGCGGTCGCGATTTCCTTGCCGCGGAAGCGGCCCAGTTGCTCTCGTACCAGGACGTGATGACGATCGAGGAGTTCCCTCCAGCGCCTGTCGCCCAGGACCGCCGCCTTTTCGGTCGAACCCACGATGTCGGTGAAGAGAACAGTGGCGACGAAACGTCGTGGCATTGTTCTTACTTCCGCCTAGCAGTGTCCGAAAATCGCCAACTACGGCGCATACTTCAGTGTGGACGATTTGGCAGTTTACCCGTTCTCGTGGACACCCAGCCTGTACTGGGTCGCAAAGGTGTTCCCGTAACAAACGTCCAAGGTCGCTCAAGACGTCCGAGATCGTGGCGATCGCGAGGAGGGGCTCCGAGGCGTGGTGAAAATCCACGCCGCAGGAGCCCCGACGAGGGATCGCCGCGAGATCGGGCGTCTTCAGCGACCCCGACCTACACCGTGACGCCGCGTTCGCTTTCGGCTATAAACGTTATAAACCTCACCACCTCCGGATACGGATGCAGCTCGGCCCGAGCCCGCTCGACCGCCTGGGTGATGTTGTGCTTGGAGTTGAAGAACAGGCGATAGGCGCGCTTCAGCTCGTTGCGGACGTTCTCGGGGAAGTTCCGCCGCTCGAGCCCGACCGAGTTCAACCCGTAGAGCGCGGCCGGGTTGCCGGCGACCTTCACGTACGGCGGGATGTCCTTCTGTACCCGCGCGGCGCCGCCCACGAACGCGTGGGCTCCGATCCGGACGAACTGATGGATCGGTGTCATCCCGCCCACGATCGCCTGTTCGTCGATCGTCACGTGACCCGCGACGTTGACCGCGTTGGACAGGATCACCTTGTCGCCGATCTGGCAGTCGTGGGCCACGTGGACATACGCCATGAGGAGGCACCCGTCGCCGATCTGGGTGCGGCCGAGCGCCCGCGTTCCCCGGTTCACCGTGACGTACTCGCGGATCACCGTGTCGTTCCCGATGATACAGGTCGTGCTCTCGCCCTCGTACTTGAGGTCCTGGGGATCGCCACCGATGACCGCCCCGTAATGGATCCGGCATCGCTCGCCCACCGTCGTGTCGCGCTCGACGACGGCGTGGGGGTAGATCCGTGTCTCCTCGCCGACCGTCACGTGCGGCCCGACGATCGCGTAGGCGCCTACGCGTGCGGTCTCGTGCACCTGGGCGGTGGAATCGACGATGGCGGTGGCGTGGATCGCTTCGGTCGCCGGGGTCGTCATTTGGGAACGACCGACGCCATGAGCTCGGCTTCGGCCACGACGACGCCCCCCACCTTCGCCACTCCCCGGACCTTGCAGTGGGTGCCCCGGCGGCGAACCAGCTCGAGCTCGCAGACGAGCTGGTCGCCGGGGCGCACCGGCTGACGGAACCGCACGTTGTCGAGACCGGTGAAGTACACCACCTTGCTCTTCGGATCGTCGACCAGCGTCATCAGCAACAGTCCCCCCACCTGGCCCATCGCCTCCACGATCAGCACGCCGGGCATCACCGGATGGCCGGGGAAGTGGCCTTGGAAGAAGGGCTCGCTGATGGTGACGTTCTTGATTCCCACCACGCGCTTGCCCTCCTCCAGCTCGAGGACCCGATCGACGAGCAGGAACGGGTAGCGGTGCGGCAGCAGCTCGAGGATCTCCCCCACGTCGAGGACCGGCTTGACCGACCGCGCCTCCCGGGCGGGCTCCCGCACGGCGGTCGGCTCGGCCTCCGCGGGCGCTCCCCCGTTGTCCCCGGAGGCCTCCATCCGCCGCTTCAGGATCTGGACCAGCGCCAGGTGGGTGCGGTGACCGGAGCGACGGGCGATGATGTGCGCCCTGATATCGACGTTGAGGACCTTCAGGTCGCCGAGGAGGTCGAGGATCTTGTGGCGCACGAGCTCGGTCGGGAAACGGAGCCGCTCCTCGTTGAGGATCTTGTCCTCCCCGATGACGATCGCGTTCCGCAGGTTCCCGCCGCGGATCAGCCCGGCCGCCTTCAGCTGTTCGATCTCGTGCAGGAAGCCGAACGTCCGCGCGGGCGCGATCTCGTTCTCGAACGTCTCGGGCGTGATCTCGAACGACTCGAACTGGTGGCCCACCAGCGGGTGATCGAAGTCGATCGAGAAGGTGACCTGGAGGCGGTCGGAGGGCAGCAGGATGATCTGGACGTCGCCATCCTCGTAGAAGATCGGATCGTCGACGACATAGCTCCGGCGGGGGGCGTCGAGCTCGGCGAGACCGGCCTCGTGCAGCGCCTTCCAGAAGGGAAGGCTCGATCCGTCGCCGACGGGAGGCTCGGCCGCGTCGAGCTCGATCCGCAGGTTGTCGATCCCCTTGACCGCCACCGCCGCCAGGACGTGCTCGATGGTGTGGATCTTGTTGCCGTCCACGCCGATCGAGGTGCCGCGCTCGACGCCGATCACGTGATCGGGGTCGACAGCGATCTCGGGCTGGTCCTCGAGGTCCACGCGAACGAAGCGGATGCCCGTGTCGGCTTCCGCGGGGACGAAGGTCATCTGGCACTGGTTGCCGGTGTGGAGCCCGATCCCGGAGTACGTGACCGGGCGGGCGATGGTGAGCTGTCGGCCGGTGGATTCGATCATCGGGGCTCGGCGTCGCGGAGCTTGGTTTCGAGAGCCTTGAGGCGATCGAAGAGGTCGGGCAGCCGCGCGAAGAGCGCCTGGGAGCGCATCTGCTCGCGATGCGGACGCGCCGGATAGCCCGAGTACTCGGCGCCGGCCGGGACGTCGCCGATCACCCCCGCCTGACCGCCGATCCGGGCCCTCGCGCCGATCGAGGCGTGGCCGGTGATCCCCGCCTGTCCGCCCAGGACGGCGTGGTCCCCGATCTTGGTGCTCCCGGCGACCCCCACCTGGGCCACCACGATGACCCCGCGACCGATCGCGACATTATGGGCGACGTGCACGAGGTTGTCAATCTTGGTCCCGTCACCGATCGTCGTGTCGCCCGGCGAGCCGCGATCGATGGTGCAGTTGGCCCCGATGTCGACGTCGTCGCCGATCACCAATCCACCCCGCTGAGGGACTCGATGGTGGCGACCGGCGCTGTCGGTGGCGTAGCCGAAGCCGTCGGATCCCAGCACCGAACCGCTCTGGATCACGCACCGGACACCGATCCGGGTGCCGGAATGGATCGTCACCCGCGGAAACACCCGCGTCTCCGTCCCGATCGAGACCCCATCCTCGATCACGCTGCCGGCGCCGATCACCACCCGGGCCCCGAGCGAGACGTCCGCCCCGATCACCACGTGGGGGCCGATCGAGGCGCTCTCGGGCACGGAGACCCGCGGCGCGATCACCGCCGTCTCCGCGACCCCGGGCTCGGGCTCGAGGGCGGGCGCGATCAGCTCGGCGGCCCGGGCGAAGGTGAGATAGGGATTGTCGCTGCGCAGGACGTTCTGCCCATCGGCGGCGTACGCGTCGCCCGCCACCACGGCGCCGGCGGTCGACCGCGCGGCGGCCTCCTCGTACTTCGGGTTCGCCAGGAAGGAGATGTCGTGGGGACCGGCGTCCTCGAGCCTGGCGACGCCGCGGATCACGACGTCGGGATCGCCCTCCAATCGGGCGTCGACCGCGTCGGCGAGTTCGCCCAGGGTCCAGGTCGGCAAGGGCCCCTCCGGATGCTAGGCAGGGCAGGTATCAGGCGTCGCACCGAGATCAGCGATGCACGCGCCCGTCGGGGATCAGCGCGACGTGCCCGCCTGGGCGTTCAGCCGCTGGACCACCTCTTCGGTGATGTTGAGCGACGGATCGCCGGCGACGAGGGCACCGTCGTTCAGATCGAAGATCAGAGCGAAACCGCGGTCGCGACGTACCTCCTCGATGACGCGGTTCACGCGCTCGATGATCGGCTGCATCAGCTCCGCCTGCCGGGTCGCGGCCTGTCCCTCGGGCCCGAACTTCGCTTCGAAGTACTGCTGGGCCTCGATCTGCAGCTGCTGGATCTCCTGCTGCTTCTCGGTCTTCTTCTCCGGAGAGAGGACGACCTCCTGCCTCTGATACTCGTCGTAGAGGCTCTGGAGCTGCTCCCGCTTCTGCTCCAGGGTGTCGCGCCAGCCGGTCGCGGTCTGGTTGAACGCCTGGCTCGCCTCCTGATAACCGGGAGCCTGTCGGATGATCGCTTCGCTGTCGACGTAGGCCACCCTCAGGTCGGCGTTCTGCGCGCTGGCGACGCTGGGGAGCGCGAGTACCGCGGCGATGGCCGCGATCGCGAATTTCGTGCGGTGCATGGGACGATTCCTCCTGATCTGGATCGAGTGCGATACGAATCTAGCCTCGGAGACGGCCTCGCGCCGGCCCGTGGCCTCGCGCCGGCGCGTGACGCCGGGGACGCCGCGTCTCCGGCTCACTGCAGCAGCCGGCTCACTGCAACAGATTTCCGAACTTGAAGTGGAGCTTCCAACCCGGGTCCGGCTCGCCGGTCACGGGATCGATGCGATCGAACCCGTACGCGTAGTCGAGACCGAGCGGGCCGAACCCCGGGAGGTCGATCTGGAGCCCCACCCCGGCTCCTCGCTTCAGATCCGCGAACGTCACGTCGCGGAACTCGCGGAAGACGTCGCCCGCGTCGTAGAACAGCGAGGCGTACACCGTATCGGTGATCTTGAAGAAGTGCTCGGCGGTCAGCAGCACGAATCCGTTGCCCCGATCGTCGCCGCAGCCCCGGACGCGGTCTCCGGGCGCGAGCCGCACACCGACGCAGTTGTCCGCGTAGCCGCGGAGCCCCTCGGCCGGGAACTGTACCCCGCCGAGAAGGAACTGATCGGTGAGCGGGACGAAGCCGGTGGGGTTGATCCCCCCGGCCTGCATCCTGAGGTTCAGCACCGTCCGCTCGTTGACGGTCGGCGCGAACCACGACGTCTCCATCTCGTATTTCTGGTACCCCACCGTGCCGCCGAGAGGTCCCCCGGCCAGTTCGGCGTTGAGACTGTGGCGGGCGCCCTGGATCGGGTGCCGCCGGGGCAGCCGGGTATCGCGCACCAGCCCGAGCGTCACCGCCGATTCGGTCCGCGGGTACTGCTCCCGGAAGCGATCGTCGTCATCGATCGTCGACTCCAGATCGATCCGCTGCCACTGATAGCCGTAGAACAGCCGCGTGGCGTTGTCCCACGGGAGCGGGGTCCCGAACCGGGCGCTCCCTCCGATGGCGTCCTGGCGGAACGAGGTATTGATGAACCGCCGGTCGATGTCGAAGAAGGAGACCGACAGCGACGTCTTGCTGCCCAGGAAGATGGGCTCGGTGTAGGAGAGCTCCAGGTTGTTGTTGCGGGAGCCGAATTCCCACCGGATCCGGCCGCTCTTCGCCTGCCCGAACAGGTTCGGCTGCTCGTAGCCGAGGAATCCGGAGAGCCCCGTACCGCCGCCGACCGCGGCGCCGAGGGTGAGCGAGCCGGTGCGTCGCTCCTGCACCTCGAAGGTCAGGTCGATGTCGCCCGACTCGGGATCCACCACGCGCGTCGAGGGCAGGATGCCGGGCTCGAAGAACCCGAGCCCCTCGAGTGCCAGCAGGCTGTTCCTCACGTCGGTCCGACGGAACCGCTCGCCGGGCGTGACGAACAGGTGCCGGCGGATCACCTGCTCGTGGGTGACCGTGTTCCCCCGGATGGCGATGTGCTGGATGTGGGCCGGGTCGTTCTCCCGGATCCGCCAGGTCAGGTCCACGACCGTGGTGTCGGGCCGGACCTGCCGGACCGGCTGGATGGAAGCGTAGATGTAGCCGTCGTCGGCGTAGAGGTTCTGGATGTCCTCCTTGGTGCTCGCCACGGCCCGGGTATCGAAGACCTCCCCCTCCCGGATCCTGACGAGCTCATGGAGATCGGTGCGCGAGAAGCGGCTGTTGCCCTGGATCTCCACGTCTCCGACGTGGTACCGCGGGCCCTCCTCCAGGGTGACGAACAACGTCATATCGCCCTTGCGCTCGTCGACGGCGATCGAGTCGGAGACGACCCGCATGTCGAGGTGGCCGTGCCGACCGTAGAACTCGGGCAGACGCTGGGCGATGTCCATCCGCCACTTCTCCTCGTCGAACTCGCCGTCCTGCCAGAACCAGAACCCCCGCGGGTCGGTCTCCAGGGCGTCCTCCAGACGGCCGTCCCTGAACCGCTCGTTCCCCCGGAACACGATCCGCTCGATCGCCACCTTCCGTCCCTCGCGGATCCGGACCTCCACGCCCGTCGAGTCGGCCCCGGGGCGCGCGGCGGCGACCTCCACCTCGGCGAGGTAGAAGCCCTCCTCCCGGTACAGCGACTCGATGTCGAGGGACGCCTGATGAAGCTTGTGCTCCAGCAGGCGGTCGCCGGGCTTGAGTGGCAGCCTCGTCTCGACGTCTCCCTTCTTGACTTTGTCGGCGCCCTGGATCTCGACGCTGGTGATCACCGGCGCCTCCTCCACCCGGATCACCGCCACCACGCCGGCCGGGACCTGACGGGCGTGGACGGCGACGTCGTTGAACAGACCGGTATCCCACAGCGCCTCGATCGCCTTCTGCATCGCCCGGGGCGTGAGGGAGCGTTCCCCCGTGAGCCCGCTGAGCGCGCGAACCCGGTCGGCGGCCAGGACCTCGGCCCCTTCCACCTCGACGTCGACGAGGGGCGGGGCCTGCTGGGAAGGGGCGCGCGCGGGCGCGAGGGTCGTGGCGGCCGCCACGACCAGGGCCGCCAGCGCCCCGGTCCGCACCGGATACGAAAAAAGAGAGAACGCGTCTCTCTTCTTTCGGGACCGGGCGACGGCGTGACCGGGAGCGGGAATCACCTCTAACGGACCTCTTCCCCTACCGACTCCTCGCGCGCGCTGTCGCGGGGGAGCTCCTCCCCCACGTTGGAGCCGACGACCTCGAACTCGAGCTTGGAGCCGTCCTCGGAGACGCCCACCGAGACCTCGTCGCCGGGGGCGAAGCGACCCTGGAGCAGCGCCTCGCTGAACGGGTCCTCGAGGTAGCGCTGCATCGCCCGCTTCAGCGGCCGGGCGCCGAACTTCTCGTCGAACCCCTTCTCGGCCAGGAAGTGCTTGGCTTCCCGGGTCAGCGAGAGGTCGAGGTCCTTGTCCTCGATCCGCTGGAGCACCTCGCGGAAGAGGATGTCGACGATCTGGACGATGTGCTCCTCCATCAGGGAATGGAACACGATGACCTCGTCGAGGCGGTTGAGGAACTCGGGATTGAACGCCTTGTCGATCTCGTCCTTCACCGCCTCCTCGATCCGCTCGGAGCGGGCCTGCTCGGTGGGCTTCTGGAAGCCGAGGGCGCGAGAGCCCGTGATCCGCCGGGCGCCGAGGTTCGAGGTCATGATCACCACGGTGTTCTTGAAGTCGATCTTGCGACCGTAGTTGTCGGTGATGTGACCCTCGTCGAGGATCTGGAGCAGGATGTTGAAGACGTCGGGGTGCGCCTTCTCGATCTCGTCCAGCAGGACGACCGAGTAGGGCTTCCTCCGGACCTCCTTGGTCAGGTAGCCCGAGTCCTCGTACCCCACGTACCCCGGGGGTGCCCCGAGCAGACGGCTGACCGTGAACTTCTCCATGTACTCGGACATGTCGATCCGGATCAGCGCGTTCGGATCGGCGAACAGGAAACGCGCCAGCGCGCGCGCCAGCTCCGTCTTTCCGACGCCCGTCGGACCACTGAAGATGAACGAGCCGATCGGCCGGCGGGGGTCCTTCAGACCGCTCCGCGCCCGTCGGATCGCCTTGCTGATGGCGTTGATCGCGTCGTCCTGACCAACGATGAACTCGTGAAGCTCCTCCTCCATGTGGAGCAACCGCTCGGTCTCCTCCTCGCGGAGCCGGACCACAGGGACGCCGGTCCAGCGGCTGACGATGAACGCCACGTCCTCCGTGGTGAGCACGGGGCGATCCTCGTGATTGCCCCGCTCCCACTCGAGCTTCTTGCGCTTGATCGAGGACTTGAGCTCGCGCTCGGTGTCCCGCAGCTTCGCCGCGGTCTCGTAGTCCTGCGCCTTGATCGCCTGGTCCTTCTCGGCGACGATCTGGCCGACCTCCTCCTCGAGGGCCAGGAGCTCGGGCGGCGGCACCTGGGTCGCGAGGTGCACCCGGGCGCACGCCTCGTCAATCACGTCGATCGCCTTGTCGGGCAGGAACCGGTCGGTGATGTAGCGCTCCGAGAGCCGCGAGGCGGCCTCGATCGACTCGTCGCTGATGTCCACGCTGTGGTGGTCGGCGTAGGCCGGACGCAGGCCCTTGAGGATCTCGACGGTCTCCTCGATCGAGGGCGGGTCCACCACGACCGGCTGGAACCGGCGCTCGAGCGCCCCGTCCTTCTCGATGTACTTGCGGTACTCGTTGAGCGTGGAGGCGCCGACGCACTGGAGCTCCCCGCGCGCGAGCGCGGGCTTGAGCATGTTCGAAGCGTCGATCGCACCCTCGGCGGCTCCGGCGCCGACGAGCGTGTGGAGCTCGTCGATGAACAGGATGACGTTCTGCGCCTGCTTGATCTCGTTGATGACCGCCTTCAGCCGCTCCTCGAACTGGCCGCGGTACTTGGTGCCCGCGATCACCGCCGCCATGTCGAGCGAGAGCACCCGGTGGTCACGCAGCGAATGGACGATCTCGCCCTCCACGATCCGCTGGGCCAGACCCTCCACGATGGCGGTCTTCCCCACGCCGGGCTCGCCGATCAGCACCGGATTGTTCTTCTTCCGGCGGCTGAGCACCTCGATGACCCGCTCGATCTCGTTCCCGCGCCCGATCGTCGGGTCGAGCTCCCCCTCCCGGGCGAGGTCGGTGAGATCGCGGCAGAAGTGGTCGAGGGCGGGGGTCTTCGACTTCTTCTCGCTGGACTTCGACGATGACTGGCTCCCGCCTTCCATGGAACTCAACTCTCCTCCTAGCAGACGGATCGTCTCGTTTCGCGCCACATCGATCGTTACCTCGACCTCCTCGAGGACCTGGGCGGCGACGCCCTTCTCCTCACGCAGGAGCCCCAACAGGAGATGCTCGGTTCCCACGTAGGAGTGCTTGAGGCTGCGCGCCTCGGCGACCGAGAACTCCAGCACCTTCTTCGCCCGCGTCGTGTAGGGGACCTCGTCCGGCGTCATGTCGCTACGGCCGGGCTCGACCCGCTCCTCGATCCGCTGGCGAAGCTCCTCGAGGTCGGCGTTGAGGTTTGTAAGGATGGCCGCGGCCACACCCTCGCCCTCGCGGATCAGCCCGAGCAGGATGTGCTCGGTACCCACGTAGTCGTGGCGCATGCGGACGGCCTCTTCACGAGCCATCGAAAGAACCTTGCGTACGCGATCGGTGAAATTGCTGTTCATCGTCCTATCCCGCTTCCTCGTCCTCGTCGTCTCCGAATTCTTCATGCTCCGCGCGATCGTTCTCCAGAATCTCGCGGACGAGCCGGGCGCGCGCGACCTCGCGCTCGCGCTTCGTGAGCGACCGGCCGGTCTTCCTCTCCAGATGTGCGGTCTGAGTCAAAAGCAGAAGCTCGTTGAGGGTATCTACCCCGACATCGGGCAACAGTTTCATGCTGACCCCCAGCCGCACCGCCGACAGCAGATTCATCATCTCGTCGAACGAGATGGACCGGGCGCAGGTCAGCAGGCCGTAGGCCCTCCACACCTTGTCCTCGATCTCGTCGAGGGCATCGCGGGCGAGCACCTGGCGCGCGTTCTCCTCGTACTCGATCACCTGGCGGGTGATCTGGGCGAGGTGGTCGACGAGCTCCTCCTCGCCCTTGCCGAGCGTGGTCTGGTTCGACAGCTGGAAGTAATTGCCGATCACGTCGGAGCCCTCGCCGTAGAGGCCGCGGAACGTCAGCCCGATCTGCGAGAGGCCCTGCAGCACCTTGTGGATCTCGCGGGTGAGGACCAGGCCCGGCAAGTGGATCAGAACGCTCGCCCTCAGCCCGGTTCCGGTGTTCGTCGGACACGAGGTCAGGAAGCCGAAACGGTGATGGTAGGCGAACTTCAGCCGCGTCCGGAGGGCTCCCTCGGTGCGCTCGGCGATGTCCCACGAGCGGTCGAGCTGGAGACCGGGGGTCAGCACCTGGATCCGCAGATGGTCCTCCTCGTTGACGAGGATCGAGAGGCGCCCCTCGTCGCCCACCAGCAGCGCGGCCGACTCCTTGAACTTCACCATCTCCCGACTCACGAGATGGCGCTCGAGGAGCAGCGTCAGCTGGTTGTCGGGCATCTCGACGAGCCGCAGGAACTGGTGGGGCGTATCGCCGAGCTCGGGCTCGGCCGAACGATACGCCTCGAGCAGGTCCTCGGCGACCATCTCCTGCTGCGGGGACGTGATCGTCTCGCGGAACGGGTAGCGCTCCAGGTTGCGGGCCAGCCGGATCCGGGTCGACAGGATGATGTCGGCGTGCGGGCCATCGCCGCTGATCCACGCCAGGCCGCCGCCCACGGGACCCAGGATGTCCTCGCGATCGGTCACGCTCCCTCCCCTCGATCCATCGCCTCGATCCGCTGCTGCATCCGCTCCTCCTCGAGGGCGGCGATCTCGTCCCTCAGCTCGGCCGCGCGCTCGTACTCCTCGCGCTCGACCGACTGCCGGAGCTCGCGCCTCAGCGCCAGGAGCCGCTCCTCGCCCTCCTCCATGGGACCGACCGACTCCGCATCGTCGATACCCACGTGCTCGTTGGAGCCGTGGATCTTCCGCAACAGCGTGCTCATCTCCTGCTCGAACGTGACGTAGCAGTGGGCGCATCCGAGGCGACCGGTCTTGCGGAACTGGCGGAAGGAGCAGCCGCATCGTGGGCACGAGACGTTGGCGTTGGTCGCCTTCGTGAAGATCGGCGCGCCCATCTCGGAGAGGAAGTCGTTGAGCGGCATCTGCTCGGACACGGGCGTCGTCTTCAGTCCCCTCGCCTGGGCGCATTCCTGACAGAGATGGAACGTCTCCGTCTCGTCGTTCACGATCTGCGTGAAGTGGACGGTCGCCTTGCTCTGGTGGCAATCCTCGCACATCATGGCTCGATCATCCCTCTCGAGTACCCTCTCGCCAAAAAACGATCCCCGCTCTTCCATCGTTCAACTCCGGGTCTCGCCGCGGGACCGGCCGAGGAGGTGCGATGCAGAGATCGGGCCATCCCAATCGTCCCGCGTCAGAAGATCCCGCTCTCGAGCGGCGTCAGCACGCCGTCCTCGATGTTCAGCAGCCGATCCGCGCGCCTCGCCAGGCGCTCGTCGTGGGTGGCCACCACGAAGGCCACCGCCCGCTGCCTCGCCAGCTCGAACATCAGGTCGTGCAGATGCTCGCTGTTCGAGCGGTCGAGATTGCCCGAGGGCTCGTCCGCGAGCACCACGATCGGCTCGTGCACCAGCGCCCGGGCGACCGCGACCCGCTGCTGCTCGCCCCCCGACAGCGCACTCGGACGGTGGTGGAGCCGCTCCCCGAGGCCGACCTCTCGAAGAATCGATCGCGCCCGGCGTTCCGCCTCCCCGGCCTCCAGGCCCTGGATCCTCAACGGCATCGCCACGTTCTCGACCGCGGAGAACTCCATCAACAGGTGGTGGAACTGGAAGACGAAGCCGAGCTCGCGGCTCCGTACTTCCGACAGCTCGGCGTCCGACAGCCGGCTCAGGTAGCGGCCCCCGAGCACCACCTCGCCGTGCGTCGGGCGGTCGAGCCCGCCGAGCAGGTGGAGCAGCGTGCTCTTGCCCGCGCCGGACGCCCCGACGATCGCCACCGTCTCCCCCGGCGCCACCTCCAGATCCACGCCCCGCAGGACCTTCAGCGGGCCGGCGCCTCCGGTGTACTCCTTGTGGAGGCGCTCCGACACCAGGACCGCCCGATCGCCTTCCCAACCTTCGCCGCTCATGCCCGGGTCCTTTTCGCCGGAGTCGTCCGGCCGCGTGTCGACGCCCCCCGAGACGGGAGCCGAATCGAATCGGTTGCGAAGGAGGAAGAGGGCACGCCCGTCGGGCGGTCGGAGCCGGGCCGTCGCCGATCGTCCCCGGCGGCGCCGGCTGGAGGACGGGCACGCTGCGGATCGCCCGGTCTCGCGATCCCGTCCGTCACGGGATGCCGATCACTCGTCTCGTCCATGGCGATCATCCGTGCCGTCCCCGACGGGCCCGGCACGCTCGACCCGAAGATAACGTTCCTCGCCCGGTTCTCCAATTCGGAGGCGGGTCGACCCCCGACGCCGGGCGCACCGTCCCTCCCCAGGAGTCTGTCCTACTCGTACCGGATCGCCTCCACCGGCGTCATTCGAGCGGCTTGCGCGGCCGGGTAGGCGGTGGCGATCAGCGAGATCGCCAGGCTGGCCACGACGATGGCCGCGACGCTCAGCGGCTCCACGGACACCGGAAGCGTGTCGATGAAGTAGATGTCGCCCGGCAGCGAGATGAATCGGTAGCGGGCCAGCAGCCAGACGGCCACCAGTCCGCCCCCCAGTCCCAGTCCGGTCCCGACCGTGCCGATCAGCACCCCCTGCAGGAGGAAGACGCGGCGGATCGACGTGCTCTTCATCCCCATCGAGCGCAGAATGCCGATCTCCTTGGTCTTGTCCATGACGATCATCGTGAGCGTGCTGATGATGTTGAACGCGGCCACCAGCACGATCAGGACCAGGATCACGAACATCGCCCGCTTCTCCAGCTTGAGCGCGGAGAACAACGGCTGGTTCAGCTCGATCCACGTGGTGGCATAGAACGACCCCTCGAGCCCGCGGACGGCCGCCTCCCCGATGTCCCGCGCCCTCCAGATGTCGTCGACCCGCGCCGACAGGCCGTAGGCGACGTCCCCGATGGCGAGGTACTCCTGCATGGCGTCGAGGGACGTGTACACGAGCTTCGAGTCGTATTCGAAGAACCCGCTCCGGAACGCACCGGCGACGACGAACTTCTGCAGCTTGGGGACCGTACCGTGGAGTGGCGAGACGGCCGCCACCTCGGGCGTCGTCAGGGTGATCGTGTCTCCAGGGAACGCTCGCAGCCGGTCGGCCAGCATGTACCCCATCACGACCTTCGGGTACGGCGACTCCGGCGCCGGCGAGAGGTCCCAGGAACCACTCACCATCTGCTCCGGCGCCTCGCTCACCGTGCCCTCGAGTCGCGAGTCCACACCGCGGACGATCGCCCCCTCGTTCCGACCGCGTCCGTGGCCGACGATTCCCTCGGTGTAGATGAAGGGGGCCGCGGCGCGGACCCCGGGGGCGTCGTTCAGCGTCTCGACCGCCGAACGCCACCGCTCGATCGGCTCCGAGTTGTACTTCTGGATCATCAGATGGGGGGTGTTGGTGAGGATCTTCTCGCGCAGATCCTCCTGGAGGCCGTTCATCACGCTCATGACGATGACGAGCGCGGCCACGCCCACGAATACGCCCCCGATCGCGATCAGCCCGACGGCGGAGATGACGCCCGAGCGGCGACGCGACGCGAGGTACCGGACGGCGATCCGCCACTCGAGGCTCATCCGGCCGGGCCCTCCGGAGGGGCCGTTCCCGCGGGAGTGGCCGGAAGATCGCCGGCATCGACCCGCTCCCGCTCCTCGGGCCGCATGACCGGGAAGAGGATCACGTCCCGGATCGAGGGCTGGTCGGTCAGGAACATGACCAGTCGATCGACCCCGATCCCCATGCCCGCCGTCGGTGGCATGCCGTACTCCAGGGCGCGCAGGAAATCCTCGTCGATCGCGGCCGCGGCCTCCACGTCGCCGGCGGCGGCGAGGGCCGCCTGGGCCTCGAAGCGCTCGCGCTGCTCACGCGGGTCGTTGAGCTCGGTGAAGGCGTTGCCGAGCTCCTTGCCGAAGAGGTACGCCTCGAAGCGCTCGACGAGCCGGGGGTCGTCGGGATGCCGCTTGGCGAGCGGGGAGAGCTCCCGCGGGTGGTCGAGGACGAAGACC
Source organism: Gemmatimonadota bacterium (assembly GCA_019347645.1). Lineage (GTDB taxonomy): Bacteria > Gemmatimonadota > Gemmatimonadetes > JACCXV01 > JAHWKZ01 > JAHWKZ01. The sequence continues at coordinate 6,674 of JAHWKZ010000009.1, read as the reverse complement.
GGGTCGTCGAGCCCGGGCTCCACGAGCTCGGAGAAGAGCCGGTCGAGGATCCTGCCCGCGCCATCGGCCGGCTCGATCTCCACGCCGAACCGTCCGGCCTCCGCCGCCAGGGCCCGCCGCGAGAGGTCCTCCACCGCCACCCCGCGCTCAGCGAGGGCGGCGAGGAAGGAGACCCGCGGCCACGGCGGGGCGACGTCCACCGTCGTCCCCTGCCACGTCAGCTCGGTGCCACCCGCCGCCCGCTCCACGAGACCGACCAGCAGCTCCTCGGTGAGCTCCATCAGGTCGCGGTAGTCCATGTAGGCGGCGTAGAACTCGAGCATGGTGAACTCGGGGTTGTGGAACCGGGAAAGCCCCTCGTTCCGGAAGTCCTTGGCGATCTCGTAGACCCGCTCGAGACCGCCCACCACGCATCGCTTCAAGTACAGCTCGTCGGCGATCCGCAGGTAGAGCGTGGTGTCGAGGGCGTGGTGGTAGGTGGTGAACGGCCGCGCGGTCGCCCCGCCGTAGACCGGCTGGAGCGCCGGCGTCTCGACCTCCAGGAAGCCGCGCGCGTCGAGAAAGTCACGCAGGTAGCGGAGGATCTCCGCACGCGACTCGAAAACGGCGCGGGCCTCGGGACGGACCGCCAGGTCCGCATAGCGCTGGCGGTAGCGGAACTCCGGGTCCTCGCTCTGGTGCCACGTCCTCGCCCCCTCCCCGGTTTCCACCCGCTTTCCGATCGGCAGCGGGCGGAGCGCCTTGGCGAGCACGGCCACCTCCGTGGCCTGGACCGTCACCTCGCCGGTACGGGTCCGCATCACCCTGCCGCCCACCCCCAGGTAGTCCCCCAGATCGAGCAGCTCGAGGAGCGAGTAGACCCCCTCCCCGAGATCGTCCTGGCGGAGATAGGCCTGGATCCGGCCTGTCCGGTCGGCGACGTGGAGGAAGGTGGTCCTGCCGTGACCGCGGACCGACACGACCCGTCCGGCGATCCGTACGTCGAGCTCGGGCTCCTCGTCCCCGAACGCCTCCAGGACCTCCGCGGCGGTGTGGGTGACCGGCCAGGTGGCGGGAAACGGATCGACCCCCCGCTCCTCGAGGGTCTCGAGCTTCTCGCGCCGGACCGCCACCGGATCGGTCTCTTGAAGCGGCTCTCCGCCCATCCCTACTTCACCGTCGATCCAGCGTTCTGCTTCAGCCACGCCTCCATGAAGCCGGTGATGTCGCCCTCCAGGATCCCCTCGACGTCGGAGCTCTGGTGGTGGGTGCGATGGTCCTTCACCATGGTGTACGGATGGAGCACGTAGGAGCGGATCTGGCTGCCGAAGGCGATCTCCTTCTTCTCGGCCTCCAGCTCCTCGCGGCTCTTCTCCTGCTCGGCCTTGAGGTATTCGTACAACCGCGCGCGCAGGAGCCGCATGGCCATTTCCCGATTGCGGTGCTGGCTTCGCTCCGCCTGACACTGCACCACGATGCCGGTGGGGAGGTGGGTGATCCGGACCGCCGAGCTGGTCTTGTTGACGTGCTGGCCCCCGGCGCCGCTGGCCCGGTAGGTGTCGACCTTCAGGTCCTTGTCGTTGATCTCCACGGTGATCTCCTCGCCCACGTCCGGATAGACGAAGACCGACGCGAACGAGGTGTGGCGCCGGGCGTTGGCGTCGAAGGGGCTGATCCGCACCAGGCGGTGCACGCCCTTCTCGGCCTTCAGGTACCCGAAGGCGTATTCGCCCTCGACCTCGAGGGTGGCGCGGGTGATCCCCGCCTCCTCTCCTTCGGCGAGGTCCACGATGTGGAACGTGAACCCGTTCGCCTCCATCCATTTGGTGTACATCCGCAGCAGCATCGCCGCCCAGTCCTGGCTCTCCGTCCCGCCGGCGCCGGGATGGATGGTGACGATCGCGCCGCGGTGGTCGTCCGGGTCGCGCAGCATCCCGCGGAACTCGTAGCGCTCCACACGCTCCTCGACGCCGCGGAGCATCCGCCCGAACTCCTCCGCCATCGTCCCCTGCTCGTCCTCGGCCACGAGCTCCACCATCTCGCGGGCGTCCTCGAGGTCGCGCTTGAGCGACTCGTACGCCTCGACCCACTGCTGTTGCTGATTGAGCTCGGTGAGGATGGCCCGGGCCCGCTCGTTGTCGTCCCAGAAGTCGGGGCGGGCGGACTCGGCCTGCAGGGCGTCTACGCGGGCGCGCTTCCCCGGCAGGTCAAAGATAGCTCCCGAGGAGCTCGAGCCGCTCCCCTAGGTCGTCCATGCGATCGGTGTATTCCCTCGTGTCGCTCATGGGTATCCCAAAGTACTCGAAACGGTCATTCGGCGCCGGCCGCGCTTCCAGGGTACGCCCGGGCCGCGCGCGGCTTGTCGGCACGCCGGTCGACCACGAACACGGACCCCTCCTTCGTCTTCGCGTAGGTCTTCATCTCGCTCGCCAGCTCACCCACCCTTCCCGGATGGCTGAAGTGGCGCTTCACGTTCGTCACCGCGCCGATCGAGAGCGTCATCAGGGGCATCTCCCGGATGTTCCCCTGACGATCCTCGGCGAGGAAGAACCCCCGGGCCCGGTCCTCCTCCTCGTACTGGAGCGGCATCAGGGTATCGAAGGCATCGATGATCTCCCGGGCGACCGGCTCCATGTCCGCCACCGGCAGGGTGAAGATGAAGTCGTCCCCGCCGACGTGACCCACGAACCCACGCCTCGAGAGGCGCCGGACGGTGTCGCGCAGGATCATCGATACCAGCCAGATCACCCGATCGCCGCGATGGTAGGAGTGCTTGTCGTTGAACTCCTTGAACGCGTCGATGTCGGCGTAGCAGACGGCGAAGCGCTCGCCGCTGTCCATCCGACGCCGGATGTCGTGCTGGATGATCCGCGTACCCGGCAGCATGGTCGTCGGATGGACGGATACGTCCCGGGCGGCGCGCTCGACGACCATCCGCAGCCGCAGCGCCCGCTCGCGATCGGAGTGGGATCCGTTCAGGAACTCGTCGGCGCCGGCCTCGAAAGCCGCCTCGATCCGCTCCATCCGGCTCTCGCGGCTGTGGAAGACCACCGGCACGACCGAATTGAACGGATCCGTCTTCATCGATCGGCACAACGCCAGCCGCTCGTCGAAGTTGCCGTCCGCGTCGACCACGAGCAGCTCGACGATCCCCCGGTCGAGGGCTTGCTCCACGTCCTCGGGCGAGCTCAGCCGGGTCAGCACGCCGCCTTCGGTCGCCTCGCAGAGCCGCTCGAGCAGCGGCGGGACCTCCGTCGAGCTCAGCCAGAGGATCCGGGCGCGGCGCCTGGGCCCTTCAGTCATCGCGGACGAGCGGCCGGAAGGGGGGATCGAGCCGCTCGACCCGGCCGCGGAGGCTCGGGGTGACGCACACCAGGCTCTTCTCCCCGGGGGCGGGCTCGAAGACGAAGATCGCTCCGATGTCCCTCCACCCCTCGATCGTCTCGCACCCTCTCTGCTGCCCCAGGACGAACAGCCCGGTCGACAGGATGTCGCTCTGAATGGCGTCGCGGGCGTAGACGGTCACGCTCGCCAGTCCGGTGGCCGGCCAGCCGGTGCGCGGATCGATGAGGTGGCCGACACTCCCGCCGGTGAGCTCCACCACCCGCCTGTAGGGGGAGGTCATCGACAGCGCCCCGGCCGGGACGTGGAGCCTGGCAAACTCCCGGCCGGGGTCGTAGGGGTCGGCCAGCGACACCGGCCACAGATTTTCCGGCCCCTCGGTTCCCGGGCCGAAGAACAGATGATCGCCGCCGAGGTCGACGATCCCCGCCGTGGCCCCGGCGTCCATGATCGCCTCCCCCATCCGGTCCAGGGCGAATCCCTTGGTGGCCGCCCGCAGGTCGAGGGCCATGCCGGGCTCCGTCAGGAACACGGTGTGGGCCTCGGGGTCGTAGCGGACCTTCTCCCACCCCACCCGGGCGAGCGCGCTTCGGACCCGCGCGCTGTCGGGGGCCACGCACTCCTCGCAGCCGAAGCCCCATGCGCTCATCAGCGGCCCCACCGTCGGGTCGAACGCCCCCTCGGTCCGCTCGGCCCAGTCGAGGCTCGCCGCCACGATCGTCTCGGTCCATGGGCTGACGACCACCGGCTCCTCCCCCGCCGCCGCGTTGATGGCCGACACCTCGCTGCCCCGTCGGTGGAGGTCGACGAGTCCCTCCACCGAGTCGGCCGCGGCGAATCCGGCCTCGATCGCGGCCCGCGCGGTCGCGGTGTCCGGCGCCGCCACCGTCGCGTGGATCTCCCCCTCGAGGGCGAAGTGCCGATCGCTCAGCACAACCCCCGGAAGCTCCTGGTACGCCTCGCGCACCGCCGTGCGGACCGCCAGCCGCTCCCCCTCCACGCGCTCGCCGCCGCTCGCGCACGAGATCGACAGGAGCGCCGTCACGACGACGAGGAGCCGGGGGATGGATTGGGATCGCATGGAGAGAAGGTGGTGATCGGCGCACGCGACGCGCAAGCCGCCGAGCCGGCGGGGGGGATCCGGGGCCGGCGCGGGCACCTGCGCCGTCAGCGCCCCCGCTCGACGAGCCGCATGGTGCTCTCTTCCTTCAGCTTCATCTCCCGGCGAACCGCCTCGCCGTCGCGGAACCCGATCTTGGTGAACGTGGCCTCCGCCTTCGCCTCGACCCGTCGCATCACGCCCGCGGCGGGATCGAAGTAGATCTTGCCCCGGACCTCGATTCGCTCCTCGATCGAGGTGATCCGCTCCTCCACGCCGGCGGCCGAATCGGCCGGGCCGGAGAATCGGACCGGGAGATAGATCTCGCCGTCGTACGCGATCACGGCCAGGGACCGGCCGTCCTCCTCGACCAGTGACTCCAGCACGTAGTTGGACGAGGTGACGACGGGCTCCGACTCGGGAGATACGACCTTCACCTCCTGGGTCCAGGAGTCGCCGACCCTCAGCGGCCGGTCGGGGAAGACGGGCTGGCTCTGCTCGAAGTAAGACTGGAAATCGATGTCGCCGTAGAGCGGCCTGGCGGTCTCCACGCCGCTCACGTCGATGATCCGACCCTGCGGGGTGATCTCGACCTGGAGCCGGATCCGCTCCGGCAGGCCCTTGGCCCGATGGGCGCTGTCAGCCTCGATGTGGTAGACGAGGGCCAGCTGGTAGTGGCCGCGGGGGGTGACGTCGGTGGCCACCTCGTCGATCCTCATCCGGCGCTCGAAGGTCCGCTCGAGGGTCTCCCCGGAGTCGGAGGTGTCGGGAAGCGTGGCGGTGCCCCGGGCATGGTAATCGTAGGAGAGGGTGTCCCCCTGTCCGTACTCGAAGCGGAGCCGCACGGCCTCCGGGCGCTCGTCCCCGCCGGCGCAGGCGACCGCCGCGCTCAGCGCGATCACCAGGGCCGCACGCCTCACGGCGACTCCACGAGCGCGGCCAGGGCCAGACCTTTGGTGAGGGGATCGACGCTGCCCACCGCGACGGTGGCACGCTCGAAGAACTCGACATCGCTCTCCCAGCCGGTGTCGGCCACGGCCATGCGGGCGGGGATCGAGGCGGGGGCGGAGACACGAGGGGCGACCTCGTCCCGCGGCAGGCCACCCCACCACGTGCCGAGGAGCAGGGCGAGGACGGCGGCGGCCGCCATCGCCGTTTCCCTCCACGCCGGTCGCGGCCGCCGGACCGCCGCGGGTCGCTCGGGGGTCCGCGAGACGCGGTCCGCGAACCGCTCCCAGAAGCGGCTCCAGTAGCCGACGGGGGGCGGCGGGGGCGCGGCCGCGTACCATCGCAGCGAGGCCAACACCGCCCCGCACTCCTCTCGAACGGCGCGGCATTCGGCGCAACGCAGCAGGTGCCCCTCGGCGCTCCGCTCGGCGAGGGGTTCGAGCTCGCCGTCCAGCAGCGCGTAGATCGTCGTGATTTCGAGATGCGTCGTCACGTCTTCGACCTCCGACTACAGGACGTCCGGGCGCGGCGCCCGTTCAAACGTCATCTCGAGGATGCGCGATCCTTCACCAGCATCCGGCGGAGCTTCTCGCGACCGTAGAAGAGGTTCGAGCGTACCGTGGCCGGAGGAAGGCCCAGCCGATCGGCGACCTCCTCGGTGGAGAGGCCCCCGACGTCGTGCAGGGTGACCACCTGGCGTTGTCGGGGCGGCAGCTCCTCGAGCGATCGCTCGAGCTCGCGGTAGAACTCGCTCTTCTCCACGGCCCGATCCGGCGACTCGAACACGCTCTCGCGCTCGGCGATCTCGGGGTCGTCCGACGCCGTCTCCACCTCGGCCGTCCGCCGCTGGCGTCGGATCCGGTCGAGCGCGGTATTGATCACGATGCGACGGGCCCACGGGAAGAACGCCTCCGGGCTCGAGAGGGTCTGGAGATTCTGGTAGATCTTCACGAACGCGTCCTGCAGGACGTCGTCGGCGTCCTCGTGGGAGCCGGTGTAGCGCCGGGCGATCCCGTAGAAGGCCCTCCGGTAGGCGTCCATGAGGTCGCGGAAGGCGCGCTGGTCGCCGTTCGCCGCGGCCGTCACCCGGGCGGCCAGCCGCTCCCGCTCGGCAGCGGCGCGCTGCTCGCGTCCGTTCTCCGCCGCGGTGATCGTCTCCGTCCACGTCATGACCCCTTCTCCCGCGCCCCCTCTTCCTCGGTTCCCAACACCCACGCCGCCAGCCGGCCCACCGGCAGCGGGTCGTCCGGGCGCCAGTAATCGCGGTCCTCGTACGTCTCGCTGGAGGTGTCGCCCGAGTGCCGCT
>JAHWKZ010000099.1 GCA_019347645.1 Gemmatimonadota bacterium | reverse complement strand
GACCGTCCTCCCAAGGAGATCCCCACCCTCGAGGAGCGGCTCGTCTCCCGCTTCGAGTGGGGGCTGGTGGTGGACATCCAGCCTCCGGACCTGGAGACCCGGATCGCCATCCTCCAGCACAAGGCCGCGCGTAACGGGCTCGAGGTCCCCCCCGACGTCATCCTCTTCATCGCCAAGAACGTCAAGTCCAACGTCCGCGAGCTCGAGGGATCGCTGATCCGGCTGGTCGCCCATTCGAGCCTCAGCGGCAACGACATCACGATCGAGATCGCCGAAGAGGTCCTCAAGAACATCCTCACCCACGAGACCGTCCGGGTGACGATCGACAAGATCATGACGGTGGTGGGCCAGGACTACGGGGTGACCATCGAGGGCATGAAGTCGCGCAAGCGCACCAAGACGCTGACCGTCCCACGCCAGGTCGCGATGTACCTCTGTCGCCAGCTCACCGAGCTGCCGCTGGTCGAGATCGGCCAGGCGTTCGGCGGTCGCGACCACACCACGGTGATCCACGCCTGCGACAAGATCGACAGGGAGGTGAAGTCCGACCGCGCCACACGCATGCGCATCGATCATCTCCGCACCCGCATCGCGTCGTGAGGCGGGGGCGCTGTGGACGGCGTGGGGACGCGGCGAGGAGTCTCGTGGACGGTCGTGGACGTGGCGTCGATCGCGCGCGTGTTTCCCCATTTCCGCTCCCGCTCCTCCACAGCCGGGGCCCCTTCCCGCGAATCCCGGCGCGGCCCGTCGTGAAAGTGCTTCCCGCGATCGCAGGAGCGGTTGTCCACACCGTCCGGTCGCCTACTACTACTACTGGATTTGAAATACCTTGAGAGGTAGAAAGCCTTTCGATGGGGACAACCGGCGCCCCGGGCCGCCTCGAGGCTGACCCGGCGGCGGAGCTCGAACGCGGAGAGGACGATGCGGTTCACGATCGGTCAGAGCGAGTTCGTCGAAGCCTTGGGCGCGGTGTCCAACGTCGTTCCGGCGCGGACGCCGTTGCCGATCATCGGAAACCTCCTCGTGTCCGCCGAGGAGGACCGGCTGTCGCTGTCGGCCACCGACCTGGATCTCTCGGTGACGATCGAGGTCCCGGCCAGCGTGGAGGAGGATGGACGGGTCACACTCCCCGCCCGCAAGCTCACCGACATGGTTCGAGCGCTCCCCGCGAGCCTGGTTCGGGTGAGCGGGGAGAACGAGCACGTGACGCTGGAATGCGAGGCGAGCCGCTTCCGGGTCCATGGGCTACCGGCCGAGGATTTCCCGTCGTTCCCGGCCCTCGACTTCGGCGGGGGCCGGTCGGTCACGGCCGGGGACGTCGACCGGCTCGCCTCCCACACCGCCTTCGCTGCTTCCACCGAGGACACGCGACCGATCCTCAACGGCGTGCTGTGGGAGATGCGCGACGGGGAGATGCGGATGGTGGCGACCAATGGACATCGCCTGGCCCAGTACTCGATCCCGGTGGAAGGGGGAGCCGCTCCGAAGGACGTGATCGTCCCCCCGAAGGCGCTAACCCAGGTGGCCCGCATCTTTGCGCCGGACGAGCCGATCGTGGTCGCCTTCGACGAGAAGCAGATCGGCTTCCGTGGCGAGACGGGGGTCGTCTTCAGCCGCTTGATCGAAGGTCCCTATCCCAACTACGAGCAGGTCATCCCGCGCGACAACGACAAGCGGATGCGGGCCGACAAGGAGCGCCTCGCCAGCGCGTTGAGGAGGATGACCGTCATGGCGAGCGACCAGACCCATCGCGTGCGCTTCTCGCTGGCCGCGGACACCGTGAAGTTCTTCGTCTCGACCCCAGATGTGGGCGAAGGGACCGAGCAGATGCCCGTCGACTACGAGGGCGACCCGCTCGACATCGGGTTCAACGCGAACTACCTGCTGGAGGTGCTCCGGGGGATCGATACCGACGAGGTCGTGATGACGTTCAAGGCCCCGGAGCGCGCGGCGCTCATCCAACCCGGCGACGGCGAGGGCCATCTGTGCCTGGTGATGCCGCTTCGACTCCAGGAGTAGTCGAGGCCCGAGACCCACCCGAACGACCAGGATCGAGCGGATTCCACCGGGGAATCCCGGGTCCGGAATCATTGCTTGAACCCCTTGAAGGACCTAGATTTAAGGGGTGTCGTACCGACCCCGAAACCACGCTGCCCGGTGCACCTGACCGACGTCCGGCTGGATCACTTTCGAAACCTCGCCTCCGTGAGACTCGACGTTCCTCCCGGCGGGGCGATCCTGGTCGGAGACAACGGACAGGGGAAGACGAACTTCCTCGAGGCGGTCCACTACCTGTCGCTGTTCCGCTCCTTCCGTGGCGCGCGGCACGATGACGCGATCGCGTTCGAGGCCGAGCACTTCCGGGTGGAGGGCGGAGTCGAGTACGTGGACGGGGGGCGACGGACGGTGGCGGTCGCGGCGGACCGCGGGCGGCGTCGGGTGGCCGTCGATGGCGTGGAGGCGAGCCCGCTCTCCGACGCGGTCGGCTCCGTGCTGAGCGTGGTGGTCGCCCCGGACGACAGCTCCCTCGTCACGGGCCCGCCGGGCGGCCGGCGGCGGTATCTCGACACGCTCCTGGGCCTGACGAGCCGCGGCTACGCGCGCGGCCTGCGGGACTACGACCGGATCCTCCGCCAGCGGAACGAGCTGCTGCGGGGGCCCGAGCGAGCGTCGGGCCCCGTCATGGCCTCCTGGGACGAGTCGCTGGTCACGACGGGGGCTCCGCTGGTGGCCGCGCGCGCGACCCTGGTCCGCCGGCTGGCGGAGCGCTTCGCGGCCGCCGCCGGGGCGATCGCCGGCGCGGAGGAGCGAACCGACTACGGTCTCGCGTTCCGGCCCTCGGTCCCGATCGACGAGGCGCGAGCGAGCGACCGCGAGGCGGTGGCGGCGGCGTGGGCCGAGGCGCTCGCCGCGGCGTACGGCGAGGATCGTGCACGAGGGTGGACCACGGTGGGCTTCCATCGCGACGACCTGTCGATCCGGCTGGGGAGCCGGCCGCTCGACCGGTTCGGTTCGCAGGGAGAGCGGCGGACCGCCGCCATCGCGTTGCGCCTGCTCGAGGCGCGTGTGCTGGAGGACGACACGAGGCACTCCCCGATCCTGCTCCTCGATGACGTCTTCAGCGAGCTGGACGAGGGCCGGGCGCGGCGGCTCCTCGAGTGGCTGGGGGAGGGGCGTCAGCGATTCGTCACTTCTCCGCGCCCGCTGCCGGACCTCGACGTCGGCGGGTCGCTCGCGCGCTGGAGGGTGCGGTCCGGCCGGATCGTTCCCGCGGCGTGAGCCGAAGGGGCACCCCCCGCCGGCTCGGCGACGCGCTCGACGCCGTGCTCGAGCGGCTGGGGGTCGCCGGGGTGGTGGAGCGCCACGAGGTGTTCGGCGACTGGGAGGAGCGGGTCGGACTCGAGATCGCGCGCGTGGCGCGCCCGCACCGGGTGGACGGCGACACCCTGATCGTGAAGGTCGCCCACTCGGCGTGGATCAACGAGCTGTCGCTGAGGCGGAACGAGCTCCTCGAGCGACTCAACGCGGGACGCTCCCGGAGCCCGGTCAAGCGGCTGCTCTTTCGACTCGACCCCGAAGCGAAGGGATAGGACGGATGGCGAAACCGGAATCCAAGACGGTGAAGGCGCAGCGCAACGTGCGGGCCGCCGGCGAGTACGGGGCCGAGAAGATCCAGGTCATGAAGGGCCTGGAGGCCGTGCGCAAGCGCCCCGGCATGTACATCGGGTCGACGGGGCCGCGCGGCCTCCACCATCTGGTGTACGAGGTGGTCGACAACGCCGTGGACGAGGCGCTGGCGGGCTACTGCGACGAGATCTCGGTCACCATCGAGACCGACAACGTCATGCGAGTGGAGGACAACGGCCGCGGCTTCCCGGTCGACATCCACCCCACCGAGAAGAAGCCCGGCGTCGAGGTCGCCATGACCATGCTCCACGCCGGCGGGAAGTTCGACCACTCGTCGTACAAGGTCTCGGGCGGGCTCCACGGCGTGGGCGTCAGCGTTGTGAACGCGCTGTCGGAGTGGCTCGAGGTGGAGGTCATGCGCGACGGCAAGCGCTACAGCCAGCGGTACGAGCGCGGGTTGAAGGCCACCGAACTCGACCGGATCGGTACGGCGGAGGAGAGCGGGACCATCGTCCGCTTCCGTCCCGACCCCGAGATCTTTCCCGAGATCGTGTTCCAGTACGATACGCTGTCGACCCGGCTCCGCGAGCTCGCGTTCCTGAACAAGGGCGTCGAGATCACGATCGAGGACTGGCGCGAGGAGAAGCCGAAGCGCGACGTCTTCAAGTACGACGGCGGTCTGGTGGAGTTCGTCAAGCACCTCAACAAGAACCGCAAGGCGCTCCACTCCAAGCCGATCTATCTCGAGCAGACGAAGGAGGACGTCGAGGTCGAGTGCGCGATCCAGTACAACGACACCTACACCGAGACGCTCTTCACCTTCGTCAACAACATCAACACCCACGAGGGCGGAACCCACCTGTCCGGTTTCAAGGCCGCCCTCACCCGGACGATCAACGCCTATGCGTCCGACCGGAACCTGTTCAAGAAGGACGACTTCACGCTGTCCGGCGACGACGTCCGCGAGGGTCTCACCGGCGTGCTGTCGGTCAAGGTGATGGAGCCCCAATTCGAGGGGCAGACGAAGACCAAGCTGGGGAACTCCGAGGTCCGGGGCATCGTCGAGAGCGTGATGAACGAATCCCTCGGCTCCTGGCTGGAGGAGAACCCGGGACCGGCCAAGCGTATCATCGAGAAGGCGATCCAGGCCGCCCGGGCGCGCGAGGCGGCGCGCAAGGCACGGGACCTGACCCGCAAGAAGAGCGCGCTCGACACCGGCGTGCTGCCCGGCAAGCTCGCCGACTGCTCGATCGACGACCCGATGCTCTCGGAAATTTACCTCGTGGAAGGCGACTCGGCCGGAGGGAGTGCAAAACAGGGCAGAGATCGTAATTTCCAGGCGATCCTACCGCTCCGGGGCAAGAT
>JAHWKZ010000098.1 GCA_019347645.1 Gemmatimonadota bacterium | reverse complement strand
GCTCGCGGCGACGCCGCCGGACGCGTACGCACAACCCTCCATCGACTGCGAGCGGATCGCGGCCCTCCTCGACCGTCCGGCGCCGGCCGACGGGGCGACCTGTCGGGTCACCTTCCCCCGCGGCGACCTCTCCGTCAGGCTCCTGGGAGCCGAGCTGCCCGCCGGGATGGGGCTGACCGCCTGGGCCGCCTTCCACCCGGCGGGCTCGAAGGGCGCGATCGTGATGGGCGACCTGGCCCTGACGTCCGAGGAGCTCGGTCCCGTCACCGCCGGGCTCCGCGAGAACGGGCTCGCGATCACCGCGATCCACCGCCACATGCTCGGCGAGAGCCCAGCCATGAGCTTCGTCCACTATCTGGGGATCGGGCCGCCGGACTCGCTCGCCGGCCGGTTGCGCGCGGCGCTCGACAGGGCCGGGCGTCCCTTCGGCGGCCCGGCCTCCCCCACAGGCGGGGAACCGGGGGTGGTGGCCGGTGTGGATTGCGACGCGATCGCCGACGCGCTCGGCGCCGATCCGGCGGGGGCCGATCGGGGCCCCGGCTACTGCAAGGTCTCGCTGCCGCGCGACGACCTGTCGGTGACGGTGGACGGAATTCCCGTCCCGGCGTCGATGGGGATCAGCAGCTGGTTCGCGTTCCGCCAGACGGCGGACGGGGAGGCGGCCGTGATCGCCGGCGACATGGCGCTCCTCGAGGATGGCGTGAACCCCGCCGTCGCCGCGCTGCGGGAGGCGGGGATCGAGGTCGTGGCGCTCCACAACCACATGCTGTTCGACGAGCCCACCGTCTACTTCTTCCACTTCCAGGCCCGTGGCGCGCCGCTCGAGCTCGCCCGCGGCCTGCGCGCCGGGCTCGAGGCCGCCGGGATCGCGCCGTGATCCCCGGCCTCGTGTCGACTGCGTGACAGACCCGCTCGGCGACACGGCCTATGATTTTCGGGGTCGCGCACTTCTATGAAGGAGGAATCATGGCACTCCAGGAAGGCGAGCGATATCGCTGCACGAAGCCGGGATGCGGCTGCGAGATCCAGGTCACCCAGGGGCCCCGGGGCGATGCCGCGGGCGACCAGGACCCGCGCTGCTGCTGTGGCCAGGAGATGGAGAAAGTCTGACGTAGAAGAACGCCGGCCGTACGCTGGTCCTGCACCTCGTCTACGGCGCCTAACCGGGGGTTGGTGACCGGCAGGGCTCGCGTACGGATCGGCGCGCGAGCGACATCCACTGCAGGACGGGCGTCGTCGAGAGGTTGGAACAAAGCATGGATGATCGAGTATATTGATCCCATGCTCAACCGTTCCCGCTTCTCCCGCTTGGTCTCCTCGACGGCTCGCATCGCCGCTCTATTTCTCCCGCTCCTGCTCGTGTCGCTTCCGCGCGCGAGCGAGGCGTTCTCCGCTTCGAACGCGAGTGACGCGGCGCCAGAGAGGATCGAGAGATCCGAGGTCGCCGAGGTCGAGAGCGTGCCGATCGCGTTTCACGTTCCCGATCCCGACGAAACTTCGTGCGAGCGCACATCCGACCGTTGCGAGATGGAAGCACCGGACGACTGCTCGCCGGTTCACGGGTGTGGTTCGAGCGCTTGCCCGTGGAGCGCCCTTCCAGCGATCCCGGAGGCCGCTCTGGAGATCTCTCTCTCAATCCTGCCCGGGACGCTCGGCGACCTGACCCTCCCGACACACTCCCCGCCTCCCCGACTCGTCTAAGCTCCGTCTCGCGATGCGGGTGCCATCGGGTTGTTCCCGGAGGTCCGCTCGCGACGGCGACGGCGACCACCGCCGCTCGCATCGATGTGGAAACATTCGGAACCCACCGTCCCGCACCAATTTGGGGAGGGTGTGTCCGAGACATTGCAAACGAAGGAGCAGATGAATGGACTGGATCAAGCGGCAATGGATTCTGGCGGCCTCGGCGATCGCGCTGATCGCGATGTCGACCGCCGTATTCGCCCAGCAGACGGGAGAGCGCCACCGGGCGATGCCCGATTCCGCTCGAATGCACGACAGTGAGGGGATGATGGGCGATTCCATGATGACCGGGATGATGTCCCGATGCATGCGGATGATGGGTTCGATGGAGGGGATGGGCGGCTCCATGATGATGGATGGGGCGGAGGATCCCGATACCGCCCTGCGGAATCGCGAGGAGCTGGACCTGTCGGATGAACAGGTCGCCGGGCTGGAAGAGGTACGGAAGGAGTCGCGGGAATCCCGGCGAGCGGCGATGGCGGCGATGCGCGAGGCTCGCGACCGCATGCGCGCCGGCGCGCGTTCGGCACGTGACCGAACCCTGGAGATCCTGGATTCCGAGCAGCGGGCCCGGCTGGAGACCCTCGAAGAAGCGCGCGAGGCGTGTCCGATGATGCGGTCCGGCGCGGGGATGGAAGGGATGGATGGCTGCCCGATGGATGGCGCTTGCGAGGGCGAGTCCGCTGAATCGGACGCCGGGAGCCGTGGGAGGGGCGCATGAGCGTGGAGTGGTTGATCGCTCTTCTACCCTTTCTCCTCCTCGCCGCCTGCCCGCTCGTCATGATCTGGATGATGCGCGGGATGGGAGGCCGTTCTGCGGACGGCGAGGCGAAGGCGTCCGAAGCGGATGTCGCCGAGATCGCGCGTCTGCGAGGACGCCTCGCGCGGCTCGAGAAGGACCCGTCCCGCTCGAAGGATGAGACTGCCACCACCCGCTGAAGGGACGAGACATGGAGACTGGTCGTCCCGGTTCCAAGTACCGGGACGACCGCTTCGAGAGTCTCCTCATTTGGAATTCGGAGGATGAAACGATGAAGAAGCTATATGGAATCCTGGCACTCCTGTCGGGGGTCGCGGTGACCGGAGTACTGCTCGCGGGTGAGGCCGGGGAGGATTCGAAGTCCCCGAACGAGGGAACGCGGCTCTCCTCGGTGGCGAGCACCGAAGACGACACCACCTGGACGGTCGGAGAGATCCGACCGGACGGGCTGAGGATCGAGCCCAGTGGCCGATCCGACGCGGGGGCCGTTCTCGATCCCGCCCGGTTCGCGAATCCCGAAGTCCGGAACGCGTACTCGATCGCGACTCGGATCCCCGGAATGCTGAACCAGCTCTACTGCTGGTGCGGATGCGAGAACCGGGGGATCCATCGCTCGAACCTCGCCTGCTTCGAGGACGCGATGGCGGTCAACTGCGCGGTATGTCGCGGGACCGCCGAGATCGCCTATCGGATGGTGACCGAGGAAGGAGTCACCGACGCCGGCGTGATCCAGCGCGCGGTGGACGAGGAATGGGCTCCCGAGGACGCGGAGCTCTGGGAGATGTAGTACGCCACGGGCTTCTCGTAGCGACCGGAGGGCAGGAGCGGGGCATGCGCTTGTAAACCGGCACCCCGCCGCCAGTTGGTGGCACCGGTCAATTCCCTCGATCGACCCTGCCACCCGATCTGGACCGTCATCGCATCAGTCGAGGTGGATGATCCCTCCCACGACGAGGCGAACGTCGAAGGCATCGCCTCCCGTCATCGGAACCTGGAGACCGGCCCCCCACTGCTGGCCGTTCGCGAACGCGTAGCGGAATCCCAGGTTGCCCGAGATCACCGTATCCTCGCCAGCCTGGGCTTCCCCATGCGCCGGGGCGAGCGATCCGTGGTCCTCCTCTTCCTCTTCCTCCGGGTGTCCGGCTTCCGGCTCGTCTCCGATCGGTGTCACCCCATTGATCTCGGCGATCGGGATGAAGTTCGACGGCAGCCACCAGGAGAGCGCGAGGTTGTAGACCAGCTCCTCCTCATCCGGCCTCTCGTCGGCGAAGAGCCGATCATAGGTGAGTTCGCCCTGCAGGGCACCTCGCTTCTCGGCCCCGAACCCCTTCCACAGGAGGAGCCCCGGCTCCCAGCCCCATCCGTCGATCCCCAGCCCGTCGTCCTCGTCCCCCGTGGGCAGGACGAAGCCCGACCGGCCGGAGATGATCAGCAGGCGCTCCGGATCCTGGATGAAGGCCACGATCGGGGCGATTTCCAGGTCGCCGAAGCCGCTGACCCCGTCGCCCGTCTCGGGATCGGTCACCACGTAGGGCATCTCCACTTCCCCGCCGAGGCGATCGTTGAACTGCCAGGCGAGCTCCACCGACGCTTCGTACTCCGACTCTTCGTCGGCGGTGGTCGATTGGACGCGAGGATGGAGCTTCCGCTCGAGGTAGGCGTGGTGGGTGAAGAACACGTCGACGTACTCCGGGAAGTCGCCATGTTCGTGATCGTGAGAGAGGTGGCGCGCATCGGGCGCGTCCGGTTCATCGTGGTCGTGGTCTTCCTGCGCGCGTGCGTTCCCTGGAGCCGCCAGCGCGAGGGTGGCCACGACCGCGACGAGATGGATAGCGGACGAGCGAGTCGTGCGCATGGTCCTTTCCTTCCGTGCAACTGTCCGATCGGCCGGATGAATCGTCCGGCCCATGATCACACGAGGGCGAAGGACCCGCGTGGGGGGTCGGGGTCGGGAGCGATAGGAATCGCCCGTGTCCGCTGGTCGGGCACGGGCGCCTCTAGGACTCCAGGGGGAGAGAAAGCCGGCAGAGAGAGCGCCGGAATCGGCAGGAAGCCCAGCTCCATGGTCACCGGTCTGTTCAGATCCTCGGCGGGGCAGGGAGCCCACTCCGGGGCGGTCGGCGCGCGTTGGGCCCCCGCGTGCGGACACGGCTCCTCGCGCATCTCCCAGGGACAGCCGGGGTGATGGTGGTCGCCGTTCGAACCCCTCGCCGCTACCAGGCCGTCGGCGTGAAGCGCGGCGAACATCGCCAGCAGACAGAGGGCGACGACCCGCCTCATGGCACCCGGTCCGAAGGGCGGACGGCGGCGATCCGGCCGCCGAGGTGCCGGCGGGCGAGCCAGATCGCCAGCGGCGGCAGGAGGAGCCACTGCAGGAGCGGCGCCAGCCCGGTCCCCGTGAGCGGGAGCGTCGGCATCGACCGGGCGTAATCCCACCGCCGCCAGACGTCGACGGAGAGCCACTCGAGCAACACGGTGGTCGCGACCAGGAAGAGAACCATCGCGGCGAGGG
>JAHWKZ010000097.1 GCA_019347645.1 Gemmatimonadota bacterium | reverse complement strand
CGTCGTCGCCCAGGCGCCGCAGATGCTGTTCCTCAGCGACACGGACGGCGACGGGCGAGCTGACGAGCGGGTCGTGCTCTCGGACGGCTGGCCGCGGAACGACACGCACGGCACGCCGAGCAACCTCCGCTACGGCCTCGACAACCAGGTGCTCGGGTCGGTCGGCTACAACGGCTTCCGCGGGACGGTCGGCGATCGGACGTGGAGGCGCGGCGAGTTCGGCGCCGAGCTCGAGAAGGCGAGCCGGCTGGTCCACCTCTACTACCGCCCGGCTTTCATCGAGCGGGTGATCCGGTACGGCGCGCGAAGCGGCGGGATTCGTACCGTGCTCGCCGACCTGGTGATGGGACGGCAGTCCTACCTGACGCTGCGGCGACGGCTCCAGCGCGAGGTCGTCCGGGCGGGAGCGCGGCGGCTCCTGGGCTGGCTGCCGTACGCGGACGGAGGCGGAGCGAGCGTCGGGTCCGCGCGGGCCTGAACCGTCGAGCGGAGCTTCGAACGCCATGACCACGATGCCAGACGAGGAGCGAATCCGATGAGCGAGAAACGGACCACCGCGGTGATTGTGAGCGCGTGCCGGACCCCGATCGGCAGGTTCCTGGGCGCGCTGGCGCCGAAGACCGCGCCCGAGCTGGGCGCGATCGCCGTACGCGAGGCCATCTCGCGAGCGGGGATCGACGTCGAGACGATCGACGAGGTGATCATGGGTCAGGTGGTGCAGGCGGGCAGCGGGCAGGCGCCGGGACGGCAGGCGGCCCACTTCGGGGGCGTGCCGGACACGGTCCCCGCCGTCACCGTGAACAAGGTGTGTGGCTCGGGCCTGAAGGCCGTCATGCTCGCCGCGCAGTCGATCCGGGCCGGCGACCAGTCGTGCGTGGTGGCCGGGGGCCAGGAGTCGATGTCGAACGCCCCGTACCTCCTCTACGGCCATCGGGAGGGGGTGAAGTTCGGCGACCGGAAGCTGGTCGACGCGATGGTGAAGGACGGCCTGTGGTGCGCGTTCGAAAGCGTCCACATGGGGGAGCACGCCGAGCTGACCGCCCGCAAGAGCGACATCAGCCGTGAGGATCAGGACGAGTTCGCCGTCTCCAGCCATCGGAAGGCCGTGGCCGCGATCGACGAGGGGCGGTTCGGCGACGAGATCGTCCCGGTGGAGGTCGAGACCCGGAAGGGGACCACTACGGTGGACGTGGACGAGGGCCCCCGGCGCGAGACCACCATGGAGGTCCTGGCGCGGCTGAAGCCCGCCTTCACCCGCGAGGGCACCGTCACCGCCGGCAACGCCCCGGGCCTCAACGACGGCGCGAGCGCCCTGGTGGTCGTGAGCGAGGCCTACGCCGAGGAGCACGGGCTCGACCCGCTCGCCCGGATCGTCGACTACACTTCGGCCGGCACCGCCCCTGAGCTGCTGTTCTACGCGCCCGTCTTCGCCGTGAAGAAGCTGATGGAGAGGACCGGCACCTCCATCGACGAGTACGACCTGATCGAGGCCAACGAGGCCTTCGCGGTCCAGGCGCTGGCCGACGGCAAGGAGCTCGGCTGGGACTGGGATCGGGTGAACGTGAACGGCGGCGCGGTGGCGCTGGGCCACCCGATCGGCGCCAGCGGCGCCCGGGTGCTGACGACGCTGATCTACGCGATGCGGGACCGCGGCGCCGAGCGCGGCCTGGCGACCCTCTGCCTCGGCGGCGGCAACGCCGTGGCGATGGAGGTCGTGGCGCCGTGAAGATCGGCGACGTCGCCGTGATCGGGGCGGGCACGATGGGCAACGGCATCGCCCACGTCTTCGCCCTCGCCGGCCACCGCGTCACCCTGATCGACGCCGACCCCGCGGCGCTCGAGCGCGGGGTGGGGACTATCGAGAGGAACCTCGACCGCCAGGTGCAGAAGGAGGTCGTCTCCGCCGAGGAGGCGAGCGCGGCGTTGGGACGGATCGACGCCGAGCGAGAGCTCGAAGCCGCCCACGCGGCCGACCTGCCTGGGGGTGATGAGCGATCGTGGAGGACGAGGAGGTGAAGACCGACGTCTTCCGCGCCCTCGACGCCACCGTCCAGCCCGACGCGATCTTCGCGTCGAACACCTCCTCGATCTCGATCACCAAACTCGCTTCGGCCACCAGCCGTCCCGATCTCTTCGTGGGGATGCACTTCATGAACCCGGTGCCGCTCATGAAGCTCGTGGAGGTGATCCGGGGCCTGGAGACCTCCGACGCCACCCACGACTCCATCGTCGAGCTCGCCGAATCCCTCGGCAAGTCCCCCGTCAGCGTGAACGACTATCCCGGCTTCGTGGCCAACCGGGTCCTGATGCCGATGATCAACGAGGCGATCTACTGCGTGATGGAAGGGGTCGCCGAGCCCCAGGCCGTCGACGACGTCATGAAGCTCGGCATGAGCCATCCGATGGGCCCGCTGGCGCTGGCTGACTTCATCGGCCTCGACGTCTGCCTGGCGATCCTAGAGGTCCTCCACGACGGGCTCGGGGACCCCAAGTACCGGGCGTGCCCGCTCCTGAAGCGCTACGTCGCGGCCGGGAGGCTGGGGCGCAAGACGGGCCAGGGCTTCTACGCCTACGGGGAAGGCCGGTGATCGAGCCCGAGCCCCGCGCCCCGGGCGTGTCCGGCGCTCGTCCCCGCCGCTCCGAGGACCGATGACGGCGACTCGATTCCGCGAGCTGACCGACCTGCAGAAGGAGGTCGTCCGGACCGCCCGCGAGTTCGCCGAGAACGAGCTCGCTCCCCACGTGGAGGAGTGGGACCGGACCGGCAGGTTCCCCCGGCACGCCGTCGACGCCCTCGGTGAGCTCGGCTTCCTCGGGATGCTCGTTCCCGACGAGTGGGGCGGGAGCGGCGTCGACACGATCACCTACCTCCTGGCGCTCGAGGAGATCGCCCGCGTCGACCCCTCGCTCGCGGTCTCGATGAGCGTCCACAACTCGCTGCCCACGCAGATGATCCTCGAGCACGGATCCGACGCGCTCAAGGAGAGGTACCTGAGGCCGATGGCGGAGGGCTCGATGCTGGGCGCCTTCGCTCTCAGCGAGGCCCATGCCGGCTCCGATCCCGCCGCCCTGACGTGCGCGGCCGAGCGGGACGGGGACGACTGGGTCCTGAACGGGGCCAAGGCATGGGTCACCAACGGCGGCACCGCCGACGTCGTGGTCGCCATGGCCCGGACCGGTGGTGAAGGCGCGAAAGGAGTGAGCGCGTTCGTGGTCGAGCCCGGCTGGTCGGGGTATTCGGTGGGCAAGGAGGAGAAGAAGATGGGCCTCAAGGCGTCGAACACGGCCGAAATCGTCTTCTCCGATCTCCGCGTCCCCGGCGGCAACCTGATCGGCGAGTCGGGCTCGGGCCTCCAGTACGCGCTCGACTCGCTCGAAGCCGGTCGGCTCGGGATCGCCGCCCAGGCGCTGGGGATCGCCGAGGCGTGCATCGAGCTGGCGATCGGCTACGCCAAGGAGCGCCGGGCGTTCGGCAGGCCGATCGCCACGTTCCAGGGACTGCGGTTCATGATCGCCGACGTGGCCGCCGAGACCGCCGCCGCGCGCGCCCTCACCTATGCCGCGGCCGAGCGGAAGGACCGCGGGGAGCCGGCGCGAAAGGAGGTCGCGATGGCCAAGCTGCTGACCAGCCGGGCGGCGATGGCGGCCGCGCTCAAGGCGGTCCAGGTGTACGGCGGATACGGCTACGTGAAGGACTATCCGGTGGAGCGCTTCTTCCGCGACGCCAAGGTCACCGAGATCTACGAAGGCACGAGCGAGATCCAGCGGCTCGTGATTGCCTCCGAACTATTCGCGGAGTAACCTCGCTCGGGGCGTCGACGGGAGGCGTCCTGCCCATCATCCCTCAGAGAGGAGCGGTCGAGTGGACGTCTTCGACCTGATCATGGAGGCCCACCACGAACAGGTGGTCTTCTGCCACGACGAGAAAACGGGCCTGAAGTCGATCATCGCCATCCATGACACAACCCTGGGACCGGCCCTCGGGGGGACGCGGATGTGGCCGTACCGGACCAGCCTCGAAGCCCTGATCGACGTGCTGCGCCTCTCCGAGGGAATGACGTACAAGGCCGCGGTCGCGGGCCTCGACCTCGGCGGCGGGAAAGCGGTCATCATCGGCGACGCGAAGAAGGACAAGACCCCCGACCTGCTCCGCTCCCACGGCCGGTTCGTCGATACGCTGGGCGGGCGCTACATCACCGCCGAGGACGTGGGGATCGGCGTCGAGGACATGGAATATGTGTACGAGGAGACCCGGCACGTCACCGGGATCCGGTCGAGCCCGCGCGGCTCGGGCGATCCCTCGCCGGTCACCGCCTACGGCGTCTACCACGGCATCCGGGCCTCCTGCAAGCGGAAGCTCGGCAGCGACGACCTGGCGGGAGTGCGCGTGGCGGTGCAGGGCGCCGGCCACGTCGGCTACTACCTGTGCGCGGACCTCGCGTCGGAGGGGGCCGAGATCACGATCACCGACATCGACAAGGAGAGGGTGCGCAGGGTCGTCGACGACTTCGGCGCCACGCCGGTGGAGCCCGAGCGGATCTACGACGTGGAATGCGAGGTGTTCGCCCCCTGCGCACTGGGCGCGATCATCAACGACAACACCCTGCGGCGACTGAAGTGTTCGGTCGTGGCCGGCGGGGCGAACAACCAGTTGCAGGAGGACCGCCACGGCGACGCCCTGGACGCGCGGGGCATCCTCTACGCGCCCGACTACGTGATCAACGCCGGCGGGCTGATCAACGTCTACGGCGAGATCGTCGGCTACGGGATCGACATCGCGAAGGAGCGCGCGGCCGGGATCTACGAGACGCTGCTCTCCATCTATCGGATCGCCGAGGAGGAGGGAATCCCCACCTACCGGGCCGCCGACCAGCTGGCGCAACAGCGGATCCGGGAGGCCCGGGCGGCGAAGGAGCGCGCCGGCCGGGAGACCGACGCGGTCGGGGCCGAGCGCGGATGACGGCCCGGGACCGGCGGGTCGTCCTGGATCACGCCGGCTACGCGCTGAAGAGCGAGCTGGTCGGCCACCTCTCCGACCTCGGTTACGAGCCGGTCGATCTCGGCACCGATTCCGAGGAGTCCACCGACTACCCCGACTGGGCCCACCGCCTCTCGGCGGCGATCGAGCGCGGGGAGGCGCCCCGCGGGATCCTGGTGTGCGGGTCTGGTACGGGCATGTCCATCGCCGCCAACC
>JAHWKZ010000096.1 GCA_019347645.1 Gemmatimonadota bacterium | reverse complement strand
GATCGTCGACCTGCGGGAGGAGATGGGCGACCTCGCCGTCTATACCCCCGAGATGATCGAGTCGAGGGTCGAGATCGAGGACGGCGACCTCCTGATCCTCCACACCGGCTGGGGCCGCCACGCCCAGTACGGCGCCGAGCCCGACGAGGAGCGGGTGTTGTCGATCGCCAAGAAGGGCGATGGTGGTACCGAGGACATCACGGTCACCGCAGAGCGTCCCGGCAACGTCGATCTGATGAGCTTCTATGCCCCGATGGTCGAGGAGGATCCCGACAATCCGGTACTCCGCTTCCTCATCGCACAGGCCGGTGGTGGGTTCCAGGAATCCCTCGACCACGCCGATGAGGCCGTCGACCTTTCGCCTGGCTTCGTCGAAGCGATCAGCCTTCGGGCCGAGCTGCTGTGGAATCAGTCGCGGACCGAAGACATCGATTCGGACACGGCTCAGGAGTACAGGGACCGGGCGATGAACGATTGGGCGCTCGCGCTCGAGCTCGACCCCGACGCGATGCGGGCGCTGGGCTACCGGGTCGTGGACCTGCTGGTCGACCACTGGACGACCCTCCGCGAGCAGCCCGCCGGCCGGAGCGCCTCCCGCCAGAGGCTGGAGGCGCTGCTGTCGGAGCCGCCGCCCGAGACCCCCGGCGATCCGGCAGAGGTGCTGCAGCGCCTCGAGCGCGACGTCCTGGCCTGGATGGGCCGCGTCCACCACCCGCGGTTCTTCGCCTTCGTCCCCAGCCCCTCGAACTTCGTCTCGGTCCTCGGCGACGCCATCGCCGCCGGCCACAACGTCTTCGCCGGGACGTGGTTCGAATCGGCGGGCCCGGCGATGCTGGAGCTGGTCGTCCTCGACTGGCTCCGCGAGTGGTGCGGGCTGCCGGAATCGGCGGGCGGGCTGCTCACCAGCGGCGGCTCGATGGCGAACCTGACGGCGCTCGCCGTCGCCCGCCGGTCACGCCTGGACGACGCGGTCGGGGGGGCCGTCGTCTACGCCTCCGATCAGACCCACTCCGCGATCGACCGCGCCCTCGACGTCCTGGGCTTCCCCCGGGACGTGCTCCGCCGCCTTCCCCACGACCCCGACTTCCGACTGTCGGCCGACGCCCTCCAGGACGCGATCGCCGAGGACCGGGCCGCCGGGCGCCGTCCCTTCTGCGTGGTCGCCAACGCCGGCACCACCAACACCGGGGCGGTCGATCCCCTGCCCGCGCTAGCCGAGGTGTGCGGCGCGGAGGGGCTGTGGCTCCACGTCGACGCGGCCTACGGCGGTGGCGCCGTGCTGTGCGAGGAGGGTCGGGCGACCCTCGCCGGGATCGAGCGCGCCGACTCGGTGGCGCTGGACCCCCACAAGTGGCTCTTCCAACCGTACGAGATCGGGTGCGTGCTTCTCCGCGAGGAAGCTTCTCTGGTCGACACGTTCCACGTCCTCCCCGACTACCTCCGGGACGTCGAGGCCAGGCGGGGTGAGGTGAACTTCGGGGACCGCGGGATCCAGCTGACGCGCTCGTTCCGGGCGCTCAAGCTGTGGCTGTCGATCCAGGTGTTCGGTCTGGCTGCCTTCCGGTCCGCCGTCGAGCGCGGCCTGGCTGGCGCGCGGCTCGCCGAATCGATCCTGGACGAGCGTCCGGAGTGGATCGTTACGAGCCCCGCGAGCCTGGGGATCGTCACCTTCCGGTGGGCTCGGCCGGACGTCGAAGAGGAGACCGCCGAAGCCGTCACCGCCGGTCTCGTGGAGGCCGCCCAGGCCGACGGCTTCACGCTCGTCTCTTCGACCCGGCTGGCCGGCCGGACCGTTCTCCGGCTCTGTCCGATCAACCCGCGGACGACGGAGGACGATCTCCGCGGGTCGATCGATCGGCTCGCGGAGCTGGCGGACGCGCTGGCGGGCGGCTAGGGCTCGAGCAGGAGCTTCCCCTTCGTCTTCCGATCCTCGAGCAGCCGATGGGCCCGCCCCGCCTCCTCGAGGGGCAGGACGCGGTCGATCTCCGCGTGGAGCCAGCCTTCGGTGGCGCCGCGGAACACCTCGCCGGCACGCTCGAGCAGCTCCTCGCGGGTCCGCGTGTAGTCGAAGAGCGAGGCCGTGGTGAGCGTGCGGCTGCCGAGGAGCTCGCGCGGCCGGATCGGGTCGGGCGCGCCGCTCGCCTGGCCGAACAGGATCACCTGGCCTCGCGTCCGCGTGGCCCCCACGGAGCCTTCGAACGTCGTCTTGCCCACCCCGTCGATCGCGAGGTCGACCCCCTCGCCGTCGGTGCGCTCGAGAACCGCCTCGACGAAGTCGACCTCGTCGTAGCGGATGGCGGCGGCGCCCAGCGACTCGACGCGCTCGGCCTTCTCGGCCGTGGAGCAGGTCCCGAAGACCTCGGCCCCGGCGCGGACGGCGAACTGGACGGCGAGGTGGCCGACGCCGCCGGCGGCGGCGTGGACGAGAACCCGGTCGCCGGGGTCGACCGGACGGATCGTGCGGATCAGGTAGTGGGCGGTCATCCCCTGGAGCGGCAGCGCGGCCGCCTGTTCGCGCTCCAGGTCGGCCGGCACCGGGATCGCCCGCTCGGCGGGGATCACGACCACGTCCGCGTAGGCGCCGCGGGCGTCGAAGAAAGCCACCCGATCCCCTTCGGCGATCTGGTCGACTCCCTCGCCGATCGCCTCGACGACGCCCGCTCCCTCCTTGCCGGCCGTCGCGGGGAGATCGCCCGGGTCGTACAGCCCGGTCCGCAGATAGATGTCGATGTAGTTGACGCCCGCCAGATCGATCGCGACCCGGACCTCGTTCTCCCCGGGGTCGGGCGGCCGCACGTCGTCGACCCGGAGGACCTCGGGGCCGCCGGTCTCGTGGAAGCGGATGGCGCGCATGGGGGCTCCTCGTCGTCGAGCGGTCGGTCTCGTACTCGTCTCCGTGTAAGGTGGAGTACGGGGGGGAGCGATGCCATTCGATAGCCTCGAAAACGACGGAGTTCGAGGACCGAATCGAGGAGGGGGGACCATGCTCGACGAATCGACGGCCACGCCTCAGGAGGGCGAGGAGAAGAAGGCGGCCCGGAAGAAGGCCGGGAAGAAGAAAGCGGGAAAGAAGTCGGCCGAGAAGGCGGCCGGGAGGAAGACCGGGGAGAAGAAGGCCGCGAAGAGGAAGACGGCACGGAAGAGGACCGCGAAGAACCGCGGAGCTTCGGAGGAGGAGGTTCGCCGACGGGCCTACGAGCTCTGGCAGGAGCGCGGCGGCGAGCGCGGATCCGAGGAGGAGGACTGGCATCGGGCCGAGCGCGAGCTCCGGGAGGAAGCCGAAGAAGAGGAGACGGACGTGCCGTGACCGGCGTCCGGACGATCGATCTCGACGACCTCGGCCCCGTGCGCAGGGCGGCCGAGGAAGCGATCGAGCGGCTGGTGGACGGCGACGTCGTCGATCGCATCTGGGCCCGCGACCACACCGTCTGGCAACCCGACCCCGAGGAGATCGAGAACCGCCTGGGATGGCTGGACGCCCCCGCGGCGCCTCCGGAGCCGGTCGACGCCGCCGCGCGGCTCCTCGCCGAGGCTCGCGAGGAGGGTATGGACCGGTCCCTGCTGCTGGGGATGGGAGGTTCCAGCCTGGCGCCGGAGGTGTTCGCGCGAGTGTTCGGGCCGACGGCGGAGGGGTTGGACCTCCGGATCCTCGACTCCACGGACCCGGCCGCGGTCCGCGCGCTCCTGGACTGGGCCGACCCGCGGAGGACGCTGGTCGTGGTCTCCTCCAAGTCGGGGACCACGGTCGAGACCCTGTCGCTCTTCCGTGCCTTCTGGACGCGAGCGGTCGAGGAGCTCGGAGCCGAGACCGGCAGCCGATTCGCGGCCGTCACCGATCCGGGAACCCCACTCGAGGACACGGCCACCCGGCTGGGCTTCCGGCGGGCCTTTCGCGGCGATCCCGAGGTCGGCGGACGGTACTCGGCGCTCACCTGGTTCGGGTTGGCGCCAGCCGACCTGATCGGAGTCGACGTCGACCGGCTTCTCGAGCGGGCCCGCTCCGCCGCGGAGGCGTGTCTCGCCAGCGATCCGGTCGAGAACCCCGGCGCCAGCCTGGGGGCGGTCCTCGGGGGAGCGGCCGCCGCCGGGCGGGACAAGCTGACGCTGGTCCTGTCCCCGGCGATCGAACCGTTCGGCGCCTGGATCGAACAGCTGATCGCCGAGAGCACCGGCAAGGAGGGGCGCGGCATCCTCCCCCTGCGCGAGACCCGGCCCGCCGCTCCCGAGGCGTACGGCGAGGATCGCCTGTTCGTGCACCTGCGGCTCGAAGGGGACACCCGGCACGACGACGGGATGGCCGCGCTCGAGCGGACCGGGCATCCCGTCGTCCATCGGGATCTCGCCGGCCGCTACGATCTCGGCCGTGAGATCTTCGCCTGGGAGTTCGCCACGGCGGTCGCCGGCCACCTGCTGGGGATCCATCCGTTCGACCAGCCGAACGTGGAGGCGGCCAAGAGGCGCGCCGGTGAGCGGATCGAGGCGTTCCGCGAGGCCGGCTCTCTGGACGAGCCGGAGCCCGACGCCCGGGACGGGGACCTGGCGATCTGGGCCGGCTTCCCGGCGGACGGTCTCGAGGCGGCGATCGAAGGCCTGGCCGCGCGGACCGTCGCCGACGGATACGTGGCCGTCCAGGCGTTCCTCCCGCCGACGGCCGAGATCGAAACCGGGCTCGAGCGCCTGACCGAGAGCCTTCGCGCGCGGACCGGCCTCGCCGTCACCGCCGCCTACGGCCCGCGCTACCTCCACTCCACCGGTCAGCTGCACAAGGGGGACGCCGGCGACGGCGTCTTCCTGATGCTGACCGCGCCGGCCACGGCCGACGTCCCGATCCCGGACCAGCCGGGCTCGGACTCCGCGTCGCTCTCCTTCGGGGTGCTGGAGACCGCCCAGGCGCTTGGCGATCGGCAGGCGCTGCGGGACGCGGGGCGGGTCGTCGTCCGGGTGGACCTCGGCCGGCGGCCGGTGGAAGGGCTGCGACGGCTGGCGGCCGCGGCCGCGGGTTGAGAGTCCGTCCGACGTCGGCTCCCGTCCGGCGGGTGTCAGATTCCTACTTTGAGACTCGACGGGGTCGCACGATACTAGCCACCAGGCTCGATGTGAGGAGGTCGAAGATGGTCGGGAGGGTGATCCTGCTCGCTGCGCTGCTGGTCCTGACCGGCTGCTTCGGCCGGGAGGTGGATACGCGGCCGGTCGCGGCGGCGTG
>JAHWKZ010000095.1 GCA_019347645.1 Gemmatimonadota bacterium | reverse complement strand
CGGCGGGATCGGCGAGCCGCTCTCCGACGCCCAGCGGGGCTTCGCCGCCCCGTCCGTGGAGGCGTACCTCGAGCGGGTCGACGCCCTCGACGGGCGGGTCGACCCCGCCACCCAGTCGGTCGGCGTGGCGCCGCACTCGATCCGTGCAGCGACCCCCGACGAGTTCGCTACCCTCCACACCGAAGCGCGCCGGCGAGGGATGGTCGTCCACGCCCACGTCGAGGAGCGGCGGGAGGAGGTGGAGGCGTGCCTCGCGGCGTACGGGAAGACGCCGACGGCCGCGATCCTGGACGCCACGGGGACCGCCGAGGCCTTCACCGCCGTCCACGCGACTCATACGACGTCTGCCGACATGGAGCGGCTCCTGGAGAGCGGCGGAACCGTCTGCGTCTGCCCGCTGACCGAGGCGAACCTGGGCGACGGGATCCCGCACCTCGCCCCGCTCGTCCAGGTGGGCGGCCCCGTCTGCCTGGGGACCGATTCCAACGCGCGGATCTCCATGGTGGAGGAGATGCGGTGGCTGGAATACGGCCAGCGCCTTGCCGGCGAGCGCCGCGGGGCGCTGGCGGACGGGGCGGGCTCGGTCGCCCGGACGCTCCTGAAGGCGGCCACGGAGGGGGGCGCGCGGGCGCTCGGGATCGACACGGGGGCGATCGAGGCCGGCCGGTGGGCCGACCTGACGGCGGTCGACCTCGCCCATCCCTCGCTGGCCGGAGCTGATCCCGAGGAACTCCTGCCGGCCCTGGTCTTCGGCGCGGGGAACGCCGCGATCGCCGCGACCTGCGTAGGCGGTCGGTGGCGCGAGAGCGCGGAAAGCTGAGACGCGAATGACTCGAGAGGAAAGCGGGATGCCGCGAGCGATCCGGCGGAGCGACCGGTCGACACCGACGGTGCCGTCCCGGTTTCCATGAAGAAGCTCTATGCGATCCCGCTCTCCCACCCCGCGATCGTCGCGCGGTCGGTGCGGACGCGGGGCGCGCTGGTATACTGCTTCGCCCTCTCCCTCACGATGTCGACGGCCGCGGTGGCCCAGGAGTCGCCCGACTCCGGGGACGGGGCCTACGCCCACGAGGACGACGCCCCTACCATCGGCGCCGTCCGCACCGATCGGCCCGTCGACCTCGATGGGCGACTCGACGAGCCCGCCTGGGACGCCGCCTCCGTCGCCACCGGCTTCACTCAAATCGATCCCGAGGAGGGCGAGCCCGCCAGCCAGCGGACGGAGGTGCGGGTCCTCTACGACGACGTCGCCCTCTACGTCGGTGCCCGTCTCCACGACGACGGCGAGGTCCGGACCCGGCTGGGGCGCCGGGACGAGATCCCCCCGGACTCGGATTCCTTCACCGTCTCGATCGACAGCCGGCACGACCACCGCACCGCCTACCGCTTCCAGACCAACCCCTCCGCCGTGCGCGCCGACGTGGTCGAAGGCGCGAGCTACGACCCATCCTGGGATCCGGTCTGGGACGTGGCCACCTCCGTCGACGAGGCGGGCTGGACGGCGGAGATGCGGATCCCCTTCAGCCAGCTCCGATTCGGCGACCGCGACGTCCAGCGGTGGGGGATCCAGTTCGTGCGCCGGATCGCCCGGCGCGCGGAGGGCGCGATGTTCGCCTTCACCCCGAGGGAGGAGCGCGGCGGCGTCCCGCGCTACGGGCACCTGACCGAGCTCGAGGCGATCCCGCCGGGGAGTCGGCTCGAGGTCCTGCCGTACCTGCGCGCCCGCTCCGAGCACGTGGACGTCGATCCAGACGACCCGTTCCGGGACGATCCGCATCGGGATTGGGCCGTCGGGGCGGATCTCAAGTACCGCCTCACCTCGGCGATCACCCTGGACGCCACCGTGAACCCCGACTTCGGCCAGGTGGAGCTCGACCCCGCGGTCGTCAACCTCTCCGCCTTCGAGACGTTCTTCTCCGAGAAGCGACCGTTCTTCATCGAGGGGGCGGACATCTTCGCCTTCGGCGGCGGGGGCTTCTTCGGCGGGACGCAGCTGTTCTACTCGCGGAGGATCGGACGCCAGCCGCAGGGGACCCGCCCGACGGGGGCGGTCTTCGTGGACGTCCCCGACGCCACGACGATCCTGGGCGCGGCCAAGGTGACGGGCAAGACGGCGGGAGGGTGGTCGATCGGCGTCCTGGACGCGTTCACGCCGCGCGAGTTCGCGCGGTTCGAGACGGCCGAAGGCGAGCGCGGCGAGCTCGCCGTCGAGCCGCCGACGAACTACTTCGTTAGCCGGCTTCGGAAGGACCTGCGCGAGGGGCGCACCGTCGTAGGCGCGATGGCGACCTCGGTGGTCCGCGACGTGGAGGAGGAATCGCTCCGCGGCGCGCTCCGCTCCTCGGCGTGGAGCGGCGGGCTCGACTTCGAGCACGAGTTCGCGGACCGGACGTGGGAGCTCGGCGGGTTCGTCTCCGCCAGCCACGTCCGGGGGGAGCCCGAGGTGATCCTCGCCGCCCAGCGATCCTCGGCCCGCTACTACCAGCGTCCCGACGCCGATCACGTGGAGATCGATTCCACGAGGACGTCGCTCTCCGGCGCCTCCGGCGAGCTGCGGCTCTCGAAGATCGCCGGCCTCCACTGGCGCGGACGCTTGTCCCTCGAGGCCACGAGCCCCGGCTACGAGATCAACGACCTCGGGTTCCAGAGCGTGGCCGATCGGGCGGAGGCGAACGCCTTCGTCGCCTACCGCGAGCCCCGCCCCGGCGAGACGCTACGCTCCTGGTCTTGGAACGCCTCGGGAGGCGCGGACTGGAACTGGGACGGCGACCGGCTCGGCACGTACCTGCGTACGGGAATGGACGCGCAGCTCCTGAACTACTGGCGCGGCGGGGTGAACGTCAGCCGGTCGTTCTCCACGTTCGACGACCGGCTGACGAGGGGCGGCCCGCTGGCCCGGGACCCCGCGGGCTGGAGCGTGTCGCTGAACCTCGGGTCCGATTTCCGCAAACCGGTCCGGCTGTTCGCCTTCGGCGGCTTCCACGGCGACGAGGCGGGCGGCAGCGGGGGCTCGATCAGCTCGAACGTGTCGATCAAGGTCGCCGAGCGCTTCTCCGGGTCGCTCGGCCCGAGGTTCTCGAGCGGGCGCCAGGTGGCCCAGTATTTCGCCGCGATCGAGGACCCGACCGCCGAGGCGACCTTCGGCCGGCGCTACGTCTTCGCCGAGATCGAGTCGAAGTCGGTCGCCCTGGAGACCCGGCTCAACTGGGTCTTCACGCCCGAGCTCACGCTGGAGCTCTGGATGCAGCCGTTCGTCTCGAGCAACGACTTCGGGGCCCTGAAGGAGCTCCGCGCGCTCCGGACGTTCGACTTCGACGTGTACGGCGAGGACGTGGGGACTGTCGTGGAATCGGACGGCGTCGTCGAGATCGACCCCGACGGCGCCGGCCCGGCCGAACCGTTCGTGGTGCCCGACCGGGACTTCACCCTGCGAACCGTCCGTGGCAACGCGGTGCTGCGGTGGGAGTGGCGGCCCGGCTCGTCGCTCTTCCTCGTCTGGCAGCAACGGCGTAGCGGCTTCGATCGGACCGCCGACTTCTCGCTGGGAGACGAGCTGGGGGCGCTGTTCGACCCCGAGCCGGACAACGTCTTTCTGCTGAAGGTGAACTACTGGTTGAACCCGTAACTGGACGACTTTTCGAGTTCGAGATCAGCCCTTCTTGGGAGCCTCGAACAACTCGGAGATCTCGAGGGTGAGTCCCGGCAGGACGTCGCCGCCGTCCAGCGTTTCCCCCGCCGTCAGGATCCGGATGTCATCCCTCGATCGGTAGGCGCTCACGCTGCGCGTGGCGGGATCCACGACCCAGACGACCCGGGTCCCCGCGTCGAGGTACTGGAGCACCTTGTCCTGGATCTCGGCCGCTGAGTTCGACGGGGAGACGACCTCGACGGCGAGGTCGGGCGCGAGCGGCCAGAATCCGTCCGGTATCTCGTCGGGGAGTCGCTCGCGGGAGAGGAACGCGGCGTCCGGCCCGCGAACCGTCGGCGGTTCGTCACTCAGGAGATAGCCGGTTTCCACCAGGGCCAGTCCCAGGTCGTGCCGTCGGACGTGCGCGGCGATCGCTTCGAACAGCCGGCTGGCAAGCCAGCCGTGCTCGGCCCCGGGGAGCGGCTCGCGGACGAGCCGGCCGCGTACCAGCTCAGCCCGATAGCCGTCGTCCTCGGGAAGGCGCTGGAACTGTTCGATGGAGAGAAGCTGTTCGGTGATTTCCTGTCCACGGTCGATCATCGCGTTCCTTCGGTCGAGGGACCCGTTCTGGAGGGAACTTAGAGAAGAGGGCCTGCAGAAGCCATGCCGGATTCGCCCCCAGCTCCGTGCTCAGGCCGAGGGGCTTTCGCGGCGAGACCGTTCCCGCTCTCGTCCTCGACGGGCGCCGGGTCCAGGGATCGCTCGAGATCGCGCGGTCGCGCCCGCCCTCGCCGATAGCCGCTACCGGCCGTCGGCGGTCTCCTCGCCGCCTGCGAGCGAGACGCCCACCCATTTGTTCCCGTAGAAGACCTGCGGGATCTCGTATCCCTCCACCCACGGCTGGACCATGTCGTAGTCGATCGGATGGACGGTGAAGATCCAGGGCGCGTCCTCGAAGACCCGCCGGTCGGCCTCCTCGTAGAGCTCTATCCGCTCGCCGTCGTCCAGCGTGGAGCGAGCCCGCAGGATCAGCGAATCGACGGTCCTGTTCCGATAGAACGCGGCGTTGCCGCCCGCGCCCGCCATCTCGCTGTAGAAGAGAGGGTAGAGGAAGTTCTCCGCGTCAGGATAGTCGGCGAACCAGTTCAGCAGGTAGGCGTCGAGCTCCCCCTGGTTCACCGATTGGCGAACGGCGGTCCAGTCGCGCTGCTGGAGGTTCATGGTCACTCCGACCTCGGCGAGGTTCGCCTGCACCGCCTCGAGGAACCGCTGGTTCAGCGCCAGGCTACGGAAGTAGATGTCGAAGGTGAGGCCCTCCGCGCCCGCCTCGGCAAGGAGAGCTCGGGCCTTCTCCGGGTCGTAGCCGTAGGGCTCGCCGCCCTCGCGGTAGCCGGGCAGTCCCGGTGGCACCGGGCCGTGGGAGAGGTTCACCTCCCCGGGATAGATCACCCGGGCGATCTGCTCGACGTTCACCGCGTGGTTGAGAGCCCTTCGCACCCGCGGGTCGGCGAACTTCTCCTTCGAGTTGTTGAGCGCGATGTAGTACGTGATCAGGGCCGGCCGGTCGTGGACGTGAGGCTCCCATCGGGTGTCGTCATGGAAGCG
>JAHWKZ010000094.1 GCA_019347645.1 Gemmatimonadota bacterium | reverse complement strand
ACGCCGCGATGGCGGAGCTCGGTCAGGCCCCGATGGGGGGAGGCGACATCGGGGTGATGGTGGTGTTGACGTTCGTGGTCGGGCTGGTGCTGGTGTGGATGTACGCGGCGATGCGGCCGCGCTTCTCGCCGGGTCCGAGGACGGCGGCCATCGCCGGGCTTCTCGGCTGGCTGCTCCTCTACGCGTACCCGTTCGTGTACAACAGCCTGGTCCCCGTCTTCCCGTCCGATCTCATGCTGATCAGCACGGTATGGGGGCTCTTCGAGCTGCCGATCGCGACGGTGGTCGGGGCGTTCCTCTACAAGGAAGAGCCGACGCCCTGAGCGCGGCAGTCGCCACGCGCGGCCTGGCGAAGACGTACTCGGGCATCCTCGGCCGGAACGAAGTCCGGGCTCTGCGGCCGCTCGACCTGACCGTCGAGGTCGGCGAGATCTTCGGTCTGCTGGGTCCGAACGGAGCGGGCAAGACGACGCTGGTGAAGCTCCTCCTCGGGATCGTGCATCCGACCGAGGGGGGAGCGACGATCTTCGACCGCCCCATCGGCGACTCCCAAGCCCGGCGCTCCGTCGGCTTCCTGCCCGAGGACCACCGCTTCCCCGACTTCCTCACCGGTCGACAGACCCTGCGGCTCTACGCGCGGATGGCGGGACTGGCGGCCGACGAGCGGGACGCCCGCGCCGTGGAGCTCCTGGCCCGGGTCCGCCTGACCGAGGCGGCCGACCGGAAGGTCCGTACGTACTCCAAGGGGATGATGCAGCGGCTCGGGCTCGCCCAGGCGATGATGAACCGGCCGCGGTTGCTGGTCCTGGACGAGCCGGCCGACGGCGTGGACCCGGTGGGGCGGCGCGAGATCCGGGACGTCCTCGTCGAGCTCCGGGACGAGGGGGCGACGCTGTTCCTCAACTCCCACCTGCTGAGCGAGATCGAACGGGTCTGCACGCGGGTGGCGATCCTCAAGGAGGGGCGTCTCGTGCGTCACGGGACGGTCGAGGAGCTGACGACCGAGGAGCGCGTCTGGCGGCTCCGCGCCACACCGGTTCCCGAAAGCGCCGCCACGGAGCTCGGCGAGTCTCTCCGCCCCGGGGATGGGGACGAGCCGGCGGGGCTCGGACGCTATCGTCTCCTCGCCACCGACCGCGCCGAGCTCAACCGCCACCTCGACGTCCTCCGGGCGGCCGGGGTGGAGATCGAGAGCGTGGAGCCGCTCCGGACGAGCCTCGAGGACTTCTTCGTCGACGTGGTGTCGCGGTGATCGGCGTCGTGGTCCTGACGCTCCGGGAGCTGATGGCCAGGAAGATCGTGCTGGGCCTCTTCGTCGTCGCCACCGTCGTATGGGGAACGCTCGCGCTCGCGCTGCAGATCGACGTCGTGGACGGCACGCTCCAGGGAATCCGCCTCTTCGGCCAGGCGCCCGAGGTGCAGGTCGAGGGGAACGGAGAGCCCGCGGAGCAGCCTTTCGGGGGCGAGGACCCGCTGCGGATGATCGTGATCGCCGCCGAGAGCGTGGTGGCCGGGGCCGCCTACTGGATCGGAATCCTGCTGGCGCTCTTCGCGACCGGCGGGCTGGTCGCCTCCATGATGGATCGGGGGCAGGTGGACCTGCTGCTGTCGAAGCCGCTGGGGCGATCGACGGTGCTCGGTGGACGGCTCCTGGGAGTGGGGATCGTGGTCGCGCTCCTCGCCTTCTACCTGATGGGCATGGTGTGGCTCGTGATGTCGCTGAAGACCGGGGTCTGGAACCCGCGCTTCCTGCTCGCCATCGGCGTCGTGTTGGCGATGTTCGCGGTGGTGTACTCGGTCGTCACCCTGGTCAGCGTCTCGAGCGGCAGCGCCCCGCTCGCGCTCGTGGTCACGCTGGGGCTCCTGTTCGTCTCGCTGGTCGTCGCCCTCCCCGGCCTCCCCGACAAGCTGCAGGAGCCGTGGCGCCAAGTCGTGCAGGCCCTGCACGCCGTGCTGCCCCGGTTCGCAGACGTGGGGGGGCGGACGGTTCCCAGTCTGGCCCGGGGCGTCCCGGTGAGGTCGTGGACCCACCTCGTGGCGTCGCTCGGCTTCGGGCTGGTTGCCTACGCGGCCGCCTTCGCCGTCTTCCGCCGGAAGGACTTCTAGACTACAGGGTCGGATCGGACCTCGGGGGGCGCTGATGGTCCACTGACTCCAGACGCCGGGTAGGGGCAGTCGCCCGATCTAGTCGAGTCCCAGTCGCTCCAGGACGTTCCTGAAACGGGGGTCCGAGCGCACGGGATCGAATCCTGGATCAAAGCGAATCTGCCAGACGAGGATCGAGCGCTCGTCGATCAGCCGGTCGAGCAGCGCGAACGCCTCGTCGGCTCTTCCCAGCTGAGCACAGGCCGCAGCCATGTCGAAGATCCTGCTGGGTAGATCCGGTCGCGTCCGCAGCCCTTCCAGATACGCCTCGCGGAATCCACGTTCGCCACCCGACTCGTATCCCCGCCGCACCTCCGCCACGAGATCCGGAGGGAACCTCTCGTGCGATAGTCGGGAAAGGGTCTCCCATTCGTTCAGCGTCTCCTCGTACCGGTCCAGTTTCTCGTACGCACTCGCCAGGTTCACGTGAGCGCCAGCATAGTTGGGATCCATGCCGATCGCCTTCTCGTACACTTCGATCGCTTGCTCCGTTCTGCCCACCGCTGTAAGGGCAACCCCCATCGCCATGTGAATGGGAAGCGAAACCGGGTCCAGCTCCATAGCATGCTGGAGAACGCCGATCGCCTCCTCCGGTCGCCGGGCCATCAAGAGGATACCGTACCAGTGGTAGGCGGTGGCGTACCCCGGGGCCAGCTCCAGCGCGCGACGGTACTCCGCCTCGGCCTCCTCCCACTTCCACTCGCTCCATGCCACCCCCCCCAGCGCCGTATGGGCTTCTCCGAGCCGGGGGTCGAGCGCCAGCGCGCGCTCGGCCGCATCTCGGGCCCTGGTGAGCGCTTCCGGCACCGGTGACGAGCTGTACGCCGACAGCAGGGCGTAGGCCTCCGCCAGGCCGGTCCAGGCCAGCGCAAAGGATGGATCGGAAGTCACCGCCTTCTGAAAGTGTTGGACCGCCTGTTTCAGAGCGAGCCTGGTCCTGCGGCTCAGGAAATGGCGGCCCTTGAGATACGACCGGTAGGCTTCCACGTTCTCGGTCGGCCGCTCCACCAGCCGCGCCTGCTCTCGCGGCGTCAGCCGCACGCGCAGCGCCTCGACGATCCGCTCGGCGACGTCGGTCTGGATCGCGAAGATGTCCTCGAGGTCGCGGTCGTAGCGCTCGGCCCACAGGTGCTGGTCGGTGGCGGCGTCGATGAGCTGCGCGGTGATCCGCACCCGCTGACCGGCCTGCCGGACACTGCCCTCGAGGATCGATGCGACGCCGAGCTCCTCGGCGATCTGGCGCATCGGCTTGTCGGTTCCCTTGTAGCGCATGATGGACGTCCGGCTGATCACCTTGAGGCCCTCGACCTGCGCCAGCAAGGCCAGGATCTCCTCGGTGACCCCGTCGGAGAAGTACTCGTTCTCCGCGCTCGCGCTCATGTTGGCGAAGGGCAGCACGGCAACCGAGCGCTTGTGCGGAGCGGCCGGCGGTTCGGCTTTCGTGGCGGCCTGGGCCATATCGCGAACGGCCGGGCCGGGGGCCGCCGATACCAGCCGCACGCCGTACAATGCGACCGGCGTGGCGACGCCCTTGAGCTCGCGCTCGCCGCGCGGCTCGAAGCGGAACTCGGGACGCTGGCGCAACTGCCGCCACACGTCCTCGCTGACCCAGACGTGACCAGGCTCGGCCGCCGCCTGGACGCGCGACGCCACGTTCACCCCGTCGCCGTAGACGTCGCCGTCGACGGCAGTCACGATGTCGCCCACATGCACCCCCACGCGGAGATCGCGGGAGCCGAGGCCTCGAGCCAGCGCTTCCGACGCGAAGCGATCCCGAAGCTCGATCCCCGATCGCACGGCCGCGTCGGTGCTCGGGAACTCGAAGAGGATCGCGTCGCCCAGGAACTTCACGATCCGGCCGCCGTGCTCCTCGACTGCCCCACGCGCCACGCCCTGCAGCAGCTCGACCAGCGCGAGCGCCTGGTCCTCGTTCCGACCCGCGAGCTCGGTGTACTCCGCGATGTCGGCGAAGCAGAGCGCCGCCAGACGATGAGAGCGCGCGGTCACAGGATCGATCCTTTCCTGCGCGGTCCAGGCCGCCTCATCGGATCAGCCCGGCCCGCTCGAGGAGCGCTCGGTATCGAGGGTCGGAGCGCAACGGCTCGAGCAGCTGCTCGCCGTTGATCTGGTATATGCTGGGATCCCTGGCCGCCACGAGGCCTTCCAGGATCTCGAACGCCTCATCGATCCGCCCGAGCTGAGCCAACGCCTCGGCCGCCTCGAACCGATGAAATGCGAAGCCCGGCCGGGAAAACCGGAGGATCCCTTCGGCCTTCGCTCGCCAATACCCTTCCGCGCCCTCCGACCGCCAGCCGGTGCGCATCCCGGCCACGATCTCGGAAAGGGATCCTCCTGGGTCGAGACTCGCGATCATCTGGCGCTTCGCGAGCGCCTCCTCGAACCGGCCCTGCCGCTCGTCGAGGGCCCCGAGATTCATCAGGATCCCGAAATGGCCGGGGTCCAACGCCATGGCCTTTCGATACATCGCTTCGGCTTCCTCGTCGCGCCCCGCGGCGGAGAGCATCAATCCATAACCCATGTGGATGGGGATCGACAGGGGGTCGAGCTCGAGGGCTCGCTCCCGCACCTTCATCGACTCGTCGAAGCGTCCCCGATTTTTCAGCAGGGAGGCGTACCAGTGGTAGGCCATGGCGTAGCCAGGAGAAAGTTCGATCGCTTTCCGGAATTCTCGTTCCGCCTCCTCCCACGCGAATTCCGTGTGCGCCGTGAGCCCCAGGGCTGCGTGCGCCTCTGCGAGCCCGGAATCCAGCTCGAGCGCGCGGTGGGCCGACCGCCGCGCCTCCGGCAGCGCCTCGGTGTCTGGGGTCGACGTGTAGACGTACAGGAGAACGAGGGCCTCGGCGCGCGCCGCCCACGCCAGGGCGAAGTTCGGATCGGCCGCGACCGCGCGATCCAGCCGCTCGATCGCCTGGCGCAGCGCCGCTTCCGCCTGCGCCGCGCGGCCGAGGCGGACGGGGACGTGGAGATCGCCTACACGGGCCTGCGGCCCGGGGAGAAGCTCCACGAGGTGCTGCTGGGGACGGACGAGCATGACGAGCGGCCGATCCACCCGCTGATCTCCCACGTCCGGACCTC
>JAHWKZ010000093.1 GCA_019347645.1 Gemmatimonadota bacterium | reverse complement strand
AGCTCGGCCAGGGGATGTTCGATGTGGAAGGAGTAGTGGTCGCCGTCAGGGCTGGTCACCGCCACCTCGGTCACCACTGGCGAGCAGCGGGGATCGGTGCCGGGCTTCTCGGAGATGCCCACCGAGGTGCCGGCGTCGAGTGACAGATCCTCGCGTACCCACGCCTCCAGCTCGTCGCACATCCGCTCGCTCTGCAGCCGCGGCAGGAAGACGCCGTGCTCGACCTCCATGAGCCGGCCCCGGAAGTCGCTAACCCCCACAAGATACCCGTAGGGCTCGTGCCGCTCGCGGCGCTCGACCAGGGACCAGAACCGCCGCGCCGCCTCGGGCGGGACCGGACGATCGGGCTCCTCCTCGAGCGCGTCGGGGTCCTCGAGCGCGTCGAGGACCTTCGCCAGCAGCCAGAGGGCGCTCGCGTCCGGGAACTCCACGTCCTTCGCCTCCAGCCGTCGCTCGGCCTCGGCCAACAGCTCGGAGACCGTCGGGGGCGCCGCCGGGCGGCTCGCCGCCTCGGCGGAGTCGGTCATCCGGTGGCCTCGATCCGCTCGGCCTGCTCGGCCAGCGAGAGGGCTTCGATCAGCTCGTCGAGCTCGCCGTCGAGGACGTCGTCGAGGCGGTGGAGCGTCAGGTTGATCCGGTGATCGGTCACCCGGCTCTGGGGGAAGTTGTAGGTGCGGATCTTCGCGCTCCGGTCGCCCGTGCCGACCTGCGACCGTCGCTCGCGCGCGCGTTCGGCCTCCTGCTCCGCGATCTTCATGTCGAGCAGCCGCGAGCGGAGCACTTTGAGCGCCTTCGCCTTGTTCTTGTGCTGGCTCTTCTCGTCCTGGCACTGGACGACGAGGCCGCTGGGCAGGTGGGTGATCCGGACGGCGGAGTCGGTCGTGTTGACGCTCTGTCCGCCGGGGCCGGAGGAGCGATAGACGTCCACCTTGAGATCCTCGTCGGCGACGTCGATCTCGACGTCCTCCGCCTCGGGGAGCACCGCCACGGTCGCCGCCGAGGTGTGGATCCGGCCTTGCGACTCGGTGGCGGGTACGCGCTGGACGCGGTGGACCCCGCTCTCGTGCTTGAGCGTCCCGTAGGCCCCCTCGCCGTGGACCAGGGCCACGACCTCCCGCACCCCTCCGGTGCCGGACTCGCCGAGGTCGAGGATCTCGATCCTCCAACCCGCGCGCTCGATGTAGCGGGTGTACATGCGGAAGAGATCGCCGGCGAACAGGGCCGCCTCCTCGCCACCGGTGCCGGCGCGGATCTCGAGGACGGCGTCCTTCTCGTCCAGGGGGTCGCGCGGAACGAGGAGCCGCTTGAGCTCCCCCTCGAGACCCTCGACTTCCTCCTCCAGGCTCCCGACCTCGGCGCGGGCGAGCTCCTTGAGGTCCGGATCGTCGGACCCGGCCAGGATCTCGCGGTCCTCCTCGAGCCGTCGCCGGACCGCGCGCCACTCCCTCGCCACGGCCAGGATCGGTCCCAGCCGGGCGTGCTCCCGCGCCAGCGCGCGCAGACGGTCGGGGTCGCGGGCCAGCTCCGGGGTGGCCATCTCCGCCTCGATCGCCTCGAAGCGCTCCTCGATCTCGTCGATCCGTGGGGTCAGGTCCATGGGTCGCCTCTCACCGGCGGTCGCGTCACAAACACGAAGAGCAGGGTCGCCCCTGCCCTCGATGCGGGCCGTCCCGGCCTGGAGCCGGGCGTCCCGGGATGTCGCGCGCTACGCCTCGCTCGTGGCCTCCTCGGCCTCCTCGGCCTCCTCGGACTTCTCTTCGAGGCCGTACTTGGCGCGGAACTTCTCCACGCGTCCGGCCGTGTCGATGAGCTTCTGCTTGCCGGTGAAGAACGGGTGACAGTTCGAGCAGATCTCGACGTGGACCTCCTCCACCGTCGAGCGGGTCTCGATCACGTTTCCGCAGGCGCAGACGATCCGCGCCTCCTTGTACTCGGGATGGATGTCGGTCTTCATGATGCTCCCGCCTGAAGATGGTCGCGCGCGTATAACTTCGGTCGACCCATGAATTTATCGTCCTGTAGAGGACGCGACAACCGAACCCCGGCCGCGTGGAGCCGTCCGAGCCCGCGCCGCGCCGACGAGGGCGAGCCCGCCCCACGCCAGCACGCAGGCGAACGGAAGCCAGTCGCCCCAGCGGGTGTAGGGGGTCCCACCCCCCGGAATCGGCAGGTCGGCGACCACAGTGGCGGGCTCGTAGAGGGGGGTGCGCTCCCGCCACCGACCCAGCGGATCGACCCATCCCGAGATGCCGGTGTTCGCCGAGCGCAGGAACGGCACCCGGTGCTCCACCGCGCGGAGCGACAGGTGGCTGGCGTGCTGGTATGGCGCGGCCGTGCGTCCGAACCAGGCGTCGTTGGTGATGTTCAGCAGGAAGTCGGCGCCCTCGAGGACCAGCGCCCGGGAGACGCTCGGGAACACCGACTCGTAGCAGATCAGCGCGCCGAACTCGAACCCCTCCACCGTCCACGTCGTCCACTCCTCCCCCCGGGAGAACTGGCCGGTCCAGGCCGAGAGCCGTTCGAAGAAGCCGGTCGCCATCCCGGGCACGAACGGCACCCGCTCGGCCACCGGCACCAGGCGCTGCTTGGCGTAGCGGTTGGAGACGATGGAGTCGGGTCTCACCAGGTACGCCGCGTTGTAGACCCGGTAGTCGCCAGCCTCCCGTCCGCTCCGTCCCGTGAGCGTGTCGGCGTCGTTCGTCCCGGTGAAGATCGGCGCCTCGATCTGCGCGGCGAGCGCGGGGACGAGCGCGCGCGTCCGCGGGTCGTAGCGCAGCCAGGACGGCACTGCCGACTCGGGCCACACCACGAGCTCGGGCTCCCGCGGCGCCACCCGGAGGGTGAGGACCGAGAGCCGGCGGTGGATCTCGGTCTCGAACGCCTCCTCCCACTTCATGTCCTGGGGCACGTTCGGCTGGATCGCCGCCGCCCTCAGGGTGGGCCAGCCCTCGAGCTGTCGCTCGAGTCGATCCAGGCGCAGCGCGCCGTAGGCGGGGACGGCGGCGGCCACCACCACGACCATCGCGGCCGTGGCCGTCCGGGGCGTGTCCGACCGCGGCCGGACCAGTCGCCACGCCGCCGTCGACAGCGCCACGACCCAGAGCGAGAGCAGGTACACCCCGCCCAGCTCCGCGGGCTGGATCAAGAGCGGGTAGTTGGCCAGCACGTCGCCGGCCACCGCCCACGTGAACCCCAGGTCGCCGAAGGAGCGCAGCCACTCCACGCCGGTCCACGCCAGCGGGAAGGAGACCGCCACCGGGATCCCGAACCGGCGGCCGAGCGCGCACCCGCCGGCCGTCAGCGCTCCGTTGAACGCCATCACCATGACCGACGCCACGTAGGCCGGCACCGCCATGACGCTGAATCCGGTCAGGCCGGCGATCCAGTACAGGAGCGCACCGTACTGAGCGAGGCCGAAGAGGTACCCGCCGGCGAAGGCGCCGCGCCACGAGCCGGAGGGAGCGTTCTCGAGCTCCTTGTCGAGGAACCACAGGAAGGGCCACAACCCCACCAGCGCCAGCGGCAACAGGTCGACCGGGGGATAGGCGAGCGCGAAGGCGACGCCTCCGATCGGCGGCCCCCACCATCGCGGGTCGACCGCTGGCCTCTCCGCCGTCACCGGCCGCGGGCGCGCTTCACTCGGCGGAGGCGCCGCCGACGGAGGCGATCTCGCGTCCCGTCTCGGCCGAGCGGCGGATCGCTTCCACGGCTCGGGCGAGCACGAGGTTCTCCTCGAGCGGCGGCGTCTCCTCGCGGCCGGCGACCACCTCGCCGAAATAGGCGATCTCCCGCTCGTAGCTCTCCATGTAGATGTTCCCCATGCGGCGCTCCGACTGGGGCGTCACGTTGACCAGGTTGCCGTGCATGCGCTGGTACACGCGCAGGGGGTTCAGCAGCCCCGACCCCTCCGAGCCGTGGAGCCGCATCTCGTGCCGGTCGGCGTCCATCAGGAAGTGCCACGACGCCTCGAACGCGATCGTCAGGTCCCCGGCGCAGCGGACCGTCGCCGCCGCCGAGTCCTCCACCTCGATCTCGGGCTTGTGGCGCCAGAAGGACGCCGAGACCCGCTCCACCTCGGGATAGCCGGTGAGCCACAGCGCGAGGTCGAGGAGGTGGATCCCGAGGTCCATCATCACTCCGCCCCCGGCGGTGTCGCTCCGGTAGTGCCAGGTATCGGGCCGGATCCGCTCGCGTCGCTTGAGCCAGCCGCCCCGGACGTAGAAGACGTCCCCCAGGGCGCCGTCCTCGACGAAGCGCTTCAGCAGGATCGAGTCGTCCCGGTAGCGGTTGTTCATCCCGACGAGGACCGCCTTCCCGCTCTTGCGCTGGGCGACGAGGATCTCCTCGACCTCCCCCGGGGTGGGCGCCAGCGGCTTCTCGCACAGGACGTGCTTGCCCGCCTCGAGCGCCCGGACGACGGCGTCCTTGTGAAGGTGGGTCGGAAGGCAGATGTCGACGGCGTCGAGGTCTTCGAGTGCCAGCAGATCGTCGAGCTCGGCGACGGCGGTCGCCACTCCGGTCCGCTCGCGCAGCGCTCGGAGCTTCGGCGACTCCGCGTCGCAGAGCGCCACGAGCTCGACGGAGCGCAGACGGCGGTAGGCGGGAATGTGGGCGACTTGGGCGACCGCCCCGGCTCCGACCAGACCGACCTTGATCGGCTCCGGACGCCGCGTTTCGCTCACCCGTTCCTCAGAACTCGGATTCGATCTTATCGACCAGCGACTGCACGAGCTCTTCCTCGGGGATCACGTGCTCCTTCTCCCCCTTGAGGTACAGGAGCCCCTTCCGCATGCCACCGGCGATCCCGATGTCGGCTTCGCGGCTCTCGCCGGGGCCGTTCACCGCGCAACCCATGACCGCGATGGTGAGGTTCTTGTCCGCCAGGTGGGCGGTCCGCTTCTCGACCTCCCTGGCGAGGGCGTGGACGTCGACCTCCGCCCGGCCGCACGACGGACAGGCCACGATGTCGATCCCGCTCGGACGCAGCCCCAGCACCTGGAGGAGCTTCTTGGCGACCTTGGTCTCGATCGTGGGATCGTCGGCCAGCGAGATCCGGACGGTGTCGCCGATTCCCTCCATCAGCAGGGTCCCCAGGCCCGCGCACGACTTGATCGTGCCACTCTCCACCGGCCCGGCCTCGGTGACGCCGAGGTGGAGGGGGTAATCGCGGAGGTCGGCGAAGCGCCGATACGCCTCGACCATCCGGGGGACGTAGGAGGACTTCAGCGATACGACGATGTCCTCGAAGTCCATCCGCTCGAGGATCTCGCAATGCCGGATGGCGCTCTCGACCATTCCCCCGGCCGTCGGCTCGCCGTGCCTCTCGAGGATGTCCGGCTCCAGCGAGCCCGA
>JAHWKZ010000092.1 GCA_019347645.1 Gemmatimonadota bacterium | reverse complement strand
CGTGACGGGGGACACGACCGGGGTCGCACCGCCCGAGGCGGACGTCGAGTTGACGCTCACCAACGCTGCCATCGAAGGCGGGGACGCCGTCCCCGCCGGGGTGACCACCGTCGCCGTCCACTACCAGGAGCACCCCGAGGTCGGCCTCGGGAACGACGTCCATCTCGCCCGGCTCGACGAAGGGAAGAGCGTGGAGGATGCGGTGGCGTGGACGAACTGGATGGTCGCCGAGGGCTTGCGAGCCCCCGCCCCGGTCGAGTTCCTGGGCGGCGCGCAGGAGATGCCGGTCGGCTACACCTCCTACCTTACCGTCGACCTCCAGCCCGGCCGCTACGTCTGGCTCAGCGAGGCGACCGACGTGGACGGGTTGGTGAAGGAGTTCGCCGTCGAGTAGCCTCGGGAGAATCTGCACGTCGGGGCGCGCTGGCGGCGTGAGTGGGGGCGTGTACTTTAAGCCGGGTCGTACCGCCTATCGATAGCTGACGTGAACTCTTTTTTCTCCGTGAGGAGGGCGAGAGAAGTGTCGGATCACTATCGTCGCCGCCGAGGCGGAAGGAAATGGCACTTCTGCACGAACTGCACGGACTGGCCCGATTCGGGATTCGATTCCCGTGCCTCCAAGCCGAAGGCCGACCAGATCTGCAAGACCTGCCACGCCAAGCACAACGACGGCGTCTGCGACCACGCCTGGCTCGACGTCCCCGCCTGACGAACCCCGCAGGATGGCATCGAGAGGCCGATCCTGGACCTCCTCGCGGATCGCCGCGGAGACATATAGATGAAAGCACGATACACTTCGATGCATGCCCCGCACGACCGTCGACCTCGACGAGGATCTCCTCCGCCGATTGAAGGAGAAGGCGGCGCGGGAGGGCCGGACCCTCCAGTCGGTGACGAACGACCTGCTGCGGCAGGCCCTGGCGGCCCGACCCCGGTCGGATTACCGGTTGAGCCTCCGCACCTGGAAGGGGGAGCTCCAGCCCGCCGTCGACCTCTTCGATCGGGACACGCTCTTCGACGTGATGGAAGGCCCGTGAGGTGCGCGCGGTCGACACGACGTCCTCGTCGCCGCTCACGTCGAGACGCTGCCCGAGCACGAGGCCGCGGCCGATCTCCTGATGCTGGTAGCCGAGGGCGACCTGCCGTGGGCGATCCCCTGGTCGTGCGTCTACGAGTTTCTGCGGGTGGGTGACCCACCCGCGGGTCTTCCTTTCGCGTAGAGACGATCGCGCGCCGCCGAGACACGGGCGCGTTAGACTGGAGGCGTCGGTCCTCCTAACCACGCCTCCGGAGGGAGATGGCCTCACCGCCTGACGGCCACCCGTACGACACGGTAGACGAGAAGCGCCGCGACCACGAGCGGAAGCACGTGCACCCATG
Source organism: Gemmatimonadota bacterium (assembly GCA_019347645.1). Taxonomy (GTDB): domain Bacteria; phylum Gemmatimonadota; class Gemmatimonadetes; order JACCXV01; family JAHWKZ01; genus JAHWKZ01. The sequence goes on along the minus strand of JAHWKZ010000092.1, from coordinate 4,169 downwards.
GCTCGCCGCGGTCGAGGAGCAGGGCCAGAAGCCACAGGAGGAACAGGCAGAGCGAGGTCGTCCACAGCATGACGGCCCCAAGGTGGGACCGTCCGGTTCCGCCGCGCAATGGACGTGATCCGCACCGCCGCCCCCATTCGCGCGGAGATCTTCGGTCTCGACGCGCTCGAACGTCTGGCCGAAGGCCTGGCGCTCTCGGACCGCGTGGAGGTGCGGCGGCGAGGGGGCACCCAGCTCCTGCGCCGCCTCGAGGAGAACGCCCGCGCGATCCGCCGCGCGTACGCGACCCTGGCCGAGGCCGTGGAACGCGGTCAGGCGATCTCGCCGGCGGCCGAATGGCTCATCGACAACATCCACGTCGCCGACGAGCAGGTCCGCGCCGTCCGCGACGGGCTCCCGCCCAGCTACCTCCGGCAGCTGCCGCGGCTCTCCCGGGGCGGGCGCGCCGGTCACCCCCGCATCTACGCGCTCGTCCGGTCCTACGTCGCGCACACCGACAGTCGGTTCGACCCCGAAACCCTGCGCCGGTTCGTCGAGGCGTACCAGCGGGGGCGGCAGCTCACGATGGGCGAGCTGTGGGCCCTGGCCGCGACCCTCAAGCTCCTCCTCCTCGAGAACCTGCGGCGGATCGCCGACGGCATCCTCCACGCCCGGCTGCAGCAGGCGCGCGCGAGCGCGCTGGCCGACCGGCTGAGCGCGTCCCCTCCCCCCGACCCGCGGGACGCGCTCGGCTCCTTCGAGGAAGAGGTGGTCGACCCCGTCTTCGCCGCCGGGCTCCTCCAGCGCCTGCGCGAGAGCGAGCCGTGGTCCGTGCCGGCCCTGGTCTGGCTGGAGAGCCGACTCGCTCGACAGGGGACGACCGCCGAGGAGGTGGTGCGCCGGGTGCAGATCGAGCAGGTGGCGACCCATGCCACCGTGGGCAACGTGATCACCAGCATGCGTCAGATCGCCGCTTTCGACTGGGCCGACTTCTTCGAGTCCGTCAGCCCGGTCGAGCGCACGCTGCGGGACGATCCGGCGGGGATCTACCCGCGGATGGACTTCGCCACTCGGGACCTCTACCGCCACGCCGTCGAGGAGCTCGCGCGCGGCTCGAGCCTCCCCGAGACCGAGGTCGCCCGCCGGGTGGTCGAGCGGGCCGGCGCCGAAGCGGATGCCACCCCGGGAACCGCCGCCGGTCACGTGGGGCATCACCTGGTTCGCGGGGGGCGGCGGCAGACCGAGCGGGAGCTGGGCTACCGCGTCCCCGTCGGGGCCTGGCTGAGGGGCGCCTTCGTCTCCGCCGCCACGCCGGGCTATCTGGGCACGATCGCGCTCGTCACCGCGCTCCTCATGGCGGTCCTCCTCGTGTACCTGGACCGCCTCGACGTGCCCGCGGTCACCCTCGCGGTGCTCGGTCTCCTCGCGCTCGTCCCGGCCACCGATCTCGCGATCGCGGTGATCCATCGGGACCTGACCGAACTGCTCCAGCCTCGCCGCCTGCCCAAGCTCGACTTCTCGCGCGGGGTGCCGCCGGAGAATCGGACCCTGGTGGCCGTCCCGGCGATTCTCTCCTCCGAGGGCGAGATCCGCGACCTGATCGAGTCGTTGGAACGCCACTTCCTGGCCAATCCGGAAGGGAACCTGACGCTGGCGCTCCTGTCCGACTGGGTGGACGCGGACGCCGAGTCGCTCCCCGGGGACGACCGGCTCCTGGCCGTGGCGGCGAGCGCGTTGGCCGAGCTCAACGAGCGCTACGACGTCGGCCCGGCCGGGACGCCGCGGTTCCTGCTCCTCCACCGCCGCCGGGTGTGGAACTCGGCGGAGGGGCGGTGGATGGGCTGGGAGCGCAAGCGCGGCAAGATCCACGAGCTGAACCACTTCCTCCGGGGCGGCCGCGACACGACGATCCTCGATCGCGCCGACGGGTTGACCGATGCGCCGCCGGACGTCCGGTACGTGATCGTGCTCGACGCGGACACGCGACTGCCCCCCGGGTCGGCGGCCCGCCTGGTGGGCGCGCTGGCGCATCCGCTCAATCGACCGCGCTTCGATCCCGAGCGCGACCGGGTGGTGGCGGGGTACGGCGTCCTGCAGCCGCGGATCACCCCGGTCCTGCCCCCGCGCGGCGAGACCACGCCCTATCACCGGCTCTATTCCGGACCGGCCGGCATCGACCCCTACTCCTCCGCGGTCTCGGACGTGTACCAGGACCTGTTCGGCGAGGGGTCCTACGTCGGCAAGGGAATCTACGACCTGGACGCGTTCGAGGCGGCCCTCGCCGACCGCGTCCCGGAGAACGCCGTCCTGAGCCACGACCTCTTCGAGGGAACGTTCGCCCGCTGCGGTTCGGTCACCGACATCGAGCTGTTCGACGACTTCCCCTCCCACTATGTGACGGCCGCCCGGCGCGCGCATCGCTGGGCGCGTGGCGACTGGCAGCTCTTGCCCTGGATCTTCGGATCCGGGCCGAGCCGCGCGGAGCGGAAGACCCGGGACCTGCCGCTCGTCGAGCGCTGGAAGATGCTCGACAACCTCCGCCGGACGCTCTCCCCCCCGTCGACCTTCCTCCTGCTGCTGGTCGGATGGGCGCTCCTGCCCGTCTCGCCCCTCCTCTGGACGGGTTTCGTCGTGGCGACGATCGCCATGCCGGCCGCGGTCCCCGTCTTCGCCGGGCTGGTGCCACGACGCAGAGGGATCTCCAAGCGGTCGCACGTCCGCGGCGTCGGGGCCGAAGCGCTCGAGGCCGGCGCGAGAGTGGTGCTCGAGGTGGTGTTCATGGCCGACCGCGCGGTACGGATGACCGACGCGATCGGGAGGGCGCTCTACCGCACCTACGCGACCGGGAGGCGGATGCTGGAGTGGGTCACGGCCGCGCAGGAGGTGAGGGGGGCGCCGAGGGACGTCGCCCGGGCGTACCGGGCCCTGTGGCCCCCGGTGGCGCTGGCGCTCGCCTCGGGCGCGATCGTGGCGGTGCTGCGTCCGGAGGCGCTTCCCGCCGCGGCCCCGGTGATCGCGCTCTGGGTCGCGAGCCCGCTCGTGGCCTTCCTGCTGGGGCGTCCGTTCGAGACGCATCCGGTCCGGCTCGTGGCCCGCGACGCCGTGTTCCTCCGAAGCGTCGCCCGTCGGACGTGGGCGTACTTCGAAGCCATGGTGGGCGAGAACGGACTGCCGCCGGACAACCTCCAGACGGAACCCCGGTCGGTGGTGGCCCGCCGCACGTCTCCGACCAACATCGGCACCTACCTGCTCTCGGTCCTCGCCGCGCGCGACTTCGGATGGATCGGGACCGCGGAGATGGCGGAGCGGATCGAGCGGACGACGGGGACCCTGGAGCGTCTCGAGCGGTTCCACGGCCACCTTTTCAACTGGTACGACACCGGGACGCTGGAGCCGCTCCGGCCGCGCTACGTCTCCACGGTCGACAGCGGGAACCTGGCCGGTCACCTGTGGGCGCTGGCGCAGGGTTGCCGGGACCTGGCCGCGGTGCCGCTTGTCGGGCCGCGGGCGCTGGCCGGAGTGGCCGACGCGGTGGCGCTGGCCCGAGTGGCCGCGGAACGCGTCGAGTCCGAGCTCCCCCTGTCCACGGTCGCGACGAGCGATCTCGAGCGTGCGCTGGCGCACCTGGAGGCGGACCTGGCGTCCCCGCCCGCGACCGCCTCCGGATGGGACGAGCGGCTGGCGAGCCTCGCCGAGGGCGCCAGCGCGCTCGTCGACATCGCGGTCACGGGACAGGCGGTCGGGGTGGACGCCGGCTGGGACGATCTGGTCACCTGGGCCCGGGCGACGGCGGCGGCGGTGGCCAGCCACATGCGGGATCTGGCCGCCACGCGCGGGACCCTGGACGCGTGCCCCCCCAAGCTGGCGCTCCGCCTGAAGAAGCTCGCCGCGCGCGCGGACGCGCTCGTGGAGGCGATGGACTTCGGGTTCCTCTACGACCCCGAGCGAAAGCTCTTCCCGATCGGGTATCGGGTCGAGGAGGGCGGCTTCGACACCGGCTACTACGACCTGCTGGCCTCGGAGGCTCACCTGGCGAGCTTCGTCGCCATCGCCAAAGGCGACGTACCGGTCGAGCATTGGTTCCACCTCGGGCGCGCGATCACGCCCGTGGGCGGGGACGCGGCGCTGGTCTCCTGGTCGGGGTCGATGTTCGAGTACCTGATGCCCGCGCTCGTGCTGGAGCCACCGCC
>JAHWKZ010000091.1 GCA_019347645.1 Gemmatimonadota bacterium | reverse complement strand
CGACGGGCTCGATCCGGTGATGCGGGACGAGACGCTGGGCCTCCTCGCCGAACACGTCGCCGAGTCCCCCACCACGGTCCTGCTCTCCACCCACCGGGTCTACGAGGTGGAGCGGATGGCCGATCACGTCGGGGTCCTCCACGAAGGGCGCCTCCTGGCCCAGACCTCGCGCGAGCGCCTCCACCGGATGCTCCGGCGCTACCTCGTCGAGATCCCCGAGGGGTGGGTAGGACCGGATCTCGAGGGCGTGGTCCGCAAAGCCGGCAACGGCCGGGAGGTCCAGTGGACGGTCTGGGGCGACCAGGCCGAGGTGAGCGACCGCCTGGCCCGCGCCGGGGGCACCGTGCGCCAGATCTCGCCCCTGACCCTCGACGAAGCCGCCATCACCCTGCTCGGCCGGAAGGAGACCCCATGAGTGACGTCGCTCTCCACCCGACCCCCGGCCTCCGCGCGGCGGCGGCGGCGCAATTGAAGGCCGTGGGTCTGGCCGTCCGGCGCGAGGTCCTCGTGGCCGCGATCCTCTTCGGGGGGATCCTCCTGTTCACGGTCCTCTACGCGCTCGGCAAGGGCGAATCGATGGGACTCGGGCACATCGGAGGCCCCGGCGTCCTGGTGGGGTTGGCCGCCTTCCTCTTCCCGGTCGCCGTCTGGAAGGACGAGGAGCGCTTCGGGCTCTCGACCCTGTGGACGCTGCCCGTCGACCACACGCGGCACGCGCTGCTCAAGGTGGCCGCCGGTTGGGTCTGGGTGATGGGGCTGACGATCGCGCTCATGCTCTCCCTGATCCTCGGAGTCCTGATCACCGGGGGGTCTCTCGGAGTGGAAACGACCCGCCTCGTCCTGGACGTCTCCGCGCCGTCCGGGATGCGAACGGTCGAGTGGTCGACGCCCTGGTGGCAGTGGCTCGTCCCGTTCTGCGCCGCGAGCACCACCTACCTCCTGGGCAGCGCGCTCGTGCTCGCCGCGGATCACCCCTGGCGGTGGATCCTGGGCGCGATCCTCGTCTTCTGGCTCCTGGGGTTCATGGGCGACGAAGGCGAGGTCGAATGGATGTACTGGGCCTTCGAGCACCTGCTCTTCCAGGTCGGGTTCGGCCAGTACGGCCTGGAGCCCCTCCTGACCAGCGGCACCGAGAGCATCCAGCACCGGTTCCACCTGCCGTCCGGCGAATCGGTCGTGGGATGGCGGGAGCTTCCCTCGATCGGCCGCTGGGCCGGGGCGGTCGGGCTCTGGAGCGCGATCGGCTTGGCGGGGCTGTTCGCGGCGACCTGGCGGCACCGGGAGCGCTGAAGGCCGGCCGCCGGACGACATCCACCATCCCATCCAAAGTTTCACGAATCGGAGACGACTTATGATCCCGCGAATCCATCGATCGATCCTCCTCGTCGCCCTCGCGCTCGCCCTGGCCGCTCCGGCCCGGGCCCAGAGCCATTTCCCCGCCGACGAGGATCTGCAGGTCATGCTCGACTACCTCGTCGAGGACGGGGCCACGCCGGGGATCGTCCTCGGGATCCTCGAGGCCGACGGTTCGACCCGGGTCCTCTCGGCCGGCACCGGCGGTCCCGACACCCGGCCGCTCGGCGCCCTGTCGGTCTTCGAGATCGGCTCGATCAACAAGACGTTCACCGGGACGCTCCTCGCCGACATGGTGGCCCGTGGCGAGGTCGCGCTCGACGACCCGGTCTCGAAATACCTCCCCGATGACGTCACCGTCCCGTCGTACGAAGGACGCGAGATCACGCTCCTCGACCTCGTCGCCCACCACTCGGGCCTCCCCCGGGTGGCCGGAAACCACATGCCCGACGATCCGGCGAACCCGTACGGGAATTACACGGTCGAGACGATGTACGCGTTCCTCTCGAGCCACGAGCTCCGGCGCGCGCCCGGCGAGGAGTTCGAGTACTCGAACCTCGGGATGGGGCTCCTCGGCCACGCCCTCGCCCGGGCCGCCGGGGACAGCTATCGGGACCTGGTGCGCGAGCGGGTTCTCGAGCCCCTCGGCATGACGATGACCGGCTACGAGCTGTCGAGCGAAATCGCCGAGTGGATGGTGAAGGGACACCTGGAGGGCGGCGAGCCCACCGCCTACTGGTTCGGGACCGAGGCGATCGACGGGGCCGGTGGCCTCCGCTCGAACGCCCGCGACATGCTCGCCTGGATCGCGGCCAACGTCGCGCCTCCCGAGACCGACCTCGGGCGTGCCATGGCCGACGCCCACGAAGTCCGGAAGCCGGTCGAAGACGACATGGCGATCGCCCTGGCCTGGCCGGTGAGGACGCTCGAAGACGGCCGCACGATCCTGACCCACGGCGGCGGCACCGGCGGGTTCAGCACCCGGATCGGCCTCGACCCCGGGAAGCGGGTCGGGTTCGTGCTCCTCACCAACACGGGCGAGTTCCCCGACGACATCGGGATGGACTTCCTCCGCCGCGGCGCGCCGCTGGACATCCCCGTCGTGGACGTCCCCGAGGCGACCCTCCGCTCCTACGTCGGCCGCTACGCCGCCGGCCCCGGACCCGGCATCGCCGTCCGGCTGGAGGACTATGGCTACTTGACGATCCGGGTCCCCGGCAACGTCCGGTTCCGGATGTACCCCGAATCGGATTCGAGCTTCTACCTCAAGCGCACGCCGTGGCGGGTCCGCTTCACGCGGGACGACGCGGGCGAGGTGATCGGCATCGTTCTGAACGTCGGGGGACAGGACCGGGCGGCCCGGAAGATGGCCGACGAAGCGTCGGCTTCGGAATGAGCTCACACTCCATTACCGGAGGATCATGAAATTCGGGAAGATCGTCCTCGCAACCGCCTTGGTCGTCGTCGGTCTCGGGATGTACGCGGGCTACAGCTGGACCACTCGGATCGACCCCGAGCGGATCTACGCCAACGGAATGTCCAAGGGCGACGGGATGGCGTTCGCGCTCTCCTGCGCCCTGTCTGACCGGATCGCGACCGTGAGCCTGGTGGCCCGCGCGCAGGCCCTGCCACTCGACTGGTGCACGGACACGCGTCCCCTGTTAGGCGCCGCCGTGGTGCTCTGCACCGACGATGCACCGGCGCCGTCGAAGAGGACCGTACCCGAAGTCCTCAGTTTTATTCTAACCCGGACTCACAACGAGATCTAACAGGCACTCTCTCAAAGCCACCTATGTTAATCTGCTCCTGAAGGTCCTCGGGTTCGGGTTCGTCTACGTTATGATTGTCTCCTCTCCTTCACCAAACCCAATCAATCTTAAAACGAAAAGCGCAAATGGGACAACCAGAATCAGTCGTAGTCTTACCACTAGGGCTGTAATTCGAAAAAGGCGTGGGGTATCCTATTTCAGGATAAGCTGCGATCCTGCGAGGCTTGTCTACTAACGATGGACAAATCGCTTCGATAATCTGTCCATATTTTGGACAATTTACATAATAAACATACTGCTCAGATGTCATCTTGTTAGTAATCCTTCGGTCTTCTAAGGGTAGCGTACTTTAACTCTGCTCGCCTAATTAAGTGAGCACCCTTTCGTTCCGATCTTGCATCTCTATTGATAAAAGGTGTCATCCTTTCTTCTTCAGTCGATACTTGTTTTGAGATTCCAACCTTCCCACGGATCGCACGGGCTAGCTCTTCCGGCGACACAAGAGACAAGTCTACATAGCTCAAGGAATCCGGAAGACCCGGGATCTCAGTGTTGTCAAATCTTGCAGGCAATATATACTCTGCACTCTCTTCAAGAGCTCTTGCTTGGGCGCTCCGAAGCTCATGCCGTGTCCAGACCTTATTAGCGTAGTGTTCAGAATAAATACTACGCAGTATTGGGCACGTTGCCGATATACCGTATCAAGATGCTGATATAGGTCCTTGCCCCACAACTCGACTTGCTCGTATCGGTCGTAGAACACACGCAATCGGTCTTTTTTCAGTAATGCAGCAACCCCATCAACATAGTCTCGGTCTTCCCCCGCGAACGAGAGACAGACATCATATTTGTAGCTAACATTCATAAGTGGCTAGTCTTGTCCGACTACGTGTCTCACCTCGCTACGCGAACGCGACGTCTTGAACACCAAAACTTGGCAAATTGGGAAAATCTAGGAAATTCTCGCAACACGAATCGTTTAAGTACATCGTATCGCTCCGGTTTTGAAGATGAAGCACTGTTTGCTCTAAGTCCCCTCGTCGGATCGCCATCGATAGAGCCATTCGAGAGCCTGTATAGGGGTCAGGACGTCAAGATTCAAACTGTCAAACGCCTTGAGCATCGGATGGGACTCCGTACCTCCAAACAGACTCATCTGCTCCCCCGCACGCTGCGCCCCCTCCGGCGCGAGCTCCCCCGGCGCCAGGCTCGGCACCTGATCCGCGCTCCACTCCCCCGCCTCCAGATTCTGCAGGATCTCCTTCGCCCGCTCGACCACCCGGTCCGGAAGTCCGGCCAGCCGCCCCACGTAGATCCCGTAGCTCTGATCGGCCGCTCCCCGGCTGACGCGCTTGAGGAACACGATCTCGTCGCCGTACTCGGCGACCTCGACCTTGTAGTTCTTCACCCGCGGCAGGATCGACTCGAGCTCGGTCAACTCATGATAATGGGTGGCGAAGACAGTCAGCGGGTTGGCCGGCCCCTCGTGGAGCCATTCGCTGACGGCCCACGCGATCGCGAGCCCGTCGAACGTGGAGGTCCCCCGGCCGACCTCGTCCAGTAGCACCAGCGACCGGTCGGTCGCGTTGTGGAGGATGTTGGCAGTCTCGATCATCTCGACCAGGAAGGTCGACTGGCCCCGGGCCAGGTTGTCGCTGGCGCCCACGCGGGTGAAGAGCCGGTCGACGATCCCCAGCCGGGTGCGCTCGGCGGGGACCCAGGCGCCCATCTGGGCGAGGATGGTGATCAGCCCGATCTGGCGCAGGTAGGTGGACTTCCCGCTCATGTTGGGGCCGGTGAGGATCACCAGTTGGGTGTCCTCGGGGTTCAGCCGCGCGTCGTTGGGGACGAACTGCTCGCCCTCGAGCCACCGCTCGACCACCGGGTGGCGCCCGCCGTCGATCTCGATGCCGAGGCCCTCGGTCATCTCCGGGCGGCACCAAGCGTTCCGGGCGGCCACCTCGGCCAACCCCGCCAGGACGTCGACCTCGGCCAGCGCGTCGGCGGTCTCCTGGAGCGCCCCGGCGTGCTCGGCCACTCGCGCCCGCAACTGGCCGAACAGCTCGGCCTCGATCAGCGTTTCGGGCAAGGCCGCGCAGTTCATCACGACCAGCGGCGCGGACCAGCGCGGCGACAAATGGTGCAGGCGCTCGGCTATGAGCTCCTTGCCGGTGCCGCGCTCGCCGATGACGAGGACCGGCCGGTTGAGCGCGGCGGCGCGGCTCGCGCGCTCGACTGCATCGAGCACCGCATTGCTCTGCCCGACGAATGTTTCAGCCCGCTCCATTCACCGACTGTTGGTGGCAAATACCATCTGTTGGCAAGATGTTTCAGCGCTGAAAACTGCGGAATTTGGTGTTTTTCCCCACAACGCGAGATTTTTCGGATTTGGCACGAGAGATGCATGGTAAAAGGCACATAGGGCCCT
>JAHWKZ010000090.1 GCA_019347645.1 Gemmatimonadota bacterium | reverse complement strand
GTAGATCCGCTCCGGCTTGGGGATGTCCTTGAGGCGATGGCTTCCCAGCTCCCGCAGGCGAACCCCCGCGGGGAGGTCGCGTTCCACCAGGCCCCGCGTAGCCTCCGAGAGCAACACCTGGCCGCCGTGGCCGGCGGCCGCGATGCGGGCGGCGCGGTTCACGTCCATCCCGACGTAGTCGCCCCCTCCGACGTGCCCCTCGCCGGTGTGCATGCCGATCCGGACCCGGAGGGGATGCCCGTGCGAGAAAGCATGCCCGCTGAGGGCTCGCTGTGCCGCCACCGCGGCGTGCAGGGCGCCGCTCGGCATGGGGAACACGGCGAAGAAGGAGTCCCCCTCCGTGCTCACCTCCGTCCCACCGGCCGCCTCCACCGCGGCCCGCACGATGCGCCCGTGCTCGTGGAGCTGGTCAGGGTAGGCGTCACCCAGCCGCTGGAGGAGCTTCGTGGATCCCTCGATGGCCGAGAACAGGAAGGTGACGGTGCCGGTTGGCAGATCGCTCATGCTCCCCCCGTGCGATCCTACTCAGCGCCCGCGTCGGGCGCGGAGCGCCGGGACCGCGGCGACCTTGTCCTCGTCCAGGTCATCCCACAGGCTCCCGGGCGGGCGGCGTCGCCTCCGGCATCGGATCACCTCGTCCGGGGTGACGATCCGGTCCACGCGGAAGTCGTGCCTGGTCTCCGGGAGATGCTCGTCGAGGACCTGGAGCGGGTGCACCGTGGTCACGATCACCGTGTCGTCGTCCATGAGGCCGGCCTCGGCCAGGAGCGCGAACTCGAGGTCCGAGAACCCTCCTCCCTTCCCGATGCGGCCCCCTCGCCGGTCCACGGCAACGCTGCCGCACACGACCAGGTCGACGTGCCGGACGTCCCCTCACCTTCGTGACCCGCAACGCGTCCGACTGCGCCGACCACGGCATCTCGGTCCTGAACTCCTGGACGTGAACCGCCTCGAGCCCTACCGGAAGAAGCGCGCGGCCGAACGGACCCCCGAGCCCTTCGGCGGCGCCCTCCCCACTGGCGGCAACCTTTTCGTCGTCCAGATGCACTCCGCCACTCGACTCCACTGGGACCTGCGCCTGGAGCACGAGGGGACACTCGTCTCCTGGGCGGTCCCCAAGGGCCCCTCGGCCGATCCGGCCGACAAGCGGCTCGCCATGAAGGTCGAGGACCACCCGATCGAGTACGCCGATTTCGAGGGGGTGATCCCCGAGGGACAGTATGGCGCCGGGCCGGTGATCGTCTGGGACCGGGGCACCTGGACCCCGGTGGGCGACGCCGCCGAGGGTCTGGCGAAAGGAACGCTGAAATTCGATCTGAGCGGGTACAAGCTGCGCGGCCGGTGGACGCTGGTGAAGACGAAGCAGGAGGAGAACTCATGGCTGCTGATCAAGGAAGGCGACGCGTACGCCGACGATCGCGGCACCGGCGCGTACGCGCCCGACTCGATCGTCTCGGGTCTGACCGTCGAGGAGCGAGCCGACCCCGGGCCGGTGATCGGACGGATCCGGGGCCTGCTCGAGGAGGCGGGCGCGAAGCGACGGCGGGTCGATCCCGCCGACGTCGCCGTCATGCTCGCCGTCGCCGAGGACGAGCCGTTCTCCAGGCCCGGCTGGGTTTTCGAGTTCAAGTTCGACGGCTACCGGATCCTCGGCTGGCGCGACGGCTCCGCGGCGGGCCTCGTCTCCCGCAACGGCAACGACCTCACCCGCACCTTCCCGGAGATCGCGCGCGCGATGGCGGCGCTGCCGTACGACGGGCTGGTCGTGGACGGCGAGGTCGTGGTCCACGACGAGCGCGGTCTCCCCTCCTTCGATCGGCTGCAGCGCCGCGGCCGGCTCGAACGATGGGCGGACGTGCTGCGGGCCGCCGCGGAGCTGCCGGCCACCTGGTACGGGTTCGACCTGATCGCCTGCGAGGGGTACGACGCCCGCGGGCTTCCTCTCGTCGAGCGGAAGCGAATCCTGCGCGAGGTCGTGCCGTCGGGGGGGCCGCTCCGCTTCTCCGACCACGTCGCCGAACGGGGCGAGGCGGTCTACGAGCGCGCGGTGGCGATGGGCCTCGAGGGGATCGTGGCCAAGAAGGCCGATGCCCCGTATCGCGGGACGCGCTCGAAGGAATGGGTGAAGATCCGCTCGGTCCGAACCGACGACTACGCGGTGGTCGGGTGGAGAGCGCCGAAGGGGACCCGCACGGGCTTCGGCTCGCTCCACCTGGCGCGCTACGACGGCGAGGGGCTGGTGTATGTCGGCGCCGTCGGGACGGGCTTCGACGAGCCGACGCTCGAGACCCTCTCCACCCGCCTGGCCGACCTCGAGGTCGACGAGCCCCCCTGCCGACCGCCGGAGGGCACGGCGCTCCCCCGCGGCCGGGACCACCGATGGGCGAAGCCCGAGATCGTCGTGGAGGTCCGCTACAGGGAGGTCACCGACCAGGGGCTGCTGCGCCACGCGGTCTTCGTCCGGGTTCGCGACGACAAGGCTCCCCACGAGTGCTCCGGCGGGTTCGCCCACCCGCAGGTCGAGGAGCCGGTCGAGATCGAGGCCCCGGACGAGCCGCCGGAGCGCCGGATCGCGTTCACCAACCTCGACAAGGTCCTGTGGCCGGATGAAGGCTATACCAAGGGCGACCTGATCGACTACTACCGGGCGATCGCCGGGTGGATGCTCCCCTACCTCCGCGACCGGCCGCTCGTCCTGACCCGCTACCCCGACGGGATCGAAGGCAAGTCGTTCTTCCAGAAGGACGCGCCCGACTGGGCGCCGGACTGGCTGCGGACGGCGACGATCTGGAGCGAGGGGTCCGAGCGGGAGCTCGACTACTTCGTGGTCGACGAAATGGACCAGCTCCTGTGGATCGCCAATTCGGCGGCGCTGCTCCTCCACGTCTGGGCCAGCCGGGTCTCGTCACTCGGGAGCCCCGACTGGTGCATCCTGGACCTCGACCCCAAGGACGCGCCGTTCGAGGAAGTCGTGGCGGTGGCGAAGGCGATCCGTGCGCTCTGCGAGGAGATCGAGCTGCCGGTCTTCGTGAAGACGAGCGGTGGCAGCGGGCTGCATCTCCTGATCCCGCTCGACGGCCGGACGACCCACGAGCAGGCGCGCCTGATGGGTGAGCTGATCGCGCGGATCGTGGTCCGCGAGAACCCGGAGATCGCGACGATCCAGCGGGTCGTCTCGAAGCGGAAGGGCCGGGTCTACGTCGACTTCCTCCAGAACGGCCACGGGAAGCTGCTGGTGGCACCCTTCTCCTCCAGGCCTCGGCCCGGCGCGACGGTCTCGACGCCGCTGAGGTGGAAGGAGGTCGTGCCGTCGCTCGACGTGTCGCGGTTCACGATCGCGAGCGTGCCGCGGCGGGTGCGGGCGATGAAGGAGGATCCGCTGAAGCCGGTGCTGGAGCTCGAGCCGGACCTGGTGGGGGCGCTGGAGCGGCTGGCGGAGCGGATTGGGTGAGGGTCAGTCGCCGGGGGACTCGTCCAGGAGCACCGATACCCGGGGCAGCACCGTCCATCCCGTCGCCGTCCGGCGGAGGGTCACGGTCCGGGCCCTCAGCGGAGCGATCTCGACGCGTCGCCCCTCGGGACCGGACTCTCTGAATGTCCTCCGGATCCGGTACAATACGTGGGCCAGGTCGCCCTCGGAGATCGTGCCCAGGACCTCGGACCGGAGCTCGGCCCGCGGGCCACCCTCCCGTCCCCGGCTCACGCCCTCCCGCATGCGCTCCAGGTTCCAGGTCGCCGCCTCGCGAGGGGAGAGCTGCTCGAGCTCCTCGAGCGAATCGATCCCGGCGAAGAGGGAGGAGACGAACGTCCCGATCTCCGGATTTCGAGCGCGCATGGCAGCCAGTCGATCGAGGTTCTCCTCGTACCAATCGGCGAGGACGTCGTTCGCGAAGAACCGCGCCGCATCGGGCCATCGTTCCCGATCGACGAGATCGAGGAACTGGCCGGCGTAGGTCTGCGCCTCGTCGGTGGGCGCGGCGGTCGCGTCCGGGGGGTGCGGGCAAGGCGTCGGCGTGTGCGCTGGACCTTCGATCGGAGGCCCGACCGAGAACTCGTAGGACTTTTCGAGGAGCCGGTGGTGGTCGCTCGGCCAGGCCTTCCACCCTCCCTCCGACCGCGTCATCGCCAGGAGGTGCACGGGCCAGAAATGGCCCCACGGGGGCCCCGTCGAGGGGTCGGGCCCCGGTCCCGGCCCAGAGACCCTCCGGTAGCCGACGTAGGCCCGATCGCCGTGGACCACGCTTCCGAGGATCGGACGTGTGTGGGCCGGGACGTATCCCCGCGCCAGCTCGTCCCGCTCCCATGCGCCGACCAACCTCGGGTTCTCCAGGGTGACGTCGCACTGATACGCGGGGTCGTAGGCCTCGAGCGCGCGCGCCGCCGCCTCCGGGGGTGACAGTGCCTTGAGCTCTTCGACGGAGGCGACCGCCATCTGCTTGCGGAGCCAGAAGTCTCTCGACGGGCTGGCGGAATTCCGGTCGAGGCGATCGGACTCGCCTTCGGACGGCAGGTCCCGGATCAGGCGCCGATGCCAGTGTTCGAGGAACCGCTCGTGGTAGAGCGCGGCCGCCGCGTCCCAACGATCGGACTCGAGGTGCCGGAAGAGCGCGCACGCGACCACTTCGGGAGAGTCGGACTCGTGTCCGGGGACTTCCTGCGCCTCTGCAGAGGCGCGAGCCCCGATCATCAGCGCCAAGGCGAGAGCGAGGGCGGTTCGATGCGTGGCCATGACCCAGTCTCCATCATGGCCCCGGCGACGGGCGGGGTCAACCCTCGGCCGCGTTCAGGAGGCCGGCCACGACTCCGACGGCCAGCGCGACGATCGCGACGATCAGCCCCCGGGCGGCCTTCTCGAGGCCCTCACCCCGAAGCCGGAGCGAGGCGCCGCCCGCCAGGGCAAGCCCGACGAGCAGGCCCGCGGCGACCCTTAGGAGCGCCTCGGCGCCGCGGGCGCCGGAGGCGGGCTACACCGGGATCTCGGTGAGGCCGTACAGACCGCCGCCAGCGCGCCGGCGAGGCCGCCGAGCAACACGAACAGCGCGCGAGTCGACGGGACCCTCACGCGGTCTCCCCCCGGCCATCAACACCTCCAGCGTGTCGACGTCCAGCTCCTCGCGGCCCCTCGCCGCCGCGCCGTGGAGGGCGGGAAGGGCCGGCGCCCCTTCACCGACGGGGCGGCCGACCGGGCGCGCTCACGATCCCGCCCGGACGATCTCCCGGAACCGCCCCGCCAGCCGGGGGCCGGTGGCCTCGTCCTCGTGCTTGAAGAAGACGTAGACGTCGTCCCATCCCTGATCGGCGAACCGGTCGGCCCAACGGACCAGGTCGTCCTCGTCGTAGTCGACCCGACGCAGCCGGGCGTACCCGTGCGGAGCGGTGCGGACGACGGGCGGCTCGGGCTTCTCGTCCATGTCGCTGGCCACCAGCGCCACTCCGGCGGCCTCGAGCGCGGCGTACGTCTCGTCGTCGAACCAGGAGGAGGAGCGAAACTCGACCGCGGCAGGGAATCCCTCCGGCAGCAGCGCCAGGAAGTCCGCCAGCCGCGGGACGTCCTTCTTCAGGTACGGGGGGAGCTGGATCAACATCGGCCCCAGCCGGTCTTCGAGGCCGCCCGACGTCGACGTCAGGTACGCCGCCTCGTCCTCACAGCCCTCAAGCTTCTTCTGGTGGGTGATCTTGCGCGAGGCCTTGAGCGTGAA
>JAHWKZ010000008.1 GCA_019347645.1 Gemmatimonadota bacterium | reverse complement strand
CAATGCCAAGGTCAACATCATAAGGGGCACGGCGGCCCAATCGTATACCGTGCCGAAGCTCGATGGCGAGCCGGGGGCCGACGCGGGCGCCGAAGCCGACGCAGAAGCCGATGCCGATGCCGACGCGGGCGCCGAAGCCGCCTCCCCGGCCGACGTGGCGGCCAACGAGGCGGCCGAAGCGTGGCGCTACGCGATGACGAACGTGGACGGGCCCACCGCGGTCGTCTGCACGCGGCAGAAGGTGCCGACCCTCGACCGCTCCGAGATGGCCGATCGGAAAGCCGTCCGACGGGGCGGCTACGTCCTGGCCGACGCCGAGGGCGGTGAGCCCGACGTGATCGTGATCGCCACCGGCAGCGAGGTGTGGAAGGCGGTCGAGGCGCGCGACACGCTGGCCGGCGAGGGGATCGCCGCGCGGGTCGTCTCGATGCCGTCATGGGAGGTCTTCGAAGCCCAGGACGAAGCGTATCGCGACGAAGTCTTGCCCCCCGCCGTCACCGCTCGGGTCTCGATCGAGGCCGGCGCCACCTTCGGGTGGGAGCGGTGGATCGGGGACCGGGGGATCGCGATCGGCGTCCACGAGTTCGGCCACAGCGCGCCGGGCGAAACGAACATGAAGAAGTACGGCATCACCCCCCGCGCCGTGGTCGAGGCCGCGCGCCGGCTCGTCGGCGCGCGCGCTCCCGCCGGCTGACGCCGGCCCGCCCCCGTTGGACCTGGCCCTCGCCCGCGCCCTCGGCCTCGCCGTCGGCGCCGGGGTCAACCTCTACGCCACCGTGCTGGTCCTCGGCCTCGCCGCGCGCTACGAGTGGGTGGCGCTGCCGGAGGCGTTCGACCCGCTCGCCTCGTCGTGGGTGATCGGCGTCGCCGGCGCGCTGTACGCGGTCGAGTTCCTGGCCGACAAGGTCCCGTGGATCGACACCGCCTGGGATCTCCTCCACACCCTGGTTCGCCCGATCGGCGCGGCCGTGATCGCGGTGACGGCGCTGGGACCAGCGGATCCGGGGATGCAGACGATGGCCGCGGTCCTCGGCGGGGCGATCGGCGCCTCGGCGCACGCCGCCAAGGCGGGTACGCGGCTGGCCGTCAACACCTCGCCCGAGCCGGTCACGAACATCGGGGCGAGCCTGCTCGAGGACGGATTCGTGGTCGGACTCGTGGTGCTCCTGATCACGTACCCCTGGATCGGCGTGGCCGTCGCCGGGCTCGCCCTGACGGCCGTGGCCGTGATCGCCGTCCTGCTCGTCCGGCTGTGGCGGAGAAGGCGGACGGGCGAGCCCACCGCAACCTCGGCGCGATGATCGCCGCGCCAGGTCGGGCGTCGGCTTGACCGCCGCAGGTGTAAGTGCATGATAAGTGTATGGCGGTCAAGACGATCACCATCGATCTGGAGGCGTACGACCTCCTCGCCCGTCGCAAGCGCCCCGGACAATCGTTCTCCGAGGTGATCAAGGAGCACTTCGGGACGATCCGCCGCGGCCGGGATCTCAAGGACGCTCTGGCCCGGACGTCGGTATCGGAGTCGACGATCGAGGCGATCGAGCGCGAGAGAGCCCGCCGGGGCGAAGACCTCCCCGAGGCCCCGGACCCGGACGACCGCCTCGCCGACGCGGCGCGCCGCGAGGGGTTCGGGGTCCCGGACGTCGAGGGGTTCGAGCGGTGATCGTCGCCGTCGGAGCCGACCATGCGGGGTTCCCGATGAAGGAGCGCGTGATCCAGGCCATCGAGGCGGCCGGCCACGAGATCCTCGACCGTGGCGCCTACGAAATCCTGCCCGCCGACGACTACCCCGACTACGCCCGCGCGGTGGGCGAGGCGATCGTCGCGGGGAATGCCGAGCGGGGCGTCCTCGTTTGCGGGAGCGGAGTGGGCGTGGCGATCGCCGCCTGTAAGATCCCTTCTGTGCGCGCGGCGATGACCCACGATACCTTCAGCGCGAGACAGGGCGTCGAGGACGACGACATGAACGTGATCGCTCTGGGCGCGCGGGTCATCGGAGCCGAGCTGGCCGCCGAGATCGTCCGGGCGTTCCTGAGCGCGGAGTTCTCGGGGGCCGAGCGGCACGTCCGGCGCTCGAGGAAGATCGACGCGATCGAGACGGACGCCCGCGCCGGGGCGTTCGATATGGACCAGCAGGGAGGAGAGGACGATGGCTGACAACCGGGTGAAGGCGCTTCGCGAGAACGGCCAGGCGATGTGGCTCGACTACATCCGCCGCGACATGCTGGAGAGCGGGGAGGAGAAGCGGCTGATCGAGGAGGTCGGCCTCGCCGGCCAGACCTCCAACCCCACGATCTTCGACGAGGCGATCAGCGAGACCGACCTCTACGACCCCCATATCCGCGAGGCGGGCGTCGACACGGAGCCGAAGGACGTCTTCGAGGGTCTTGCCGTCGCCGACATCCAGAGCGCCTGCGACCTGTTCCGACCGCTGTGGGAGGCGACGGGCGGCGAGCACGGATTCGTCTCCATCGAGGTCAGCCCCCACCTGGCGTACGACACCGAAGGCACGGTCGCCGAGGTGCGGCGGCTGTGGCAGGCGGTCGATCGGCCGAACGTGATGGTGAAGATCCCGGGCACCCGGGAGGGTCTGCCCGCCATCCGCCGCTCCCTCGCCGAGGGGATGAACATCAACATCACGCTGCTCTTCTCCGTCGAGCGCTACCGCGAGGTCATGGAGATGTGGTACGAGGCGATGGAGGAGCGGGTCGAGCGCGGCGCTCCGGTCGACCGACAGGCCTCGGTGGCGTCGTTCTTCGTGAGCCGCGTCGACAGCAAAGTCGACGACCGGCTGGACACCCTCCTGGAGGCGGCCGAAGACGCGGAGACTCGCGAGCGGATCGAGGGCCTGAAGGGCCAGATCGGGATCTGCAACGCGAAGATCGCCTACGCGGCGTTCGAGGAGACGATCCTGGACGCCGACCGTTACGCGCCGCTGAAGGAGAGCGGGGTCCGCTGCCAGCGGCCGCTGTGGGCCTCGACCTCGACCAAGAACCCGGACTTTCCCGACACCTACTACGTCGACGCGCTGGTGGCCCCCCACTCCGTCGACACGGTCCCTCCGAAGACCCTGGACGCCTTCCTGGACCACGGCGACCCGTCCGTCTCCATCCGCGAGGGGCTCGAGGAGTGCCGCGAGCGGATGGACGCGCTGGCCTCGATCGGAATCGACTTCGACGCGGTGACCGCCGAGCTCGAGGTCGAGGGCGTGGAGAAGTTCGGGGCGAGCTACGACGCCCTCCTCGAGGACATCGCCGAGAAGCAGCGCCAGCTCCAGCTCGCGTAGCTCCTTTCCCGACGTCGGCCGCCCGCGGCCGGCGCGCGTCCGATCCTCCACCGACGAGGAGGGCGATACTGAAGACGATCCAGGCCGGTGAGCTGAAGAAGCGGATCGATCGGGGCGATCACTTCCGCCTGGTCGAGACGCTTGCCGAGGAGGAGTACCGCGCCGGCCACCTGCCGGGGGCCGTGCATCTCCCGCCCGACGCGGTCCGCGACCACGCCGACGAGGTCCTGCCCGACAAGAAGGAGTCGATCGTGGTGTACGGCTCCGACGAGTCGTGTCCCGGCTGCGCCGCCGCGGTCGACGCCCTGGAGGCGCTGGGATACGAGGACGTGACCTGGTTCCGGGCCGGCAAGCGCGAGTGGAAGCGGGAGGGGTACATGATCGAGGCGGAAGGCCGCTGAGTGGCCGACCCTTTCGATCTCGTGGTGATCGGCACCGGCACGGCCGGCTCGACCATCGCCACCAGGTCGCTGCGAGCGCCGGCTGGAGCGTGGCGATCGTCGACGAGCGGGAGTACGGCGGCACGTGCGCGCTGCGAGGGTGCGA
Organism: Gemmatimonadota bacterium; assembly: GCA_019347645.1. Taxonomy (GTDB): domain Bacteria; phylum Gemmatimonadota; class Gemmatimonadetes; order JACCXV01; family JAHWKZ01; genus JAHWKZ01. The sequence goes on along the minus strand of JAHWKZ010000008.1, from coordinate 20,673 downwards.
TCCGAAAAAGGTGCTGGTCGACGCCGCGCGGGCGGTCGACGCCGTCCGCCGCCTCGACGGGAAGGGCGTGACCGGCGACCCGGGAATCGACTGGCCGGCGCTGATCAAGTTCAAGCGCTCGTTCATCGAATCCGTGCCCGAGGAGCGCGAGAGCTCGTTCGACGAGGCGGGGATCGCCACCCTTCACGGTCGCGCCCGCTTCGTCGGTCCCACGGCGGTCGAGATCGACGGCGAGCGGCACGAGGCGCGACACGTCGCCATCGCCTCGGGAGCCAACCCGCGCCCGCTCCCGTTCGAAGGGGCCGACCAGGTGGTCTCGAGCGAGGCGTTCCTGGAGGCCGGGACGCTCCCCGAACGGGTGGTCTTCGTGGGCGGCGGATTCATCTCGTTCGAGTTCGCCCACGTGGCCGCGCGCGCGGGAGCTTCGGTGGAGATCCTGGAGGCCCTCCCCAGGGTCCTCCGCCCGTTCGATCCGGATCTGGTGGACCGGCTGGTGAACCGGACGCGCTCGCTCGGGATCGGGGTCCGGATGGACACCGAGGTCGTGGCGGTCGAGCCCCACGGGGACGGCTTCCTCATCCGGACGGACACCCCCGGCGGCGAGGACCGGGTCCCGGCAGACCTGGTGGTCCACGGGGCGGGGCGGGTGCCGGCGGTCGACGGCCTCGAGCTGGAAGCCGGCGAAGTCGAACTCGCCGAGAACGGCGGGGTCGCGGTGAACGGCTACCTGCAGAGCGCCTCCAACCCGGCCGTCTACGCGGCCGGCGACGCCGCCGGCGTCGGCGCTCCGCTGACTCCGACCGCGGCCCATCATGGCGACGTGGCCGCCACCAACCTGCTCCACGGCAACACCCGCCGGGCCGACCACGCCGGGATCCCGGCGGTGGTCTATACCATTCCGCCTCTGGCCTCGGTCGGGATGGGGGAGGCGGAGGCGCGGGACGCCGGTCTGGAGGTCGAGGTCGTCACGGGCGACACGGGCTCCTGGGCCTCGACCCGGCGAGTGGGCGAGACCCACGCCGGATACAAGATCCTGGTCGAGGCGCAGACCCGGCGGATCGTGGGCGCCCATCTGCTGGGGCCGGGAGTCGACGAGACGATCAACCTCTTCGCGCTGGCGATCCAGCGCGGCCTCTCCGCCGAGCAGCTCGACGACGCCCATCTCGCCTATCCCACCCACGGCTCCGACATCGGGTACATGCTGGGTTGAGCCACGGCGCGGACCTCGGGATCGTCGGCCTCGGCACCATGGGGTCGAACCTGGCGCTCAACGCCGGGGACCAGGGATTCTCCGTGGCGCTCCTCGACCTCGACGAGGAGCGGGTCCGGGCGTTGGTGGAGGAGCATCCCGAATGCGACCTGACCGGCGCCACCGACCACGCCGGCTTCGCCGCGGCCCTGGAGACGCCCCGCAAGGCGCTCCTGATGGTCCCGGCCGGGGCCCCGGTGGACGCGACGCTCGACGACCTCCTCCCCCACCTCGACGAAGGCGACATCGTGATCGACGGGGGCAACTCCCACTTCGCGGAGACCGAGCGCCGGACGGAGCGGCTCGGGGAGCGCGGAATCGCCTTCGTCGGGATGGGCGTCTCGGGTGGGGCCGAGGGCGCCCGCCGCGGCCCCTCGATGATGCCCGGCGGCGCCGAGGAGGCGTGGGACGCGCTGCGCCCGATCCTCGAGGCGATGGCCGCCGAGTCGGACGCCGGCCCGTGCGTCGGCCGCATGGGGCCCGGCGGCGCCGGCCACTTCGTGAAGATGGTCCACAACGGGATCGAGTACGCCGACATGCAGGCGATCGCCGAGGCGTACCACGTGCTGAAGGTCGGTCTCGGCTACGACGCCGATCAGCTCGCCCGGACGTTCGCGCGGTGGAACGACGGGCCGCTGGAGTCGTACCTGCTCGAGATCACGGCCGGCATCTTTCGGGTCCGGGACGAGGAGACGGGCGAACCGCTGGTGGAATCGATCGTCGACGAGGCGGCCCAGAAGGGGACCGGCCGGTGGACGGCGATCGCCGCGCTCGAGCACGGCGTGCCCGCTCCGTCGATCGCCGCCGCCGTGGACGCTCGTGTCCTCTCCCATCGACGGGGGGAGCGGATCGAGGCCGGCGAGGCGATCGAGGGACCGGGTTGGGCGGAGCCGATGGAGATCGCCGATGCCGGGACCTTCGTCGCCGACGTCCGGGACGCCCTGCACGGCGCCCGGATCAGCGCGTTCGCCCAGGGGTTCGACCTGATCCGGGGCGTCTCACGGGAGAAGGGGTGGAGCGTGCCGCTGGAGGAGGTGGCGCGCGTGTGGCGGGCGGGATGCATCATCCGCTCGGCGCTGCTCGACCCGATCCGGGCGGCCTTCGGATCCGGCGGGGAGATCGCCAACCTCCTCATGGATCCCGCGATCGCGGCGATGGCCGCCGACGTCCAGACGGGGTGGCGCCGGGCGGTGTGCGCCGCCGGCCGGCTCGGGGTCCCGACGCCGTGCTGGAGCGCGGGCCTCGACTATCTCGACGCCTACCGTACCGCGCGGCTCCCCCAGAACCTCACCCAGGCGCAACGCGACTGGTTCGGGGCCCACACCTATCGCCGGCTCGACGATCCCGAGGGCGAAGCCGTCCATACCGACTGGGCGGCACGCGCGGCCGGGGCGCGGGAGGAGGAAGAATGAGCCCCCAGATCCTCCGCGTCCGCACGCCGGCCGAGCGCCGCCGGCTGAAGCTGCCGGTCGCCGAGGGCTGCGCGCTGGTGATCTTCGGCGGGACCGGCGACCTGACCGAGAAGAAGCTCATGCCGTCGCTCTACCGCCTCGACCGGCGGGACTCGCTCGATCCCTGCTTCGCGATCGTGGGGGTGAGCCGAACCCCCATGAGCGACGACGAGTACCGCCAGGCGATGCGCCGGGCGGTGGAGGAGAACGTCCGGCGGTTCGACGAGGAGGCGTGGGAACGGTTCGTCGACCGCCTCCACTACCTGGGGGGCGACCTGACGGACGCGGCGGCGTACCGCGATCTCGCCGAGATGCTGGACGCGCTGGGCGCCGGCGAGACCGAGCTCGGCAACCACCTCTTCTACCTCGCCGTTCCCCCGTCGCTGATGGTCCGCATCGTCCGGGGCCTGGAGGAAGTGGAGCTGACGGCGGAGGGAAAGGGCTGGACGCGGGTCGTCGTGGAGAAGCCCTTCGGCAACGACCTCGAGTCCGCGGAAGAGCTCAGCCGGGAGCTCGATCGCGTCTTCGACGAGGAGCAGGTGTACCGGATCGACCACTTCCTGGGCAAGGAGACGGTCCAGAACATCCTCGCGTTCCGGTTCGGCAATGCGCTGTTCGAGCCGGTGTGGAACCGCAACTACGTCGAGTACGTGGAGATCACCGCGGCGGAGTCGTTCGGCGTCGGCGACCGGACCGGGTTCTACGAGGGGACCGGGGCGCTTCGCGACATGGTGGCCAACCACATCCTGCAGATGCTCACCCTGATCGCCATGGAGCCGCCGGTGGCCTACGACGAGCGGTCGGTGCGGGAGGAGAAGGTCCAGGTCCTGCGATCGATCGCCCCTATGACGGCCGCCGAGGTGGCCGAGTGCACGGTGCGCGGCCAGTACGGCCCCGGCACGGTGGACGGGGAGGCCGTTCCCGGCTACCGGGAGCTCGACGGGGTGGAGGAAGGCTCCACGACCGAAACGTACGCGGCCGTCGAGTTCTGGCTCGAGAACTGGCGCTGGGCCGGCGTGCCGTTCTACGTGCGGACCGGCAAGCGGCTGGCGCGCACCGTCACCGAGATCGCCGTCCACTTCCAGCCCACTCCGCACGCGATCTTCGCCCGCGAGCAGGGCCGCGCCGCTCCGAACGCCATCGTGATCCGGCTCAAGCCCACGGAGGGGATCGACGTCACGTTCAGCGCCAAGGTGCCGGGAGCGGGGATGCGGACGAGCCAGGTGAGGATGGAGTTCGACTACGGCGAGGCCTTCGGGGTCGAGCTTCCCGAGGCGTACGAAACCCTGCTGCTCGAGGCGATGGAGGGCGATCCCACCCACTTCACCCGTGGGGACGAGGCGATGTGGCAGTGGCGGCTGATCGACCCGATCCGGGACGCCTGGGCCGAGACCGACCCCGGCTTCCCGAACTACGCCGCCGGCTCCGAGGGGCCCGAGGCCGCCGTGGAGCTGGTCGCCCGGAACGGCCACGTCTGGCGGCCGCTCGCTCCGGAGGGAGAGGAGGAGCCGGTCGAGCGCGCCGTGGCGGCCGGGGAGGCGGCGTCGTCGTGAGCGGGCCGCCCGAGATCGTCGTCTGCGCCGGCCGCGACTCGCTCTACGAGCGCGCCGCCCGGCGGGTGGCGGAGGCCGCACGGGCCTCGACGGCGGCGCGCGGGCGCTTCGCCGTGGCCCTCTCCGGGGGCTCGACGCCGCGGCCGCTCTTCGAGCGCCTGGCCGATCCCACGCGCGGGCAGGCCGTCGCCTGGGAGATCGCCCACGTCTTCTGGGCCGACGAGCGCTGCGTCCCTCAGGACCACGAGGACTCGAACTACCGCCTCGCGAACGAGGCCCTGCTCGAGGCGGTGGCGATTCCTCCCGAGCGGGTCCACCGGATCCACGGCGAGGAGCTCGACCCCGAGGAGGCGGCCGCGCGATACGAGCGCGAGCTGCGGGAGACGCTCTCGGTGCCGCCGCGCGCGACGCCCCACCTCGACCTGGTCCTCCTGGGTTTGGGGCCCGACGGCCACACCGCCTCGCTCTTCCCGGACTCGGAAGCGCTGGACAGAGCCGATCGGCTGGTGGTGGAAGTCGCCGCCTCCGAGCCGCGGATGCAGCCGCCGGTGGTCGAGCGGATCACCCTGACCCCGCGGGCGATCAACGCCGCGTACGAGGTCCTGTTCCTGGTGACCGGGGAAGCGAAGGCGCCCGCCGTGGCGGCCGTCCTGGAGGGTCCGCGCGAGCCCGCCCGCTGGCCGGCTCAGGCGATCGACCCCCTCGAGGGTCGGGTGTCCTGGCTCCTGGACGCCGCCGCCGCCGCGAAGCTGGCCGGGCTCGGGGAGGCGGTGGAGAGCGATCCCCCGTGATCCTCGCCGGCGACATCGGCGGCACGAAGATCCACCTCGCCCTCCTGCGCGCGGAGGACGACACGGCGTTCGAGTTCGTCCGCGAGCGGCGATTCGAGACCGCCCGCTTCGAGGGACTGGCGGCGGTGGTGCGGGCGTTCCTCGAGGACGGCGATGAGTCGGCCGCCACCGCCTGCTTCGGCGTGGCCGGCCCGGTCGTCGGCGAGACGATCGAGCTGACAAACGCGGGGTGGTCCGTCGATCGCTCCAGGCTTCGAGAGGCGATCGGGGTCGAGCGCGTGGACTTCCTGAACGACCTCGAGGCCACCGGCTACGGGATCGACGCGCTCCCCGACGACCAGCTCGCCGTGCTCGAGCCCGGCCGGCCGCACCGGGAGACCGGCGCGCTGATCGCCGCCGGCACCGGGCTCGGGATGGCGACCCTCGCCGAGTTCGACGGCCGGTCCCAGGTGCTCCCCAGCGAGGGCGGGCACGCCGACTTCGCTCCCCGCGACGACGAGGAGCTCGCGCTGTGGGACTTCCTCCGGGCGCGCTACGGCCATGTCAGCGCGGAGCGGGTCGTCTCGGGGCCCGGGATCCGGAACGTCTACGAGTTCCTGAAGGAGACCGGTCGCGAGGAGGAGCCCAGCTGGCTGGCGGATCGGCTGGCCGAGGCCGAAGACGTGCCGGCCGCGATCTCCGACGCCGCCATCGACGAGGAGGCCTCCATCTGCGAGCGGGCGCTGGAGATCTTCGTCGGCTGCTACGGCGCGGTGGCCGGCAACCTGGCGCTGACGACTCTGGCGCTCCGCGGCCTCTGGGTCGGCGGCGGGATCGCCCCCGCGATCCTCTCGCTGATGAAGGACCGGGACCGCTTCCTGCGCGCTTTCCGGGACAAGGGCCGCCTCGCCGACCTGCTCGCCGACGTCCCCGTGGCCGTCGTCCTGGAGGAGCGCACCGCCGTCCTCGGGGCCGCCCGGTACGCGCGGCTGGTCGCCGAGCGCTGACCCGCGCTACCTCGGCTCCGGCCGGTCCCCCTCCGGCACGTCCCACGCGATCACCCGACCGATCCAGTTGGCGACCCTCGCGCGATCTTCGTCGAGCCGGAAGTGCTCGTCGAAGAAGCGCCAGATCGGGCTCTCCTCGACGAACGACTCCGGCGGGTGAGCGGGGAGGAGGTTGCAGGCGAGGATCACGTCGTACATCGACATCGAGTCGCCGACCAGCCAGTCCTGTCCGGTCAGCCGGGCCTCGAGCCGCATCAGCGCGTCGGAGAGGGTCCGCCGGCCGACCTTGATCCGCTCCATGTCGCGCTCGTCCTCGGGCTTGCCGATCTCGGGCGTGATCCGCCACTGGATGCGGAGGATCTCGGGGTTGAGGTTCATCAGGAGCGACTCGGCGGAGCGGATGTCCTCGCGGGTCCCGGGCGTCAGGGAGGGACGGTCCCGGTAGTTGGCCTCCAGGTAGTGGAGGATGGCCGCCGAGTCCCGCATCACCACGTCGCCATCGATCAGGATCGGGATCATGGGCCACCCCGCCGCCTCCACCATCGGCGCCCGCTCGGCAGCCATCATCTCCTCCGTCTCGTAGTCCAGGCCCTTGAAGTTGAGACCCACCCGGACCTTCACGGCGTTCGGCGAGCGATGGAACTCGAGGAGTCGGCGGCTCATCGGCCGTCGGCTGGTCGGGCACCACTGGGGCGCGGAGCGGGCGTTCGGAAGACGGCCCGGAGGACGGTGACGCGGCGCACGCAGCCAAGGTAGCGCGCCCCAGCGCCCGGCGCCGTCTCCGCGGCGGGGCCCCCGACGGCGGAGCCGTCTCGCGACCGGGCTCGTGGCCGGAAGCGGCGCGTTTTCTTACGTTTGCCAGCGGCCGCTCGACCACGAGAGATCCCGTGACGCCGGGGACGCCATGGACCATCGACTGACGTTGACCCAGCATCTCCTCCGCGAGGTGGAGGAGCACCGACCCGGCGGGGGGCCGATCGCCGCCATCCTCGCCGAGATCGCCACCGCCTGCAAGGAGATCCGCGCCGAGCTGGCCGAGGTGGGGCTGGGGCGCCTCGCCGGCATGAAGGGGGACGTGAACGTCCAGGGCGAGGAGGTCCACAAGCTCGACTGGTTCGCCAACGAGGTCTTCCGGGAGCACTTCGCCGGCTCGGGGCTGCTGTGCACGCTGGTCAGTGAGGAGATGGAGCAGATCTTCCACCTCGACGACGACTGCCCGAGGGCTCAGTACACGCTCTGTTACGACCCAATGGACGGCTCGTCCAATCTCGACGTGGACGGCGCGGTGGGGACGATCTTCGCCATCCGTCGGAAGGTGGAGGGGCGCGCCCACGGGAGGCCGGAGGAGGTCTTCGAGCCGGGGACCGAGCAGGTCGCGGCGGGCTACGTCCTCTACGGGCCGCAGTGCATACTCGTCTACGGCGTCGGTGGCGACGTCCACGGCTTCACGCTGGACACCGCCGTGGGCGAGTTCTTCCTGAGCCATCCCCAGATCCGGATGCCCGAGCGCGGCAGGGAGTACTCGGCCAACCTGTCGCGGCTCGACGGCTGGGATCCCGGGTTCCGCCGCTTCGTCGACCGCCACTCCCAGCAGGGCCGGGAGACGACGTACTCGCTGCGCTACATCGGTGCCCTCGTCGCCGACTTCCACCGCGTCCTGCTGCGGGGCGGGGTGTTCTTCTATCCCGGCGATCCGCAGAACCCGAGCGGCAAGCTGAGGCTCCTCTACGAAGCCGCCCCGCTCGCCTTCCTCGCCGAGGCGGCCGGCGGGGCGGCGACGGACGGGAGGCGACGGATCCTCGAGCTCGTCCCGGATGGGCTCCACGTCCGGACCCCGCTCGTCATCGGGAGTCGCCACGAGGTGGACGCCATCGAGGGACTGCTGACCGAGACGCCCGCGGCCTCCATGGGATAGCGAACCTGTACCGGAAGGAGATCCGATGAGCCACCACCATCATGCAGGCGAGACCGCGGTCGCCGACCCCGCGACCGCGGCCAACCTGAGCGACCGCGTCCAGGAGATCCTCTCCTACTACCCGAGCGACAACGCCGGCACGAAGGCGTCGCTGGCGCGGCTGTTGAACCACGGGCGGCTGGCCGGGACCGGCCGGCTCGTGATCCTCCCCGTCGACCAGGGCTTCGAGCACGGCCCCCACCGCTCGTTCGCCGTCAATCCGCCCGCCTACGACCCCGAGTACCACCCGCGCTTCGCGCTGGAGGCGGGGATGAGCGGCTACGCCGCCCCGCTCGGGTTCATCGAGGCGGTGGCGGGAAACTACGCGGCGCACCTGCCGATGATCCTCAAGCTCAACAACCACGACATGCTCTACTCCGACGACGACCCCATCCCGGCCGTGACCTCCTCGGTCGACGCCGCGATCCGGTTGGGATGCGTGGCGATCGGCTACACGATCTATCCGGGGTCGGCGAACCGGAAGGAGATGTACGAGAGCCTGATGGTCCTGGCCGAGCAGGCGAAGGAGGCCGGGCTGGCGGTGGTGGTATGGAGCTACCCGCGGGGCTCCGGGATCGGGAAGAAGGAGGGCGAGACCGCGCTCGACGTGGTCGCCTACGCGGCCCAGCTCGCCTGCCAGATGGGCGCCCACGTGGTCAAGGTGAAGCTCCCCACGGCGCACCTCCATCAGGACAAGGCGAAGAAGGTGTACGAGGAGGAGGAGGTCCCGCTCGACGCCGTCGAGGACCGGGTGCGGCACGTCACCCAGGCGGCGTTCGCGGGCAAGCGGATCGTGATCTTCAGCGGCGGCTCGAAAACCTCCTCGGAGGCGTTCTTCGACGACATCCGAGGGATCCGCGACGGCGGCGGCTTCGGCTCGATCATCGGCCGGAACACCTTCCAGCGTCCGTGGGACGAGTCGTTGGGGTTTATAGGGACGGTCATCAACATCTACCGGGGGGAACTATAGTCGGGGCGCTGGAAGGGCCGATCTCGCGGCGATCGCTCGTCGGGCCTCCTGCGGCGTAGTTTTCACTACGCCTCGGGCCGCCCTGCGCTACGAGTAGGTCGGCCTCCTATCGCGCCGAGCCGAGGCCCTCTGAAGCCAGCTCGTAGTTGGTGAGCCGGCGCCGGGGGGCCACCGGAGTACGCTGACCGGCCCGGGGCTCGGATGCATGGGCGGCCTGAACCGCCTCCACCTACCTGAGGCGGCCCGACAGCAGCCGGAGCAGGCCCTTGAGGGCCCCGTGCACCAGCATCCACACCAGCAGGGCGATGAGAAAGGGCACCACGTCCTGGTAGGGCTCGACCCACGGATCGAAGGTCAGGCCCTGGAACGGGGATACGAACGGCCCCGACAGCGTGTCGACGAGCTGCCTGAACTCAGTCTCCTCTCCGGTGCCCAACACCTCCAGGAGGATGCGCACGCCGACGATCGTGTAGATCAGGTAGAAGGCGTAGTCGATGGCCTGCCCCACAACCGCGACGATGCCGCGCGGCTTTCGCGGCCGTCCAGCCTCGGGCTCGTGTACCCGCTCCTCCTCGTCGCGCTCGCGATTCTTATCGCCGGGCATGGCCTCACCTCGTCAGAACAGGGCTCCGAAACCACGCTAATGCCAACCGGTCGCGGCGCACAACCAGACGGGGGGAGCTCCGGGCGGTTCGCGGACGTGGGCCGGACGCGACCGGCGGACCCGGCGAGAGATGATTCGCCGTCCGCAGTCCTCCACAGCGCCGGTCAAGGCCGCCAGCTCCGCCTACCAACTACCGTGATTTTAGTACGATGGGTGACGGACGGCGGCACCGGGTCGCCATAGCCTCGTCCCGTGGGTCGCATGAACCCATAAACCAGGGAGAGAACGATGGCACAGGAGAAGAACCCCAAGAGCGGAACCACGCGCGAAGGCGAGAAAGAGAAGTCCCAGAGGAAGGAGACCCAGAAGCAGGGCAGGGAGGGGAAGGAGGAGAAGAAGACCAAACAGGGCAAGGGCACGAGAAGCTGACCCCCTCTGCCCCGCGTACACCGGCGGGCGGGGCGATCGCTCCGCCCGCTAACGCTCGTCAGAGCAGGTGGATCGCCACCTGGCCCAGCAGCCAGGCGCAGGAGAGCGCGGCGTAGATCCCCACCACGTAGCCCGCCACCGCCATCAGCACGCCGAGGGGCGCCATCGCCGGGTGGTAGACGGTGGCCACCACCGGGGCGCTGGCCGCCCCGCCCACGTTCGCCATCGATCCCGTCGCCAGAAAGAAGAGCGGCGCGCGGATCCAGCGCGCCATCACGACCATGATCGCCACGTGGATCGACATCCACAGCGCCCCGGTGGCGAGGAACATCGGCGCGTCGAGGATCGCCCGGAGGTCACCCCTTGCGCCGATCGCGGTCACGAGCAGGTAGAGCGCGAGCGACCCCAGTCGCGAGGCTCCGGGTCCCTCGAGCTCGGAGACCCTGGTGAACGCCAGCGCCAGGCCGAGGGTGGTCACCGCGATCACCGCCCAGGTCGTGTGACTGATGATCTTCGGATCGCCCAGCTCGGGCAACGCATCCCCGACGGTCACCGTCAAGTAGGCGCCCACGAACCCGACCCCCATGATCAGGGCCGCGTCCCGGAGCGTGATCGGGCGGCGGATCGCCTCGTACTTATCGGCGAGCGCGGCGTTGGTCTCCTCGATCAGGGCCGTGTCCGCCCGGTTCCAGCGGTCGAACCGGGCCTGCCATGCCGAGAGGAACAGCAGGATCGCCATCCAGCCGTAGCCGACGACCGTGTCGACGACGATGATCGGCCCGAGCATCGCGTCCGGAGTCCCCACCGACTCGGCCACCGCGACCAGCTGTGCGCTGCCGCCGATCCACGAGCCCGACAGCGCGGCGAGCCCCTTCCAGGCGTCGGGCGGCAGCCAGCGACCGAAGGCCGCGAACGCGATCGGACCGCCGATCACGATCCCGAAGGTCCCCGCCAGCATCATGATCGTCGCCGGCTTGCCGAGGCGCAGCAGCGACGGCACGTCCACCGTCATCATCAGAAGCAGCAGCGCCAGCGGCAGCACGTAGCGGACGATCCAGTCGTAGGCCGGCGAGACCGGCGGGACGACCCCCACCGTCGTCGAGAGCATCGGAACCATGTACGCCCACAGGATCGGCGGGAGGATCTCGAAGAACTTCGCCAGGCGAGGGATCCCGGCGAGGGCGTAGATCGCGGCCAGGACGCCGGCGAGGTAGACGAAGACGCCGGTGGGTTCGGTGATCCAGGCCGCCGGCTCGGGCGGCATCAGCTCGCCCAGCGCCCTTCGGGGGTGGGAGCGAGCCCGGCCGGCCCGTGGCACAGCATCTGGACTAGGACGATCGCGAGGATCACGAACACGGCGACGCCGAGGAGCGCCAGCAGGGTGCCGCAGTTGACGTAGTCGGAGAGCCGCATCGTTCCGCGGCAAGGTAGTGCCTCCCGCACGCGGGAGAAACCTGCTCCGCGGAGTCCCTCAACAGCCCCGGTAGAAGCCTGCGTAGAGCCGGCGGAAGCCCCGCTCGTCGGCCAGGAGGAGGTCGATCCGCGAGCCCTCGGGCTGGAGCGACTCCACGGCGAGGAGGGTCGGACGGCCCGGCACGGTGGCCACGGCGGCGAGGAGCCGCCAGGGCGGAGCGGCGGGCGCCACGGTGGTCCACTGGAGCGGGAGCACGGTCCGGACCGACCACCCGCCCGCGCCGCGGATGGCGAGGAAGGCCCCCGCCCATCGGCCGGGCATGGTCCCGGCCTCGCGGCCGCGGGACGGGTGCCAGGTCGCCACCGCCCAGGCGCCGTCCTCACCGACCGCTCGCCACGCGAGGCGCGCCTCGGCCCCCGGCTCCGGAGGCGGGAGCGCGTCCTCGGGGACGCGGCGGGAGGGCGCCGCCGCCAGGGCGGCGTCCGTGGCGTCGGCGATCGCTTCGAGCAGCCCGGCCTCCGGATCGAGGGCCCCCACGGGGAGCGTCCGGCCGGCGGGGGGCCGAGAGGCCGGGATCGCGATCGCCCCGCCATCGGGCCGGCCGGCGCCCGGGATGCCTCGCTCGAGGACCGCCATCGAGTGGCGCGCGCCGGTGCACTCGTACCGGAGCGTGTCCCGCCCCACCACCCGAGAGTGGACGAGCGAGTCGGCGGCCAGCCACACCTCGGCCGGCGGGTCGAGGTCGGGAGAGGGGAACGGCTTCTCGGCGCCCCACCGGCCGCCGCTCATCGGGTAGGCGGGGCGGAGGGCGGCGGGGGTGGCACCGCCCAGCGTCTCCACGTAGTGGGTCCAGAGGCCGGCGTCGAGGACCGCGTCCTCCGGCATCCATCCCTTCCGGTCGTCCCAGGTCGCCAGTCGAAGCCAGCGGCCGGAGGCCGCAGTGGTGTCGCTGACCAGCCGCAGCGTCGTCCCCGCGGCCGCCTCGGTGACGGCCGGCGCGGCGGCGGCGGGCCGGGAGCGCAGCGGGCCGGCCACCAGGACGATCCGGACCCGCTCGGCCGTCGCGGCCGGATCCGGCTGGGCGGTGTCGGCCGGGACCGGCCCGCTCTCGGGGGGCTCGCCGCCGCAGGCGGCGCCCATCGCCAGGAGGACGGGGAGGACTCGGAGTCGCACGTCCACAACGTGGAGCCCGGCCCCCGGCGCGTCAATCGCGGCTCGTCCCGTGCCGGACCGCGGCCTACATTCCGCGGTCGTGCGCGAGGTGATCGAGACCTGGGCCGAGCGGTTCCGACCGCTCGAGACGGCCGCCAACCGGGCGTGGTGGGATGCCGCGGTGAGCGGCGCCCAGGAGGACCACGGGCGGGTCGAGGCGATCCGGAACGAGATCGACGCTCTGTTTCGCGACCGCGAGGCCTTCGATCGGCTGAGCGTCCTCCGGGGCGAGATCGAGGCCGCTGCCCTGGAGGCCCGCACCGCGGAGCTGTTGTGGCTGGAAGCCCTGCCCCGGCAGGTGGACGCCGAGCTCTCCGCGCGGATCAACCGCCTCTCCACGGAGATCGAGCGCGTCTTCGCCACCCATCGACCGATCTTCGAAGGCGAGCCCCGCTCGACGAACGACCTCGAAGAGATCCTCTCCGAGGAGACCGACTCGGCGCGGCTGGAGGCGGCCTGGGAGGCCCTCAAGGAGGTCGGCGTCGAGGTCGCCGAGCCGCTCCTCGAGCTGGTCGAGCTCCGCAACCGGGCGGCCCGACAGGTGGGCTACCCCGACTACCACATGCTCAAGCTCGCCCTCTACGAGCAGGATCCGACCGACGTCGAGGCGTTCTTCGAGCGCCACGCCGGGATGACCGACGCCCCGTTCGCGGAGGCGAAGAAGTGGATGGATGCCCGGCTCGCGGAGCGACTCGAGCTGGACGTGGCCGAGCTGCGACCGTGGCACTACCAGAACCCCTTCTTCCAGAAGGCCCCCGACGTCTACGGCGCCGGTCTGGACGCCGTCTATGCCGAGGTGGACATCCTCGCGGTGGCGCGCGGGTTCTTCGCGCGGATCGGCCTGCCCGTCGACGCGATCCTCGAACGCTCGAGCGTCCACGAAGCGCCCGGCAAGGACCCGCACGCCTTCGCCATCGACATCGACCGCGAGGGGGACGTGCGGATCCTGCTGAACCTGCGACCGAACGAGCGGTGGATGGGGACCGCCCTGCACGAGCTCGGCCACGCGGTCTACAACCAGGGGGTCGATCCCGGACTTCCGTGGATGCTCCGACGGGCGGCCCACACGGTGACCACCGAGGCGATCGCGATGCTGTTCGGGCGGCTCTCGAAGCGGGCGACCTGGATGGCGACGGTCGGGCTGGTCGACCCCGCCGGGGCCGAGGCCGTCCGCGAGCCCGGCGCGCGCGAGCTGCGGGCCAACATGCTCGCCTTCTCCCGCTGGGCGCAGGTGATGACGCGGTTCGAGCGCGCGCTCTACGAGGATCCCGATCGCGACCTGCAGCGACTGTGGTGGGAGCTGAAGGCCGAATACCAGGGACTCGAGCCGCCGCCCCGCCCGGAGGGCGCCGCCGACTGGGCGGCCAAGATCCACGTGGTCGTGGCACCCGTCTACTACCACAACTACCTGCTCGGCGAGTGCTTCGCCTCCCAGATCGACGCCCGGATGCGGGAGGAGCTGGGGACCGACGATCCTCTCGCCGTCGCCGATCCGCGCGCCGGCGGATGGCTCGTCGAGCAAATCTTCCGCCCCGGGGCCCGGCTCCATTACGCGGCGCTCGCTCGCCGGGCCACCGGCGGACCCGTCGCGCCCGACGCCTTCGCCGAGCAGTTCCTGGTGCCGGCCGGGTCCTGACGCCGCCCTAGTCCGCCTCGCCGGGACAGGGCCTCGCGCTCACCCGCTCGATCGTGCCGATCACGTCGCCGAGCTCGGAGGCGTCGCCGTCGGCCGCGTTCGCGGCGGCGTGAAACGCCACGGCCGCGCCGGAGGATGGCGGCGCCGTCCATACGAAGGGCCAGCGGGCGGTGTCCGGTTCGGTGGGCCGGGTTCCGGCGGCGGTGTGCTGGGCGTACCGGATGCCGCCGGAGTCGATGACGGCGACCCGGTCGTCGAGCGCCGCCAGAGTCCCGGCCTGCCTCCCGGCCCGGTCACCCGCGGCGAAGCGCGCCGCGAGCTGGAACCCCGCCGCCGCGAGGCCCGGCCGAGCGAGGACGACCTCCAGCCGGTACTCGGCGCCCGGCTCCCATCGCGCGGGCGCCCCGCGCACCTCCAGGCCAAGGGACGGGTCCTCGACCGGCCCGTCGAAATGGCATTCCCGGCAGGTCGGCTCGCCGAACCCTCCGGTCCGCCCCGGGGGCGGCCCGTCCAGGTACGCGTCGGCGACGACCGGGAGCAGGAGCGCGGCCGGCGCCGCGAGCGCGCTCCGCGCTCCCCGCCTCACGGCAGGGTCGCCCGCCCGATCGTGTTCGCGTCGGTGCCGAACCACACCGTGCCGCTCGGCTCGTGGAAGACCATGTGGCGCACGGTCCCCGCGCCGCTCGGGATCGGCACGGGGGCGGTGAAGGCGCCGGTGGCCGGGTCGAACCCGACGAACCGGTTGGGACTCGGCCCCGTCTCGACGAACCACAGCCGGTCCTGCGCGTCGACCGCCATCCCGTAGGGGCGGGCGTCGCCGCCGCCCGGGACCGGCCACTCGCGGACCTCCCCGCTCTCCGGATCGAGACGCCCCAGCCGGCCGGTGGCGTAGTCGACGTACCAGATCATCCCGTCGGAGGTGCGCGCCAGCCGGCGGGGGCGCGCCTCGGGACGCGGGAGCGGGTAGTCGGAGAGCTCCATGGTCGCCGGATCGACGGTTCCGATCCTGTTCGTGCCGAACTCGGTGAACCACGGCCGTCCGTCCGGATCCACCACGATCCCGTACGGCCGGGCTCCGGGGGTCGGGATCTCGACGATCCGCACCTCGCCCGTCTCCACGTCGAGGTGTCCCACCCGGTTGCCCCCCTGGACGGTGAACCAGATGTCGCCCCCCGGGCCGAGGGCCAGCGTATGGGGGTCCCGCGCCCCCTCCGGCATGGCGATCTTCACGATCTCCCCGGTGGCGGGTTCGAGCCGGCCGATGTGCGCCGCCCGGTTGCCGGCGTACCAGACGTCCCCACTCTCATCCACGATCAGGTTGTGCGGTCCCGCGCCGGGATCGAGGTCCCACTTCTCGAACTCCCCGGACGACGGATCGAGCAGCCCCAGGTAGTCTCCTCGCTGGCCGACGAACCACACCCGGTCGGGGGACTCGACGTACGGGTCACGGGGCCGGGTATCCTCCCAGGGCACCGGCCACTCGTCGATCTCCACCGCCTCCTGGGCGGCGGACGCGGCCGGGAGCAGCAGGGCGAGGGGGACGAGCCATACGATGGATTGGATGCGGTTCATTCGCCTTCTCCTGGGTTAGGCGTTGCGGGATGTCGGGTCGCCCCTCTCGCGCAGGGCCTCGAAGCGACGGATCAGGTCGGCCCGTCCGGCCCGCTCGAGCGCGGGGAAGAGGGCCTGGACGGGGAGCGTCACGTGCGTGGCCTCGCCGCCCGGGGGCTCGGGGTTGAAGAGCACGAGGCCGACGACCAGCCGAGCCTCCTCCTCCCCCGTGGCGAGATCCTCCGCCCGGAGCGCGGCGGTCGAGACCGCGGGCACGACCCACACGTCCTCCCCGACCCGGACGCGCCCGCCCGCTTCGAACACGAGATCCGCCCGGTCGGGTACGACCGCACGCAGCGCCTCGTGGACCGCCTCCCGGTGGTCGAGGGTCCATTCGGCGCCGGACCCCGCCTGCCCGAAGCCGGCATCGTACCACTGCCCGCCCGGCACCGCGTCGACCGTCTCCCCAGTCAGCGCCCCCAGCGCGTCGCGACGGTTGGCTTCGTAGGCGCGGCTCGGGCTGTAGCTGGGGCCTTCCCCCTTCCGCAGGAGGACCAGGGCGAGGATCATCGTCCCGAGCAGCAGCGCGGAGACGAGGAGGACCACGATCGCGAGGATGCCGGCCACGAATGTCAGACTATCGTCGCCGTCGGCGGCCCGCCAACCGCGCACCGAGCGATCTTGCCAGTCCCTCGCCCGCACGGTAGCCTTTCGACCCATGCCCGAGAGGATTCGCCCGTCGCTCGCCCCGTTGATCCCGCTTCGGCCCTGGATCGCGCTCACCCTCCTGCTCCTCGGGATGGCGGTCTCGATCCCGGCGTTCTGGCTCCACCACCTCTGGGCGGCGATCGTCGGCCTCCTGCTGATGGGGGGCGCGCTGGTGTTCCTCCTGATCCCGCTCCCGTTTCCCCGCTGAGGCCCGTGCCGGCGAAGCACCTCCTGCTCGGCGCCCTGGTCGCCGCGTCGCTCGCGCTGCCCGCGTGCGACTTCGGAAGCAACGAGCCGTTCGTCCGCCGCACCGCCAACTACACGTTCGAGTTCACCCTGGCTCCCTGGTTGCCGGACGGGACGGACCTCGACGACCCGCCCGTGGAGTGGTCGATCGAGCGTTCGGACGAGCGGGCGAACGAGAGCGACTGGTCGGTGAAGCTCCACCTCGAGAACCTGAACGACGCCGGGAAGATCTGGATCGAGGCGGCCCCCGCTCCGTTCCAGAATCTCGTGCCCGGGGTGACCTACGACGTCCGGATCGCGTTCGACTTCGGCAGTTCGGACGGAGAGGTCAACGCCTGGCGGATCATCGCCGGGGCGAGCCCCAGGGATCCCGAGACCGTCGACCACCTGACGTTCCAGGGGTCGACGGAGAGCGAGACAGGTCCCGACCAGTTCTCCTGGTCGAGGAAGGAGTTCTCGTTCACCACGATGCCGAGCGCCGAGGGGAGGCTGTGGTTCGCGATCGGGGTCTGGGGGACTTCCGAGTTCACCCGGGACTACTTCATCGACAACCTGGACATCGAGGTCGTCCGCGGCGACTGACGGGTCGAGCGGTCCACCCGAACGACGGAGCCCCGACCGGCCGATGGCCGATCGGGGCTTCGTCGCGTCTCCGGGCGAAGGGACCTCAGTCGCCGGCGGTCGTGCCTTCCCGCGGCGGCTTCGGCGTCGGGGTTCCGGGGAGCCCCCGGCTGTACTTGGCCTCCACGATCTCCCGCATCTCGGGGAGTGGTGTGCCCTTCTCGTACTGTTGTTTCGCCTCCCGGGCGATCTCGATGCAGATCCCTCAGCCGAACCCCATCGGGTCGGGATCCACCCGCGGGGTCTCTCCTGTCGTGTCGATCGCGTCGACGAAGCAGTCGTAGTTGTTCCGGTGGGCGAAGGCCGGGTTCTCGCAGCCGCAGTAGCACGGCATGTACCGGAGAACCTCGGGGTGCTTCGCCGCGAAGACATAGGCCTCGACGATCTCGGACGGCGCCTCGGCCATCGCCGAGGGAAACTCCACGCCTTCGATCGTGACCCATTCGGTATCCGCCGTGGGCTCGAGGTCCGCCCGACTCGGGGCGGCCTGGTCGGAGCCCGCGGACGGGCCGCCGCAGGCGAACAGCGCGAGGAGGAGGATGGCGGCAAGGCTTCTCATGTAATCAAGATACTCGCTCGTCGCCCTCGTCGCGAGTGCGGGAAATTCCCTTCGTCCACCGGCGATTCGGCTTTTGTATCACCTTTTTCGAGCGAGCCCTGCGCGGGGTTCTCTCGCCCTCTCGACGGTTCAGTCCAACCGCGGGTTCGGGTAGGCCGGCACGTCGGCGAGCGCCGGGATTCCGAAGACCCGGCTGATCCCGATCACGAGCTCGACGTCGCCCTGGCCGTCCACCCACTGATCGATCCGGCCGCCCAACCCCAGGTCGAGGACCGTCCGATTCGTGAGCTGCCAGCGGGTGCCGAGCGTGCTCCAGACGCGGGCGTCTTCCTCTTCGCGGGTGGGGAACTCGGCGTAGACATCGCCGAGAATCGAGCGGCTGAAGAGGCCGATCGGATAGTCGAAGGCGAGACCGGCGCGCCAGAAGTCGCCGCCGTCGACCGTGGCGGCCGCCGTGTAGCCGGCGTTGGCGTGGAGACGGAGGCGGTCGAAGGAGCGGGTGCCGACGGCCTTCAGCGACACCGCCCATTCGTCGCGGCCGAGATCGCCGGCGCCCGGGCTCTCGACATCCATACGCGCCGAAAACGCCGGCCACGACCACGTCTCGCGGTTGAAGTTGACGAGGAGGTGCGCGCCGGCGCTCTCGAGGCCACCGGCGTCCTCGTCGTCGTCCTCGTCCTCGCCGAGCCGCTCCCAGCCGCCGTGGAGCTCGACGCCGATCTGGGTATTCCACCAAGGACCCGTCTTCAGCTCGACCACGCCCTTGGCCCGATCTTCCTCACCGGCCCCCGCCCGGAGGCCGACCTCGACCTCCCATTCCCCGAACTTGATCGGATAGGCGTCCTCGACGCGGAGTGGCCGATCGAGGTCGGTGGAGCGGAAGTCCTCCTGGGCCGCCGACCGGCCCGGGGCCGCGAGGGCGACGAAGAGGGCGAAGGCGGGGACTCCCGCTCGCCGGACGCCTCCCGCTTTCACCGGGGGCCCTGGTGGCCTTCGTGCACGTCTCCCTCTTCCTCCCGCTCCACCGGCACCTCCGGGTGCGCGTGCGGCGGCCGGACGTCGATCGGTCGCTCGGGCCCGCCCATCGGCCGCGCGAGCTCCTCCATCGAGGCCGCCCTTGCGTCCGGGTGCCCCTGCGGGAGCCATCCTCTGCCCCGCGAGCGGGTGGGGACCCGCATCGAGCCCTCGCTCATCGCGTGCTCCTCCCCCATCGGCATGCCGGGTGCGACCACGACCTCCTGGGCGAGGTAGCCCATGTTCCTCCGCATCCGCTCGATCTCGGCCGCCTTCTCGTCGCGGGTAAGCCGCTCGTCGGCCATCACGTCGTTCACCACGTCGTGCATCATGTGGAGGTTGTCGAAGATGTGGGCGGCGGCGGGGAACAGCGCCGCGAACCGCGGCGCGATCTCGCCGGTCAACGGCATGACCTCGGGCGGGCTCGCGAGCACCGAGTCCTCGAAGACGGCGATCACCCGGTGGAGCCCCGCCGCGCGGCGAGCGGGGTCGGGCTCCATCAGCGCCTCGTAGACCGCCGCGTGGTGCCAGTGGTAGGCCCACAGGACCCCGTTGATCTCCGGGTACTTCCTCCGGAACACGCCGGCCCACGCTCCGCCTCCCTCCATCCACCGGTGGCCGTAGCCGCGGGTGGAGAAGGCCGAGTGGCCGTTGGAGAGGTAGTGGGCGATCGCCCGCTCGCCGGCCGCCTTCTTGTCCACGACCGCGTCGTCGGTCAGGATGTCGTAGAGCTGGCTGTGGAGCATGTGGGTCCAGTCCATGGATCGGCCGGTCTCGAAGGCGATCTTCGACCACTCCGGGGCGATGATCTCGGCGGGAGGCTCGAAGACCGGCGGGCCCTCGACGAGATCGAGGATCCGTCGGTGGAATCCCGTCATCTCCGCGGTGGCGTTCTCGCCATGGTCGAGGAGCGTCTCGTACACGCCGAAGTGGGCGAAGTGGGCGGCGTAGAAGGAACGCGCCGCCTCGGGGTAGGTGTCGTAGAAGGCGAAGTTGTAGGCCGCAGGCAGCTTGTACGCCTCGTTCCGCTGCGGGGCGTGGGCGCAGGCGACGAGAACGGCCGGCAGAAGGGCGGCGAGGACCGCCGGGGTCCGCCTCACGTCCTCCTCCCGCCCAGGAAGAACCACAGCTCGAAGGCGATGGCCGCGACGCCGGCGGCCACCACGGCGATGTCGACGGCGGTCACGCCACCCCCTCCGGCAGCGGCAGTCGGCTGCGGCGCAGCCGCAGCGAGTTGCTCACCACGCTGACGGAGCTGAACGCCATGGCCGCGCCGGCGATCCACGGCGCCAGGAGGACCTCGAAGACGGGATAGAGCGCGCCCGCGGCCACCGGGATGCCGACCACGTTGTAGGCGAACGCCCAGAAGAGGTTCTGACGGATCGTCCGCATCGTGCGCCGCGACAG
This sequence comes from Gemmatimonadota bacterium, assembly GCA_019347645.1. GTDB lineage: Bacteria > Gemmatimonadota > Gemmatimonadetes > JACCXV01 > JAHWKZ01 > JAHWKZ01. The sequence goes on along the minus strand of JAHWKZ010000008.1, from coordinate 318 downwards.
CGCGATCGCGCGGACGACTCCGCGCAGGTCGGCCCGGATCAGCGTCACGTCGCTGGCCTCGATCGCCACGTCGGTGCCGGTGCCGATCGCGATTCCGACGTCGGCCTGGGCCAGCGCCGCCTCGCGGTCGATCGTCAGCCATGCGTTGAGCGTCGGGTTCTGACGCTCCGCCCGCGAGAGGTGGGCGGCGACCAGCTCACGCGACGAGAAGCGGCCCGCCCGCAGCCCGGCCGCCATCTCGCGAGCGCTCAGGTCGGCCAGACCCTCCCGACCCTCGGGCGCATCGGGCGCCTCGTTGTGCGCCACGCTCAGCCGGCG
>JAHWKZ010000089.1 GCA_019347645.1 Gemmatimonadota bacterium | reverse complement strand
CGTGATCGAGAAGCTTCCCGAGGCCGGCACGACCTCGATCGCGAGCGCCTCGCGCGCCGCGTCGGCCGACAGCGTGACCGTCGCGCGGCCGGACCCCTTCGCGATCAGCGTCGATCCGCGGACCTCGACCACCGACGGATCGCTCGAGACGATCTCGATCGAGGGCTCCAGGACCCACCGGTTCACGGAATCCAGGGCGTCGTAGTCGAGCGGCACGCGACTCCCCACCGCGAGACGATCGGGAACGTCGGTGAACAGCTCGATCGATGCGATTTTCGGCTCGGCGACCTCCACCTCGGCGATCCCGATCGCCCCGTCGACCAACGCCACGATCTGCTTCGTCCCCGCAGACATCGAGCGGAACTCGCCGTCCTCGGTTACCACCACCCGGCTGCCACCGCCGTACCACTCGACGTCGGGATCGGCCACCTCGTCGCCGGATTCGTCGTAGACGCGGGCGACGAACCGCCGTCGCTCCCCGGCCTCCAGCTCCGCGTCGCCGGGAACGACCTCGATCCGCGAGACGCCGGGCGCCGAGGTGAACGTGGCCGCATCGGGACGAAGGCTCTCGTCTCCCCCGACGAGCACCATGGAGACCGGCGCCACGTCCCGCTCTTCCCCCATGTAGAGGAACATGTAGCCGGCGAACGACTCGCCGTGCCGCCGGGCGAGGTAGCGGGCCGTACCGCCCGGCACCTCGAGCGTCATGTCGAGCCGATCGCCCTCGAGCCGGCTCTGCGTGACGGACACGACCCCGTCCTCGGGGGTCGTCATCCGCTCCCCCTCGATCCTGAACGGGAGCGGGGGCGCGTTGATGCCCGGGCCGAGGATCTGGTACGCCGTGTATCCCTCGGGGATTTCCAGGTTTTCCTGCGCCCGGCCGTCCTCGGCCACGGACAGCAGGGCGAGAAGCACGGGAACGACGGCGGTGAGCCGAAGGAGCGCACGCATGGAGCGGCCTCGATTCGAAGCGGGTGGACGAATTCGGACGACGAAGACCCGTACGGAAGCGGATCGCCGGAAGTTTCGCGAAGATAGCGGAACGCGGTGGCTTGCCCATCGCGGGCGCCTCTTCCATCCTCTTCTCGATATGGCCGAGCTTCGTGGGACCGAGGATAACGAGAGGTGAGGGCCCTGCTCGGCGGTTTCGCGTGGCTGCTGACCCCGCCGGGGCTGGTCGCGCTCGCCGCTCTCGACGCTTCGGCCGTCTTCTTCCTTCCGTTCGCCCTCGACGGAATCGTGATCTTCCTGTCGGCCCGCGAGCCGGATCGATTCTGGCTGTGGCCGCTGCTGGCGACCGCCGGATCGGTGATCGGCGCCTCGTTCTCGTGGTGGGTCGGTGGCCGGATCGGCGAGCACGGGCTCGAGCGGTTCGTTTCCAAGCCCCGGCTCGACCGCGCCCGGCGACGGGTCGAGCGAGGCGTGTGGCCGGTGGCCGCGCTGGCGATCGTCCCTCCGCCCTTTCCCTACACCGGCTATCTCGTGGCCGGCGGCGCGCTGGGCCTGGACCTCAAGCGCTTCCTCGCCGCCTTCACCGCGGTGCGGCTGGCGCGCTTCGGCCTCGAGGCCACCTTCGCCCGCCGCTTCGGCGAGACGCTCGTCAGGTGGCTGAGATCCGACGTCGCCACCGGCATCATCGTGGCCCTGATCGTGGTGGCGATCGCGGGCACCGCCTACGGCCTCTGGCGGGCCTTCTTCGCACCGGAGACGTAATCGTCCCGACAAGCGGGCATCGGAGGATCTTGTACATTGAGGATCGCATCGATCGATATCGCACGATTTCGCGTTCGTTCGCCCGCTCGACCCATACGATGAGGAGGAGACGGTGCCCGATACGCTGACCATCACCGACAATCGGACCGGCGAGACGTTCGAGGTCGACATCCTCTACGGGACCTATCCGACCTACGGCGCCGCGATCAAATCGCTCGACCTCCGCGAGATCAAGGGTTCCGAGGACGATTTCGGGCTCCTGACCTACGACCCCGGATTCACCAACACGGCATCCTGCAAGAGCGCGATCACGTTCATCGACGGCGAGAAAGGGATTCTCCGCTATCGCGGTTATCCCATACAGGAGCTCGCGGAAGGCTACTCGTTCCTCGAGGTCGCGTACCTGGTCCTGCACGGGGAGCTGCCGACCGGGGACGAGCTCGAGACGTGGGATCACGAGATCACCCACCATACGATCATCCACGAGAAGATCAAGAAGTTCCTCGACGGCTTCCGCTACGACGCGCATCCGATGGGGATGCTCGTCAGCACCGTGGCCGCGCTGTCGACCTTCTACCCGGAGTCGCGGCGGATCGACGAGCCCGAGGTGCGACGATCCCAGATCATCCGGCTGATCGCCAAGATGCCGACCATCGCGGCGTTCGCCTACCGGTACTCGATCGGGATGCCCTACTCCTATCCCGACAACAATCTCTCGTACACCGGCAACTTCCTGAACATGATGTTCAAGACCACCGAACTGGAGTACGACCCCGACCCCGTCCTCGAGCGCGCGCTCGACGTGCTGTTCATCCTCCACGCCGACCACGAGCAGAACTGCAGCGCGAACGCGATGCGCAACATCGGCTCGAGCCACGCCGACCCCTATGTCTCCGTGGCCGGGGCCGCCGCGGCGCTCTACGGGCCGCTCCACGGCGGCGCCAACGAGCGCGTGCTGAAGATGCTGGAGGAGATCGGCCACGTCGACGAGGTCCCGAAATACGTCGAGCGCGTGAAGGATGGCGATTTCCGACTGATGGGCTTCGGCCATCGGGTCTACAAGAACTACGACCCGCGCGCGAAGATCCTCCGTGAGCTCGCCGAGGACGTCTTCGAGGTGACCGGAAAGAACCCGCTGATCGACATCGCCGTCGAGCTGGAGCGCATCGCCCTGGAGGACGACTACTTCGTGGAGCGGAACCTCTACCCGAACGTCGATTTCTACTCGGGCATCATCTACCAGGCCATGGGATTCCCGACCGCGATGTTCCCGGTCCTCTTCGCGATCCCGCGTACGGCCGGATGGCTGGCCCAATGGCAGGAGATGCTCGAGGACGAGGACCAGCGCATCGCCCGCCCTCGGCAGGTCTACGTCGGCGAGGACGAGCGAACCCCGCGGGACTGAGTGACCAAGGATCCCGCCACCGAAGCCGTCGAACCACGCGCGGAAGCCGCTCTCCGGAGCGGGACCGAGTGGTTCGGCCATCCCCGCGGACTCGGGACGCTGTTCTTTACCGAGATGTGGGAGCGCTTCTCCTACTACGGGATGCGGGCGTTGCTGGTCCTGTTCATGGTCGACGCCGTCACCGGCGAGAACCCCGGCCTCGGCTTCTCCGACGCCACGGCGGGCGCGATCTACGGCCTGTACACCGCGATGGTCTACCTCCTCGCGCTTCCCGGCGGATGGGTCGCCGACAAGCTGTGGGGGCAGCGCCACGCCGTCTTCGTGGGCGGGTGCATCATCGCCGCCGGCCATTTCTCGATGGCGGTCCCGACGATCGGCACCTTCTACGCCGGGCTCGGGCTGATCGTGATCGGAACCGGGCTGCTGAAGCCCAACGTCAGCGCCATGGTCGGGGACCTCTATCCGGAGGGTGGGGCGCGGCGCGACGCGGGCTACTCGATCTACTACATGGGGATCAATCTGGGTGCCTTCCTGGGTCCGATCCTGTGTGGGCTCTTCGGCGAGGGGTACAACTGGCACTGGGGGTTCTCGCTGGCGGGGATCGGGATGGTCCTGGGGCTGATCCAGTACCGTCTGGGCTGGAGGCATCTGGGGGGCGTGGGCGAGCGACCGAGCGAAGGCCCCGAAGCCCTCGCTCACCGCGCGCGGAGCTTCTACCGCACGCTCGCGATCGCCGGCCTGGCGTTGCTGGCCCTGATCGCGGCGACCGTCACCGGCGCGATCACCGTGCCCCTCCAGCGGGTGGCCCAGAGCCTGGGCGTGGTCATCGTCGTCATCACCCTCGCCTACTTCGCCTACCTGCTGATCGCCGGCGGCTACACGACGCTCGAGAAGAGACGCCTGATGGTGATCCTGTGGCTCTTCCTGCTGGCGGCGATCTTCTGGTCCGGCTTCGAGCAGGCCGGCTCCACGCTCAACCTCTTCGCCGAGCGGCTCACCGACCGGAGCGTCCTCGGTCGAACGGCGCCGGCGTCCTGGCTCCAGTCGATCAACCCCATCTTCATCATCCTCCTGGCCCCGCTGTTCGGCTCCCTGTGGGTGGCGCTCGACCGGCGGAACGCCAATCCCTCCATCCCGGTCAAGTTCGCGCTCGGCCTGGTGGCCCTCGCCACCGGTTTCTTCGTCATCGCCTGGGGCGCGGCGAACGCGTCGGAGACCGCCCTCGTCTCTCCGGCCTGGCTGGTGGTGACGTACTTCCTCCACACCAGCGGGGAGCTCGCGCTCAGCCCGGTCGGGCTTTCGTCGATGACCAAGCTCGCGCCGAAGGGGACGGTGGGTCAGATGATGGGCGTGTGGTTCATCGCCACCGCGCTCGGCAACCTGATCGCCGGTCTGGTGGCCGGGCAGCTCGAGCAGCTCGCCCCGGCGGCGCTGTTCGGCAACGTCGCGATGATCATCGGCGCCGCCGGTGTCGCCGCGCTGCTGTTGAGCCCGTTCGTGAAGCGGCTGATGGGGGACGTGGAGTAGCGGCTACGCTACTCCGGTAAGGGACCGGTCAGGCGGCGGGGGGCTTGGCGCTGGACCAGGCGACCTCGTGGACGCGAACGGGCTCGGCGAAGCCTTTGAGCTGCATCTCCCCGAGACTCGAGAAGGTGAAGTCCTTCCCCAGACACAGTTCGCAGACCACGTTGGAAACGTAGATCGCCCCCTCCGACGCCGCGTCGCAGACTCGCCGGGCGAGCTGGACCGTGGCGCCGAAGAGATCCTGCCCCTCGTCCACCGGCTCACCGGCGCTCATCCCGATCCGAACCGAGATCGGCCGGTCGGGAACGCGCTCGTTGTGGCCGTGGAAGGCCTTCTGGATCGCGATCGCCGCGTGGATGGCCGCGGAGGCGGTCGAGAAAACGGCCATGTGACCGTCGCCGGTGTGCTTAATCACCCGGCCGCGGCGCGCCTCGATCTCTCGCCGGACGAGCCCGTCATGGGCCCTCATGACCTTCATCGCCTCGGCGTCACCCAGCCGCTGGGTCATCGACGTCGACCCCGCCATGTCCGTGAACAGGACGGTCCGAAGCCCGCCGTCGGGTTTGCCCGTGCGGTCGACCATGCGGCCCGTGCCCGCGTCCGCGCTGTCGCCGAGGAACGCCTCGACGATCTCGTCCTCGACCTGGATGATCTTGTCGGCCGCCAGGCCGTGCGCCTCGAGGTGGCAGTTCTGGGCCGCCTCGGGGTGGGGGGCGTCGACGAGGCAGCAGACGGTGCCGGCGCCCGGGTTGAACCAGTACCGGAGATACCGGACCCCGAACTTCTCCTGCGCCTCGAGGTCGCTCAGGTGCGCGGCCTGCACGTCGTCCGCGGTCGCGTCGAGGCCGGTGTGAATGTCCATGTAGAGGGGCACGGCGGCTCCCTTTCGTCACGATGAAGACTTTTACGAGGGCAAGCTAATTTACCTCGGAGCTCCGGTCTGGGACAACCCGTGCCCGCGTTCAGAGGGTCCGTTCGAGTACCTTGCCCCGGCTCCCGCCGCTCGATCTCCGCGGGACCTCCAGCTCCGGCATCGGCTGCGCCACGAACAGCTTCCGGCACGGCTTCGCCAGCCGCTGCGCCCACTTCCTCGCACGGCCGACGCGCGCGCTGTCGGTGGCGAT
>JAHWKZ010000088.1 GCA_019347645.1 Gemmatimonadota bacterium | reverse complement strand
CATCGTGGACGAGTACGACGGGGATGCCGCCGCGATCTGGGAGGGCGTCGACGACGCCCGCGTCCTGCTGCGGCGGTTGAAGGCGCTGCCCGGGTACGGCGACCAGAAGGCGCGGATCTTCCTGGCGCTGCTGGGCAAGCAGTGCGGGGTCACGCCGGACGGCTGGCGCGAGGCGGCGGGCGACTACGGCACCGACGGGCACCGCTCGATCGCCGACGTCACCTCCCCCGAGTCGCTGATGAAGGTCCGCGAGTTCAAGCAGGCCCAGAAGCAGCAGAAGAAGAAGAAGAAGAAGGCCGCGTCGAAGAAGGCGGCCGGCAAGACCTCCGAGAAGGCTCCGGCCAAGAAGAAAGCCGCGAGGAAGAAGGCGGGGAAGAAGGCGGGCCGGAAATCGGCGAAGAAGGCGGCCGGGAAGCCCGACAAGAAAGTCGCCCGGAAGACGGCGAAGAAGAAGAAGGCCGCCGGGAAGGCCGACAAGCCGTCGGCGCGGGAGCTCGACAAGCGGGATCGCGCCAAGGCGGTCGGGGAGCCGGGGAAGAAGACCACCCTCCGCGAGAGGAAGACGAAGGCTCCCCAGGAGCCCGATCAGCCGCCGGGAACCCGCGAACCGACCCTCGAGACCGAGCCGGCCGGCGAATACGCCGAAGAGCCGAAGAAGAAGGCGAAGGGACCCAAGCGCGGCAAGGCGTTCTTCGACCACTTCCGCAAGAAGCTCCTCGGACAGCGCGAGGAGATCGTCAGCCGTCTCGACGAGCTGCGCGAGGAGCTCGAGGGCCTCGGTGAGCAGCCCCGCGAGCTCGAGGAGTGGGCCCAGGAGGAGAAGGACCGCGACATCCTGATCCGCCTCGAGGAGCGAGAGACCGAGGAGCTGCGGAGGATCCAGGCGGCGCTCCAGCTCATCGACCGGGGGGACTACGGCACGTGCCAGGTGTGCGGCAAGGCGATTCCGCGCGCCCGACTCGAGGAGCTGCCGACGGCCTTCCGGTGCATCGACTGCTCCGTCTGACCGGCGCCGGGCCGGTCCGATGGTCACCATCCTCCGCTTCCATCCCGATCGACCCCCGGAGCTGGCTTCCGCGTTCGATCCGGCCGCCTGGCCTCCCGCGGAAGGAGATTCCGTCTGGATCGATCTCGAGGGTCCGGACACCGAGGAGCTGGCGCTCCTCGAGGACCCGTTCCGGTTCCACCCCCTCGCCATCGAAGACTGCCTGACGCCGGAGCACCAGCCGAAGATCGAGGACTTCGACGCCTATCTGTTCCTGATCTTCCGCGGCATCGACTTCGGCGCCAACGGGGCCCAGGAGTTCCAGACCCTCAAGCTCGCCGCTTTCCTCGGCCCGTCGTGGGTGGTGACCTACCACCGTGCCCCAATGCGCAGCGTCCGCACGGTCCGCGAGAAGTACACCCACGGGGACACCGCCGGGTTGGCGGCCCGCGGGATGGACCACCTCCTGTACGAGATCCTCGACCACATGATCGAGTACTACTTTCCGGTGATCGAGGCGATCGAGGAGGAGATCGACGCGATCGAGGAGGAGCTGTTCCGGGATCCCGGCGACGACGTCCTGGACCGGATCCTGACGGCCAAGCGGAAGACGGTGGAGATCAAGCGCGCGATCGCTCCCCACCGCGACGTCTTCGGCCGGATCTCCCGCAACGAGTTCCCCGAGGTCGACGCCCAGACCGCGGTCTTCTACCGGGACCTGTACGACTCCACGTTCCGACTGACCGAGATCGCGGATTCCTACCGCGATCTCCTGAACGGCCTGTTCGACGGCTATCTGTCGGTGACGAGCCAGCGGCTCAACGAGGTGATGAAGATCCTCACGATCTTCGCCACCATCATGCTGCCCCTAACCTTCATCGCCGGCGTCTACGGGATGAACTTCGAATACATGCCCGAGCTGGGCTGGCGATACGGCTACTTCGTCGTGTGGGGTGTGATGCTCACCGTCGCGATCGGGATGTTGTGGTTCTTCCGCCGGCGAGGCTGGCTCTGAGAGTCGCGTCCGCGCTCGCGGCGGCGACCCTGCTCCTGGCGTCGATCGGGCCAGCGCCGGCCCAGGTACCGGTCGACCTGGGGCCGCACGATCCCACCGTCCCCACGGTGGCGGCCCTGCGAGGATTCGTGACCGGCGAGACGTTCTCCACCTACCGCGACGTCGAGCGCGTGGTGGAGGGGATCGCGGCGGCGTCCGACCGGGTCGTGCTGGAGACCTACGGAGCCTCGGCCGAAGGGAGGCCGCTGCGGATCGCATGGGTCTCCTCGCCTGCCAACCTCGACCGCCTCGACGCGCTGAGGGCGGAGAACCGGGCGGCGCTCGAGGGAGACGCTCCGGTCGATCGGCCGATCTTCGTGTGGCTGTCCTTCGGCGTCCACGGCGACGAGGCGTCGAGCCCGGAGGCTGCGCTCGAGCTCCTGTGGAACCTGGCCGCCTCGCGCGACCCGGCCGTGGCCCGATGGCTCGAAGAGGCCGTGATCGCCGTCGATCCCCTGCTGAACCCCGACGGCCACGAGCGGTACGTGGGATGGTACCGCTCGGTGGCGGGAGTGGCGGCCGACCCCGACCCCGCGGCGCGGGAGCACCGCCCGGAATGGCCCGGCGGTCGGACCAATCACTGGTACTTCGACCTGAACCGCGATTGGGCCTGGGGCGTGCAACCAGAGACCCGTGCTCGACGGGTGGCGTATCTGGCCACCCTGCCGCAGGTCCACGTCGACTTCCACGAGATGGGCGTCGAGTCCACGTACTTCTTCTTCCCGCCGGCGAGCCCGGTCCACGCCAACTACCCCGAGTCGACCGAGCGCTGGGGCCGGACCTTCGGTCGGGCGAACGCCGCCGCGTTCGACGCCCGGGGGTGGCCCTACTTCACCGAGGAGGAGTACGACCTCTTCTATCCGGGATACGGCGACTCCTGGCCGAGCTTCTTCGGCGCGACCGGGATGACGTACGAGCAAGCCGGGGGCGGGCGGGCCGGGGTGGCGATCGAGCGCGCTCCGGCGGACACCCTGACGCTCCTCGAGCGGGTCGAGCACCACCTGGTGGCGGCGCTGACCACCATCGACACCGCCGTCGAGCACCGCGTCGAGCGGCTCGCCGACTTCGACGCCTTCTGGCGATCCCCCGCTCGCCGCTCCCCCGGCGCCCCGATGGCCTGGATCGTGTCGGCGGCGTCGCCCGACGGCTGGGCGCTGGCCCACCTCCTCGCGGAGCAGGGCGTGGTCGTCGACACCCTCGCGACCTCGCTGTCGACCCGTGGACTGACGCCGTATCCCGCCACCGGGGCCGACCGAATCTCGACGCTACCGCCCGGGACCTTCCTCCTCCGGGCCGATCAGCCGCTGGGGCGCTATCTCGCGACGCTGATGTCGGCCGACGTCTCCTTGCCCGACTCGACCCTCTTCTACGACATCACCGGCTGGTCGCTGCCGTACCTCTTCGACGTGCCGACCTGGCGCGCCGACCGGGCCCCCGCCGCAGGCCGCTGGACGGCGACCCGGGACGCTCCTCCCGCACCGCCTCCCTCGACGGACGCCGTCGCGCTGGCATGGCCGTACCGGGCGGTCGCCGACGTGGTGGCGGCCGGACGACTCGCGGCCGACGGATGGGTGGTCCGGGTCGCCGGTCGCGGCTTCACGGCGGCCGGGCTGCGGTTCCCGCCGGGATCGTTCGTCGTCCGGCTCGACGACCAGCCCGCCGGACGGCGGGACGCCGCCGCCGCGCACGGGGCGGCGACCGCCGCGGGAGCTCGTCCGCTGGCGCTGGGCTCCTCCGAGACCGACCGGGGCGTGGACCTGGGGTCGGAACGGATGCGATCCATTCCGGCCCCGCGGGTGGCGCTCGCCGCGGGCCCGGGGACGTCGGTGACCTCGGTCGGCGCGGCCTGGCACCTGCTCGCGGCCGAGGCGCGTCTCCCGGTCGACGTCGTCCGGTTGGCCGACCTCGCCGCCGCGCCGGGCACCTCGCGAGACTCGCTGTCCGCGCGCGAGTCCCGGCCGATCGATCTCCACCGCTACACCGCCATCGTGCTCCCGGACGGCCCGGGCTCCGACGCGTACGCGACCGCGCTCGGAGAGGAGGGGCGCGCGCGTCTGGCCGCCTGGGTCGACGCCGGGGGGACGCTGGTCGGCTTCCGGGGCGGCGCCGCGTGGCTCTCGGCCGACGGCTCGGGCGTGGCCGAGTTCGCCCTCGCGGAGTCGCCCGAGCCGAGCGCGGAGGAGCTCCGCGCTCCGGCCGCCGTCCGAGAGGCCGAGGCGACCCGCGAGAAGATCCCCGGGACGATCGTTTCCGCGGCGGTCGACACCACGCACCCCCTCGGCTGGGGGTACGACGACGGCCGGGCCGCCGTGCTCCTGCGCGAGCCCGTCGAGCTCGCGCTCTCCGACGACGCGAACCCATGGCTCTACGAGGACGCCGAGCCGCTGGCGGGGTACCTGCCGGCCGCGGCGCGGGAGCGGCTCCCGGGAACGCCGTACGCGGTCGTGGAGGCCCGCGGCGAGGGCCATGTGGTGGCCTTCGCGGACGATCCCGCCTTCCGCGGGATCCTCCATGGATTGAAGAAGGCGATGCTCAATGCGATCTTGCTCGTGCCCGGTCCTTGAGCCGCTTTCGGCCGTCGCCCCGGGAGAGGATCCGCCCCCCATGAACCCGAGCGCATCCGACCGAGCCGTCTTCGATCCGTTTCAGATCGCGTCCGCGGAGGCGATCCTGGCGGGTCGGACCACCGACGTCTACTTCGACCGGACCCTGGCCGTGCTGGAGGCCGAGGGGGTGGATCCCGAGGTCGTGGTGGAGGTGCGCGCGAAGTCGCTGCCGTCGGGATGGCCGTGGGCGGTGTTCGCCGGGCTGGAGGAGACGGTGGCGCTGCTGGCGCAGCGGCGCGAGGTGCGGATCCGCGCTCTCGCCGAGGGCGCGCTCTTCCAGGCCCGTGAGCCGGTCCTCGTCGTCGAGGGCCGCTACCGCGCGTTCGCCGAGCTCGAGACCCCGCTGCTGGGTTTCCTTTGCCAGGCCTCGGGCATTGCCACGGCGGCCGCCCGCTGTCGGGTGGCCGCGGGCGGGCGGCCGATCCTCTCCTTCGGCGCCAGGCGAATGCACCCGGCGATCACGCCGATGATCGAGCGCAACGCCTACCTCGGCGGTTGCGCCGGCGTCAGCGCCATCGCCAGCGCCGAGCTTCTCGGAATCGAGGCCACGGGAACGATGCCGCACGCCCTCGTGTTGTGCCTGGGCGATACGCTCCGGGCCGCCGAGGCGTTCGACGCCGCGGTGGGGGAGGACGTCCCGACCATCGTCCTGATCGACACCTTGCGGGACGAGAAGTTCGAGGCGATGCGGATCGCCGACGCCCTGGGGGAACGACTGGCCGGGATCCGCTTCGATACCCCGGGCTCGCGGCGCGGGAACCTCGGCCAGATCATGCGGGAGACCCGCTGGGAGCTCGACCTCCGGGGCCACCGCGACGTGAAGTTCTTCGCCTCGGGCGGCATCGACGAGGCGACGATCCTCGAGCTCAACGACGTCTGCGACGGCTACGGGGTGGGCACCTCGATCTCGAACGCCTCCACGATCGACTTCTCGCTCGACATCGTCGAGATCGACGGCGAGCCGACGGCGAAGCGGGGGAAGCGGTCGGGCGCCAAGGCGTTGCTCGCCTGCCAGGAGTGCGGCCGTCGAAGCGTGGTTCCCGCCTCGCCGGCCGGCGGAGCGTACGCCTGTCCGGCGTGCGGCGCCGACACCCGCGACCTGCTGGTCCCTCCGCCGGAGCCTTACCCCGA
>JAHWKZ010000087.1 GCA_019347645.1 Gemmatimonadota bacterium | reverse complement strand
GATCGCCCGGGCGCTCTCGCGCCGGAGCTCGGGATACGTCGAACCCTGGACGATCCCGTACAGGCGTTGCCGATGCGCCCACGGCCCACTGGCCTGCAGCCGCCGGTGGGCCTCCAGGCACCGCTCGGCCCAGCGCGCCGTGCGCTCAGCCGCCGCCCGTGCGCCCGCCGCGTCGCACGGGTACGGCGCGCAGTCGTCGAACGCCATGATAACGTCCGCCCCCAGCGCGGTCTCGATCTCCATCACCCGCTCGGGGGTGAACCGGTGGCGCGACCCGTCGAGGTGGCTCCGGAACGTCACCCCGTCCTCGTCGATGGCGTTCAGCCTGGCCAGGCTGAACACCTGATAGCCACCGCTGTCGGTCAGGATCGGGTGGTCCCACGCCATGAAGCGGTGGAGCCCGCCGAGGCGGCGGATCGGCTCCGATCCCGGCCGCAGGTGAAGATGGTACGCGTTGGCCAGCACCATCCCGACGCCCAGCCGTCGAAGTTCCGCCGATGTCAGTCCCTTGACGGTCGCGAGCGTCCCGACCGGCATGAACGCCGGCGTCGCCACCTCGCCGTGATCGGTCCGCAGCGTCCCCGTCCGCGCCGCGCCGTCCTCCGCGCCTGGTGCCCAATGCATCGTTAGAAGATACAGGCGCCCCCGGGCGGTGTCAGACGGTCCCGCGCCTCAGCGCGTCCAGTGCAGATGGATCGGGCCCGGCAGGATGTGGAGGACGGGTGCCAGGAGGATCACGAGCAGGGCGAGTCGGGCGCTGAAGAACGAGACCCCGATCGCGGCCACGTAGATCGCGGGCCCCACCAGGATTCGGCGCGAGGCACTCCGGGCCATCTCCTCGTCGGCCTCGTCCTTCAGCAGCCCGGCCCGCATCGCGTACCGCCAGTGGACCAGGAGGACCATGCTGATCAGGATCAGGTTGGCGGCGTAGAGCCACAGCGAGAACCCCTGGGTGCCGTAGTGGCCCACCACACGGGTGGAGAACGGCACCAGGCTGACGAACATGAAGAAGACGATGTTGAGCCACAGCGCCGTCCGGTTGACGCCCTTCATGAAGTGGAACTGGCTGTGGTGGCCGATCCAGTAGATACCCAGCACCAGGAAGGACACCACGAAGGCGCTGAGCTTGGGCCATACCAGGAGGATCTCGCCCATCAGTCGGTCCCCCAACTGGTCGTCGGCCACTTCCGGCATGTCGATCCCGAGGACGAGGAGCGTCATCACGATCGCGAACACCCCGTCGGCGAGCGCGGTGATCCGCGTTCCGCTGGGGATGTCGAGCTCTTCCTCCCCGGACTCCTCGGGCCGCTCCTCGATGCCTTCCTCCGCCATGATCCTCGAACGGTATCCTCGCCCCCCGCGGTTCGCCACGCTCGCATGCGGGTCCGCCCGCGGGGCTCTACACTACTCCGACGTATGGAGCGGATCCTCCTCCTCACCGGGCGCCCGGGCGTCGGCAAGACGACGGCGCTGCGTCGAGCGGCAGAGACCGTGGACGCCGAGGTCTCGGGATTCTACACCGAGGAGATCCGCCAGAGAGGCCGCCGGACGGGATTCCGGGCCATCCCGTTCGGCGCCGGCGAGGCGGTCACCATCGCCCATGTCGACGTCGCCGGCCCGAGGGTGAGCAAGTACGGCGTGGACGTCGCCGCGCTCGACCGCGTGGTCGAGGGGACCCTCGGCGGCGACGCCGGGGTGTGGATGATCGACGAGATCGGAAAGATGGAGTGCTTCTCGGAGGCGTTCGTGGAGCGGGTGCGCGTCCTCCTCGACGGCGACCGGCCGGTCGTCGCCACGGTGGGACGCGGCGGCGGCTTGATGGTCGAGGTCCGGAATCGCGAGGACGCCGAGACGTGGGAGATCACCCGCGGGAACCGCGACGCGATGCCGGAGCGCATCGCCGCGCGGACGCGGGAGATGACGAGCGGCTAGCCCACTTCCCCGGGGGCGCCGCCGAGAGCGTCCAGGACCTTGTGGAGGACCTCCTTGCGGCGCTTGAGCATCTCGCGGAAGTCCATGCTGTCGGTGTCGGCGATCTCCATCCGCAGGTCCGAGAGGTAGCTCTCGAGCACGGTGCGGAGGATCTCGCGCTCCTCGTCGGTCAGGTCGACGCGCATGAGGTCCCTCCTCGCGCGGGAGTCGGCGAACGATTCCGAGCGTCCTATGGTAACCCGGCCGGACGGCCGCAGCACGGAGGTGGAAGAAATGGCGGAGATTCGAGTGGAGCAGCAAAGGGACGACGTGTACCTCGTACGGGTGGACGAGGGGGATTCCTCGACCGAGCACCGGGTCACCGTGACCGACGAGCACGTGACGCGCTTCGGCGCGGGCGCCGAGGCCGAACGGCTCCTCGAGGCGTCCTTCCGGTTCCTCCTCGAGCGCGAGTCCAAGGAGTCGATCCTCGGCCGCTTCGAGCTTCCGGTGATCGCCCGCTACTTCCCCGAGTACCCCGACGAGATCCGGCGGCGCCTGTCGGGATGATCCCTCACACGATCAGCATCGCGTCGCCGTAGGAGTAGAAGCGGTAGCCGGCCGCGACAGCGTGCTCGTAGGCGGCCATCGTGAGGTCGTAGCCGGCGAAGGCGGCGACCAGGAGCAGCAGGGTCGATCGCGGCAGGTGGAAGTTGGTGAGGAGCGCGTCGACGGCCCGGAACTCGTGACCCGGCCGGATGAACAGGTCCGTCCAGCCGCGCGCCGCGGCGGGCTCCGCCACGTCCCGCCCTCGCGCCGCCGACTCCAGCGCCCGGACCGTCGTCGTGCCGACCGCCACGACGCGCCCCCCGCCGGCGCGGGTCTCGGCGATCGCTGCCGCGGCGTCCTTCGAGACCTCGTACCACTCGGCCTCCATGGCGTGGTCCTCGGCGCGCTCGGCGGTGACCGGGCGGAAGGTGCCCGGCCCGACGTGGAGGACGAGCGGCACGCGCCGCACCCCCTTCGCCTCCAACCGGTCCAGGATGGCCGGCGTGAAGTGGAGCCCGGCGGTCGGCGCCGCCACCGCGCCCGATCGGCGGGCGTAGACGGTCTGATAGCGCTGCCGGTCCTCCGGCCGGTCCTCGCGCTCGAGGTAGGGGGGCAGCCGCACGTGGCCGTGGGCCTCGATCCACGCCCACGGCTCGCCCGGCACCTGCAATCGGACCCGCCGGGCGCCCTCCTCCGTCCTGCCCTCCACTATCGCCCGCGCCCCGGTCCGGCGGCCGGTCCGGTCGAGGAGCTCCAGCGCGTCGCCGCGGCGGGCCTTCCGGCCCGGGCGGACCAGCGCCGACCACTCCACCCCCGCCGCCGACTCCGGGTCCGGGCCGTCGAGCGGTCGGGTCAGGAGAAGCTCCACCCGTCCACCGGTCGGGCGGCGCCCGTAGAGCCGGGCCGGGAAGACCTTCGTCTCGTTGAGGACCAGGAGGTCGCCGTCCCGCAGGTGGTCGACGATGTCGGGGAACCGGATGTCCTCCCAGGCTCCCGCCTCACGGTCGACGACGAGCAGTCGGCTTTCGTCGCGCTTCTCCGTCGGCTCCTGCGCGATCGCTCCGGCGGGCAGATCGTAGTCGAAGCGGTCCATGCGCACGGGGAGGGTTCGGCCGCCGGAGCGGACGGAACGGCTATCGCCAGAAGAGGTTCAGGAGGACCGTCAGGACGAGCGAGAGGAGGAGCGAGGTAGCGATCGGGATGAAGATCGTCGTCCCTTCCCTGCGGACCAGGATGTCGCCGGGCAGGCGGCCGATGAGCGGGATCTTCGGGCCGACGAGCAGGATCACCCCGAGAGCCAAGGTGACGATGCCGAAGACGATCAGGAGTCGGGCGAAATCGGCCATTCGGCGACGTCTCCTTCGGCCAGCCGATCGATCTCGCGAACACGATCCACGGAGACGAGGAGCCGTTGCCTTCCGTCGTCCATCTCCTGCCAACCGGCCACGTAGTCCATCACTCGTCTCTGCACCTCGGGCGTCGGGCGCGTCTCGGTTTCCAGGAGCTTGTGGCAGATCGTGCCGAGGTTGATCTCGAACTTCCGCTCCACGCGCCGAAGCGCGAGGCACAGACGCAGCATCGCCTCGTCCTCCGCCTCGCGGAAGTGGCGGGCGATCCGCGCCGGGGAATTCCCGTACTCGCGGAATCGACAGGCCGCGACATCGACCTGTTCGGCGGTGAGCAGAATGAAGTCCATACCAGGATTCGTCGGGAATATACGGAGGGCGCTGGAACCACGAAAGCCGCGTTCCTCGGAGCTCCCCGCGACTCCGGCGTCTGGGCCGACGCCGGCGCGACCAGAGC
This sequence comes from Gemmatimonadota bacterium, assembly GCA_019347645.1. GTDB lineage: Bacteria > Gemmatimonadota > Gemmatimonadetes > JACCXV01 > JAHWKZ01 > JAHWKZ01. The sequence goes on along the minus strand of JAHWKZ010000087.1, from coordinate 1,709 downwards.
GACGAGGAAAACGGCTATCGGGAGGTTTCGGACGCGGACGATGGAGCTCCCTGAATGGATGAAGGACGACCCGGATCCGCCTCTACCTACCCCTCCGCCCGACATCGTCAACTGGACCTACGCCCGGCGGGCCACCCCTCGAACCAGCACCGCGGCGAGCCACAGGCCCCACGGCCCCCACAGGACATAGGCGAAGCGGGCCGGGATGGCGCCGGCCGGCGGCTCCCAGACCGCCTGGCCGATCAGCGCGGCGATCGAGCCGGCGGCGGCGAGAAGCGTGAAGCCGGCGAACCACCGACGCCGGTCGCGGAGGCGCCACCAGACCGCCACCCACCACGCGGCCGTGGCGGCCACCGCGGCGATCTCGGCGGTCACGATCGGCCGTTCCACCACGTCCCCGACCAGGCCGAGTCCGGAGACGAAGAAGCCGGCGGCGCCGAGGACGGCCCAGTTCCGCATCCACCGTCCGCCCGAGTCGCGCGGGAAGCGGCTCGCCAGCTCGATCGACGCCATGGCGAGGAGCGCCCCGCCGGCCAGGAAACCGACCGCGATCGCGGTCCCCAGGCCGCCGCCGAGGTGGAAAGGCAGGAGCACCGACGCGGCCAGCGCCACCAGGCCGCCGAGGCCGGCGAGCGTCGCCCCCCGGGTCGACCCGTCTCCGTCACCCATCGTCTCCTCCGCGCTTGGGCTCGAACCCGCGACACGTCTCGACCGGGAGCCGAGGGTAGCGCGGGAAGGTGGGATCCGTTCTGGAGCGGCCGCAGAGCAGGAAGCGCGACCCCTTCGGCGTCTCGACGAGGCGGGCGTGGGCGCAGCGACCGCAGAGGCCCGGCTCCACTCGTCCGGCGAACCCAACGGCGATTCGCTCAGCCGTCGAAGAGCCCCGCCTGGACGCCGCCGTTCCCTTCCGGCGGCTGGCCCGGCAGTCCCAGGTGGCGGTAGGCGCGCTCGGTGGCCACCCGGCCGCGCGGGGTCCGGTGCAGGAAACCGCTCTGGATGAGGAACGGCTCGTGGACCTCCTCGAGGGTATCGGCGTCCTCGCCCACGGCCACCGCCAGCGACCCCACGCCGACGGGACCCCCGCCGAACTTGTCGATCAGGGTCTCGAGGATCCGGGTATCCATTTCGTCGAGCCCGGCCTCGTCGACCTCGAGGGCCTCGAGCGCGGCCTCGGCGATGGGCATGGTGATCGTCCCCTCGCCCTTGACCTGCGCCCAGTCGCGGGCCCACTTCAGGAGCCGGTTGGCCACCCGCGCGGTCCCCCGCGAACGGCGCGCGATCACCGCCACGCCGTCGGAATGGATCTGGACGTCGAGGATCCGGGCCGAGCGGGTCACGATCGTCCCCAGCTCCTCGGCCGTATAGAAGTCGAGCCGCCCGCTGATCTCGAACCGCGAGCGAAGGGGCCCCGTCAGCAGCCCGCGCTTCGTGGTCGCGCCGACCAGGGTGAACCGCTCGAGCGGCAGGGTGACGCTGCGCGCGGCCGGCCCCGAATCGATCAGGATGTCGAGCTGGAACTCCTCCATCGCCGGGTAGAGGTACTCCTCGACGATGGTCTTCAGGCGATGGATCTCGTCGACGAACAGGACGTCGCCCTCCTCGAGTCCGGTCAGCAGCCCCGCCAGGTCCCCCGGCTTGTCCAGGACGGGCCCGCTGGTCACCCGGATGTCGACCCCCATCTCGTGGGCCAGGATGTGGGCCAGCGTGGT
>JAHWKZ010000086.1 GCA_019347645.1 Gemmatimonadota bacterium | reverse complement strand
TCCATCAGCAGGATGTCGGGCGTCACCGCCAGGGCCCTCGCGATGCACAGTCGCTGCTGCTGGCCACCCGAGAGGTCGAGCGCGCTCTGGTCCAGACGGTCTTTCACCTCGTCCCACAGCGCGGCCTGGCGGAGCGAGCGCTCGACGATGTCGTCGAGGTCCTTCGGCTTTCCATAGAGGCGTGGGCCGAAGGCGACGTTGTCGTGGATCGATTTGGGGAACGGGTTCGGCTTCTGGAACACCATCCCGATCCGGCGGCGGACCTCCACCGGGTCGACATGCGGTTCGTAGAGGTTCTCCCCCTGCAACATCACCTCGCCGGTGACCCGCGCGCTCGGCACCAGGTCGTTCATCCGGTTGAAGCATCGGAGCAGCGTCGACTTTCCGCACCCCGACGGGCCGATCAGGGCCACGATCTTGTTGCGCGGGATCTCCATCGAGATCTCCTTGATCGCGTGGGTGTCGCCGTAGTGGACGTTCACCCCCCGTGTCTCGAGCGCGGCGGTGCCGTCCGCATGGACGTTGATCGTCGTCATCCTACCAATCCCTCCGATACTTGTTGCGGAGCCAGATGGCCAGGGCGTTCATCGAGAGGAGCAGGACGAGGAGCACGATGATCGCCGCGGCGGCCAGGTAGCGGAACTCGTCCTGGGGCCGGCTCGCCCAGTTGAAGATCTGGATCGGAAGGACGGTGAACGCGTCGCGAGGCCCCTCGGGGACGAAGGCGATGAACGTCAGCGCGCCGATCATGATCAGGGGAGCGGTCTCCCCGATCGCCCGCGAGAGGGCCAGGATCGTCCCGGTCAGGATCCCCGGGAAGGCGTTCGGCAGGACGTGGTGCCGCACCGTCTGCCACTTCGTGGCCCCCAGCCCGTACGAGGCTTCCCGGATCGAGCTCGGGACGGCCCGGATCGCCTCCTGGGCGGCGATGATCAGGATCGGCAGGATGAGGAGCGAGATGGTGAGGGCTCCGGAGAGCACGCTCCGACCCCCGGTGATCGGCCCCATCCAGCGGACGAACACGGCGAGCCCCAGGATCCCGTAGACGATCGAGGGGACGCCGGCCAGGTTGGCGATGTTCGTTTGGATGACCGTCTGGACCCAGTTCTTCCCGGCGTACTCCTCGAGCCAGACGGCGGCCGCCACTCCGAGCGGGAACGAAATCACCGCGACCAGGACCATCAGCCAGATCGTGCCGTAGAGCGCCGACTTGATCCCCGCCCGCTCGGGGATCCGCGACGGGAATTCGGTGAAGAAGGCCGGGGTGAGCCAGGCGACCCCGTCCACGAGCACGTCGATCAGGAGCGCGGCCAGCACGACGACCCCGACCAGGGTGGCCGACAGGCACACCCATTGGAAGACCTTCCCCTTCCTCCGCCGGGCCTGCAGCTCGGGCGGCGCCTCGAGGAGGGCACGGCCGGAACGGATCTCCGCGGCGCTCACGCGTACACCTCCCGGTACCGCTTCAGGAACCAGCGGCCGAACACGTTCATCCCGAGCGTGATCACGAACAGGGCCAACCCGACCGCGAAGATCGATCGATATTCGATGGAGCCGAACGGGGTGTCGCCCAGGGACACCTGCACGATGTACGCGGTCATGGTCTGGATCGACTCGCGCGGATCGAGCGTCAGGTTCGGCGTCATGCCGGCCGCGAGCACCACCGCCATCGTCTCGCCGATTGCGCGCGAGATCGCGAGGATGAACGAGGCGACGATCCCGGAGAGCGCCGCCGGGGTCACGACGCGCGTGGCCACCTCGAACTTCGTCGCCCCCAGCGCGTAGGCGCCCTGCCGCAGCGCCCGCGGGACCGCGCTCATGGCGTCCTCCGACAGCGACGCGATGAGCGGCAGGACCATGATCCCCACCACCACCCCCGCGGAGAGCGCGTTGAAGATCCCCACGCCGGGGATGAACGACCGCAGGATGGGGGTCACGAAGGTGAGGGCGAAATAGCCGTAGACCACCGTCGGGATTCCCGCGAGGACCTCGAGCACGGGCTTGAGGATCCGCCGCGCCCGATCGGGAGCGTATTCGCTGAGGTAGACGGCGGAGCCCAATCCCAGCGGGATGGCGATCGCCGCCGCGATCACCGCGACCAGGACCGAGCCAGCGACGAGCGGCAGGACGCCGAAGTGCTGGGGCAGGAAGAGGGGCGTCCATCGGGTCCCCGTCAGGAACTCGAGGATCGGCACGCGCTGGAAGAAGGCGACGGACTCCCAGACCAGCACCACCACGATCCCGACCGTCGTCAGGATCGACAGCGCCCCGGCGGTGAAGAGCGCCCCGCCGATCGCCCGCTCCCGCCAGGTTCTGGCGGTGGCCGCGGCCAGGGACCTGCGGGGGAGGACGGGGGCCGGCTGGACCTGCTCGGCGGGCCCGGGGCCCGCCTCGGCTTCGGACTCGAGCTCGTCGACGGACGGCCCCGGCCCCTCCGTCTCGCTGGCCGGCCCCACCGCTTCGCTCGGTCGGGCCGCCTCCCGGTCCGGACCGGCCTCGGGCCCTTCCCTCCGCGAGTCACGGTCCGCCGTCACGGCGTCGCGTCGCCCTCCGCGGCCGTGTCGGTGACCTCACCCGCGGTGTCCGCCGGAGCCCGCGGCGCGGAAGGCGCCCCGTCGGCGAGGCCGCGCACTTTCTCGAGCTCGTCCTGGTACTGGTCGGGGTCCAGCGGCACGTACCCGACGGCCCGGACGAGCTCCGACCCCTCGGTCAGGTAGAACTCGACGAACTCGCGCACCTGCGCCTTCGCGAGTCCCCGATCGCTCACGTAGATGTACAGCGGCCGGCTCAGGGGGTCGTACTCGCCGGACTCGATCGTCTCCACGGTGGGCTGGACGCAGCCGGCACCGCCGTCCACGCCGAGAGCCCGCAGCTTCCCCTGGTTCTCCTCGTAGTAGGCGAAGCCGAAGTATCCCAGCGAGGCCGGGTCCCCGGACACCCCCTGGACCAGCACGTTGTCGTCCTCGCTGGCGGTATAGTCGGCCCGGCTGGCGTCCTCCTCGCCGACGATCGCCTCGGTGAAGTAGTCGAAGGTGCCGCTGTCGGTGCCGGGGCCGTAGAGGACGATCTCGCGGTCCGGGAAGCCCTGCCGGACCTGTGACCACCTCCTCACCGTGCTGCCCGGCTCCCAGATCCTCTTCAGCTCGTCGACGGTCAGGCACTGGACCCAGTCGTTGGCGGGGTTCACGACGACGGCCATGCCGTCCCACGCGACGCGGACCTCGGTGTACTCGACGCCGTTGGCCTCGCACGCCTCGGCCTCCGACGGCTTGATCTCCCGCGAGGCGTCGGAGACGTCCGTCTCGCCGGAGCAGAACCGCTGGAAGCCGCCGCCGGTGCCCGAGACGCCGACGGTCACCCGCGTCCGCGGGTGCTCGCGCTGGAACTCCTCGGCCACCGCCTCGGTGATCGGGTAGACCGTGCTCGACCCGTCGACCTGGACCGAACCGGAGAGCTCCCCCTCCCCCGCTTCGCCGGCCCCTCCGCCGCAGCCGAGCGTCAGGAGGGCGGCCAGGGCGAGCCCGGCCCCGAGCCATCCGTGAAGCCTGTCGATTCTCATAGATCTCGCTCCTCGATGAAGGTTTCGAACGGAAAGTACGTCCGAATCGTGACGGAATCGTGACGCCGGACGCCGGACCGTCAGAACCCGAGCACGGCCATGACACGCAGCGCCGCCTCGGCGTCCCGCTCCGCCGGCGCCAGGACGTCGAGTCCGAGCTGGGTCTTGACCCGCTCGTGGTGGTAGACGTTGACGCCCGCGGTCCAGAGCGTGGCCTCGTCATCGTCGACGTCGCCGTTGGGGTCCGTCCATCCGATCCGCCCGACCGGCTCGATCCCGATCAGGTAGGGCGTCCGGTACGTCGCGACGTGATAGGCGACGAACCCCTGAGCGGCGAGGAACGACGCGTCGTCCGACCCCCCCACGTCGGGATCCGCGTTGTCGCCGGTCATCACCTGGGCCAGCGCCTTCCACCCCGGCTCGGCGTACTCCCCGATCGTGACCGCGCCCTCGAAGGCGTTGCGCCAGACGCCTTCCGTGAGCTCCGGGATCGGGAGGACGTCCTCGACCTCCTCGCGGCGTGCCGACCAGGCGCCGGCGATCGTCCAGCCCCCGGCGAGACCGAGCTCCACCCGGGCCACCGCCTGCTTGCCGTCCGTCGATTCGATCTCGTTGTCCCCTTCTCCGTTGAACCCCGCCAGGGAGAGCGATCCCCCCCCGAAGCGAAGCGTCGCCATCGCTCCGATGTCGCGGGCGGCGTGGCCGAGGTCGGTGACCAGACCGTTGGGCGTCGGCCCACGGGCGCCTCGCGGGGAGCCGTCCCGCTCGACGACGAGGAGCTCTCTGCTCGAGGTCAGCTCCAGCGCGTCGAAGGGCCGCTTGAACTGCCCGGCCTGGACCCGCAGGTCCCCCAAGGAGAGCCGGACGTAGCCGTCCGTCAACCGCGCCCTCCCCCGGCCCACGTCGATCTCGACGTCCCCGCGGATGAACCCGGCGGCGAACATCCGGACGCCGACCCGGGCCCGGCGCAGCGACCATTCGGTGGAGGGCTCCTCGTCCACGGTGGTGGTGTCGAACCGCGACTGGAGGTTGGCTCGCACCTGCAGGCTGTCCACGCCTCTGGCGCGGACGTCCTGGCCCGCCGCCGGCGCCGCCCGGAGGAGGGCGGTCAGCCCGACGGCGGAGACGACCGCGAAGCTCGGTCTGCGCATCCTCACCTCCGCTGAGGGAATCTCCGTCCTCCCGGCGGCCGCGCCGATCGTGACGGTATGGACGACACCATACGACGGAATCGTGACGAGAGTATGACGTTTCCGGGGCGCGCGCCTATCTTGGCGCCGGTCGATCGCTCCGGCGCCGCGAACTCCCCCGGTTCTCTCAGGAGGATCCCAGGTGAGCCCGATCAAGGCCATCGCCGATCTCTTCGGTCGCTCTCCGTTCGGCCCCCTCGTGCGCCACACGCGGAAGGTCCACGAGACCGTGGCCGAAGTCCGACCGATCATCGAGGCCTTCCTCGCCGAGGATCACGACGAGGTCGCGCGGATCTACGAGCGGATCTCCGATCTCGAGCACGAGGCGGACGAGATCAAGCGCGAGATCCGCAACCACCTGCCGAAGTCGCTTTTCCTGCCGGTGGACCGGGGCGACATGCTCAAATACCTCAAGGAGCAGGACGCGATCGCGGACGCCGCCGAGGACATCGCCGTCCTGCTGACAATCCGCAGGACCCGCATCCCTCCCCAGCTCCACGACGACGTCCTGGCCCTCACCGACAAGGTGATCTCGGTCAGCGAGCAGCTCGTAGAGGCGGCCCAGGAGATGGAGAGCCTCTACGAGGCGTCGTTCGGCGGCCGGGAGGCGGAGAAAGTCGTCGAGCTCGTCGAGCAAGTGAACCACGGCGAGTACGAGGCCGACAAGGTACAGACGGAGGTCTCCCGGCGGGTCTACGCCCTCGAGGAGGAGATCGATCCCGTCTCGATCTACTTCATCATGAAGCTCTTCCGCGTGCTCGGCGCCATCGCCAACCACGCCGAGAACACCGGCGATTCCCTGCGTATGATGCTGACCCGGAAGTAGGCCTTGGACGGGCTGACCGTCTTTCTCGGGCTGGCCCTCCTCTTCGGCCTGTTCATGGCGTGGAACATCGGGGCGAACGACGTCGCGAACGCCATGGGAACGAGCGTCGGGTCCGGCGCTCTCACCCTGAAGCAGGCGATCCTCGTCGCCGCCGTGTTCGAGTTCGGCGGCGCGGTCCTGGTCGGCGCTCACGTCACCGACACGATCAAGGGTCGGATCGTCCCGCCGGAGGCCTTCGCGGAGACGCCGGAGCTGTTCATGTATGGGATGGCCGCGGCTCTGCTCGGCGCGGCGGTCTGGCTGCTGGTGGCAACCGTCTTCGGCCTTCCGGTCTCGACCACCCACTCGATCGTCGGCGCGGTGGCCGGCTTCGGGATCGTGTCGGTCGGCTGGACGGAGATCGAATGGGGCACGATGGGGGCGAT
>JAHWKZ010000085.1 GCA_019347645.1 Gemmatimonadota bacterium | reverse complement strand
GCAGGCCTGCGGCTTCGGGGCGGGGCGCCGCGCGCGGACCTCGAGCGTGAGGTGCCGGAGCTGCTCGACGCCCGCGGGGGGGTGGAGTTCGACGGGTGCCTGCGGATCGCCCTGACGCGGGGCGGCCGTCGCCTCCTCTTCACCGAGCCCGTGCCGCTCGGACCCGAACGCGAGGAGCGCTCGGGACGGGAGGGAGGCGGGATCGAGGGGATCGCCGCGGGGGTCGAGGGCCACGACCGGGCGGTCCGACGCCGGTAAGCCGTCGATCCGCGCCACGGGAACGGCCCAGTGGAGCCCGGCCGCCCCCCGGACCGCGGCCGGGTTCCAGGGATCGTGCCGGCCCGTCGTCAGGACCCCGGCGGCGCCGGCGGCGGCCGCCACCCGGATCACCGCGCCCACGTTGCCCATCCTTCGTGGTCGCTCCAGCAGGATGGCGGGTGCGGGCGAGGGATCGTCGAGGATCCGTTCCGGTTCGACATCCGGGCGGCGGGCGATCGCCGCGACTCCCGTCTCCGGCGGCCGGGGCGCGAGCCGCTCGAAGACCTCCCGCTCTACCGGCTCGACTCTCTCCGCCAGCTCCTCCGCGAGGTCCGGGGCGAGCGAGCGGGCCAGCTCGAGGAGCGCCGCGGGATCGGGCGAGACCGCTTCGAGGATCTCGGCGCCGAACCGCAGGGCGTGCTTCACGGGATGGAAGCCTTCGAGGACCGCGCGCGAGGGATCGTCCCGCGCCCGCCGCCATCGTTCGACCGGGTCTGCCGCGCCCACTCCCGCCTTTCGCTCCGTGCCACCGACCTCCGCCGGCTCCGCTGGCCGGCTGCCGAACCGTAGCGTGCCGGGGTCCCGGGCGCCAGACGGACCATCCTGGCCCCCGCCGCGCCGGATTCGTAGGATGGCCCGGCGACGCGTTGCCATGGAGCCGCCGACCTCTTCCGAGGAGACCGATGCCCAACGATTCGCAGGGATCGCCGGACGCGTGGGAGCGGCTGGAGGCGCCGCTCCGTCCCCTCGATTCCGCCGTCCGCGCCTTCGCCGGGCGCCACGGTCTCGAGCTGGTCGAGAACGACCGCGGCTGGCCGAGCCGGAGGCTGCGGTGGACCGAGGCGGGGGTCGAGCGCGCCGTCGACGTGTTCCTGCAGGACGAGGAGGCGGGCACGGTGGCCGTATGGGCCGCGGCCTGGATCGAGCGGGGCGGCGAGCGGCTCGGCCGGAGCGCCTGGCTCCGCGAGCGCGCCGACCCCGACGCGCTGGCCGGCGAGATCGAGGGGGTGCTCGAGGAGGCGCGGCGGTCCGCGAAAGAGTGGGATCGCGCCGACCTCGAGCCGTGGATCGAGCCGGAAGAGCCGGTCGGCTGGCGATCGATCGCCTTCGTGTGGATCCCGTTCCTGGTACTCGCCGCGATCGTCCTCTGGACCGTGGATTGGTTCCTGGAGCGGCTCCTCTGATGCCGACGATCGCCGACCTTCCCACCCCCACGCTCCTCGTCGACCTCGACGTCCTCGAGTCCAACCTGCGGACGATGCAGGAGCGGTGCGACCGCCTCGGGGTGACGCTGCGACCCCACGTGAAGACCCACAAGTGCGTCGAGATCGGCCGGATGCAGCTCGCGGCAGGCGCGCGCGGGATCACCGTGGCCACCCTCGAGGAGGCGCGGGCCTTCGCCGACGCCGGGTTCGACGACCTCACCTGGGCGTTCCCGGTGATCCAGGGCCGGCTCCACGAGGCGATCGCGCTCTCCGAGCGAGCCGTCCTGCGCCTGCTGGTCGACTCCGCCGCGGCGATCGACGCCCTCGAGGCGGCGGGACATCCCTTCCCCGTATGGCTCGAGGTCGACTGCGGCGACCACCGGAGCGGGGTGGACCCGGACGACGGGGCCGCCGTCGCGCTCGCCCGCCGGCTCCGGGACTCCACCGTCCTCGCCTTCGACGGGATCCTCACCCACTCGGGCCACGCCTACCACGCCCGCTCCTCCGCCGAGCGCGCCGCCATCGCCGCCGAGGAGCGGGACGTCATGACGGACTTCGCGGCGCGGCTCCGCGCCGAGGGGATCCTAGTGGCCGGCGTCAGCGTCGGGTCCACCCCGGCGATGACGGCGGCGGACGATCTCACCGGCGTGACCGAAGCCCGGCCCGGGAACTACGCCTACTTCGACGCCACCCAGGTGGCGCTGGGATCGTGTGCCGTGGCCGATTGTGCGCTGACGGTGATGTCGAGCGTCGTCTCCTCGGCGGCGGCGGGTCGCTCGGTCGTCGATGCCGGAGCGCTCGCGCTCTCGAAGGACCGCGGCCTCGGCGACGGGCACGCCCCGTCGATGGGCGCGATCTACGCCGATTACGAGGCGAAGACGATCCGCGGCGACGCGCGGCTCGTCTCCCTCTCGCAGGAGCACGGCCAGGTCGACGCCGCCCTCCCGATCGGCGAGCGGGTCCGGATCCTCCCGAACCACTCGTGCCTCACCGCCGCCTGCTTCGACGCCGTCCACGCCGTCCGCGGCGAGGAGGTCGTCGACGTCTGGCGGGTCCGGCGCGAGCGGTAGATTCCGCCGCGAGCGTGCCGGACGACCTCCTGCCCCACCTCGCGCTGGTCGGCGCCGGTCTGGTCGCCGGCGCGCTCAACGTGATCGCGGGCGGCGGCTCCTTCCTGACCCTTCCCGTCCTGATCTTCCTGGGCCTCCCCGCCACGGTGGCCAACGGCACCAACCGGATCGCCATCCTGGTCCAGAACGCGGGGGCGGTGGCGGGCTTCCACCGCCACCGGCTGATCGGCGGCCGACGGCTCCTCCACTCCGCCGCGCCGGCGCTCGTCGGGGCCGCGTTCGGCACCTGGATGGCGATCGAGATCGGCGACGAGGCGTTCCGCAAGCTTCTCGCCGCCATCATGGTCGTCGTGTCGCTGTGGACGTTGTGGGACCCCGGCGCGGCCCGCGGCGAGGAGGACGGCGGCCGGGAGCCGCGGCTCGGCCGGACCACGCTGCCGCTCGTCTTCTTCGCGATCGGGATCTACGGGGGGTTCGTCCAGGCCGGGGTCGGATTCCTGATCCTCGCCGCCACGACCCTGGCCGGGCTCGACCTGGTCCGCGGCAACGCGCTGAAGGTGGCGATCATCCTCGCCTTCACGCCGCTCACCCTGACGATCTTCGCGTGGGGCGGGAAGGTGGAATGGGGCATGGGCGCCGCGCTCGCCGTCGGCAACCTCGCCGGCGGTCTCGTCGGGGTGCGGCTCACGGTGCTGAAGGGTCACGCCTGGGTGAAGCGCGTGGTCACGGTGGCCGTGATCGCCTTCGCGATCCTCCTGTGGGTCGTGCCGTGACCCGGGGGGCGCCGCACGTTGCCAGCGACCCGGATCGTGGATAGCCTCCCGAAGAAGTGCCGATGAGCGACGACGAGACGACCGCTCCCGATCCCGACCCCTCCCCCGACGAGGAGGGCACTCCGCCCCAGAAGCCCTTCGAGGCCTATCCTCTCACCCGCGAAGAGTACATCGGGGTGATCACCCACTTCTACCGCGGGGAGCTCGGCCGGGCCGAGGACTGGCGGGCGCGTCTCGACCCGACGACGAACTGGGCCGTGGTGACGGCGGGCGGCATGCTCTCGATCGCCTTCACCAGCCCCTACCGAGAATCTCACGTCACGATCCTCCTGGCGATGATCCTCGTCACCGTGTTCCTCGGCTTCGAGGCCCGCCGGTTCCGCTACTTCGACGTGTGGCGCTCCCGGGTCCGGATGATCGAGGAGAACTTCCTGATCCCGGTCATCCGCCGGAATCTCGTCAGCCCGCGGTCGGACTGGCGCGACTTCGTCGCCCTGGATCTCGACCAACCGACCTTCAAGATCACCATTCCCCAGGCGATCGGGATCCGGCTCCGCTTCAACTACCTGTGGATCTACTACGCGCTCCTGCTGGCGTGGATCGCCAAGCTCCAAGTCCACCCGGAGGGGGTCGACACGACACCCGCGCGGTTGCTCCGGCGGATGCAGGTCGGCCCCTTCGATGGGACGATCGTGCTCGCCGCCGTCACGCTGTTCTACGTCGCGATCTCGATCCTCGCGCTCCGGGGCCGCGGCCGCGACGAGATCCAGGGCGTGGAGGGCAAGATGTGGCAGTGGAAGCGCTAGACGAGGAGCTCGACCTCGTCGCCGACCTCGATCTCTCCGCCGACCGTCACGATCCCGTAGACCCCACCGCGCCACTCCGGGTGAAGCGCGTCCTGGAGACCCGGGCACGCCTCGTCCATCCGGTTGCACGGGCGCGTCTCGCCGCCGATCTCGATCAGCCCGCGCCCGATCCGCAGGTAGCGGCCCCGGGTCGCGGCGAGGTCGACCCCGCGGACCAGCAGGTTCGCGCGCCGGGCGGCGGGGTCGACGTCGACGTCCAGCTCGGCGGCGACCCGCTCCCACGCTTCGGCGTCGAGCACGGTGACCTGCCGCCGACCTCCCCGATTCGCGTTCCCGACCAGCCCCTCGTCCACGACCAGCATCGCCTGCTCCACGGGGTCCATCGGCCCTCGCCGGGCGCGCTTGATCCAGATCCTCTCGAGCCGTCCGGTCATCCGGCGGCGATCATTCCGGCCGGTGGCACACCGCCTCGATGTTGTTCCCATCGGGATCGAGGATGAAGGCGCCGTAGTAGTTGTCGTGGTAGTGCGGCCGGAGGCCGGGCACGCCGTTGTCCTCGCCGCCGGCCTTCAGCGCGGCGGCATGGAAGGCGTCCACCCGGGCGCGGTCGGCGCACCGGAACGCGACGTGGACCGGCGACGCGGCCTCTCCGCAGCGCAGCCAGAAGAAGGGATGGCCGTCGACGCCGAACCCGATCTCCTCGTCGAACTCCATCTCGACCCTCCACCCCAGCGGGGCCAGCGCCTTGCGGTAGAACTCCCGGCTCCTCGCGTAGTCCGAAGCGTTCAGCGTGACGTGATCGATCATCCTCGTATCCTGTTCGGAGGTGGACGACGAAGCCGGCGACGAAGTCAGCCCGCGGGGAGCTCGTGCACGGCTCGGTCGCCGGCTCTCGGCCGGGCGTCGATCCGCTCGATCCACTCCGCCAGACGCGGGTGCTCCCGGCTCCGGAGCCACCGTTCCAGGACCCGGTGAAAGAGTTGGCGGTCGTCCTCGTCGATGCCGCGCGCGTACTGCAGGAACGGAAAGGCGATGAAGTCGGCCGCGGTGATCTCGCCACCGAAGAGGAAATCGCGACCGTGGAGCAGCCGCTCGAACCGGTCCAGCGAGTCTCGCATGACGGTTCCCCACCGCTCGATCCGCGCCTCGTCGGGCTCGTGGGCCTTCATCTCGACCACGATCTCGTTCGGCGGCCGCTTCCAGACCCGGTCGAACCAGTCGACGAAGACGTCGACCTCGGCTCGCCGCGCCGGGTCCTCCGGCCACAGGGGCGGATCGGGATGCCGCTGCTCGAGATGCTCGAGGATGACCCGGGAGTCGAACACCACCGTCCCGTCGTCCACCAGGACCGGGACGAGCTCCTGTCCGCTCGTCTCCACCACGGCCGCGCGGTCGGCGGGATCGACGAGCTTGATCTCGACCGGCAGTCCCTTATATCCGAGCGCGAGGGTCACGCGCTCGACGTTGAGGCTCCGTGGGATGGCGAAGAGGTGGATGTTCTACTCCGCCGCGACCGCTTCGGGCTCGAGCTCCTCCTCCTCGACCGCTTCGTCCTCGTCGCCCGCTCCCTTCACGATGCCGAGCGACTTCTTCAGCTCGCGCTCGACCTCCTCGGCGATGTCGGGGTTGTCCTTGAGGAACTGCTTGCAGTTCTCGCGGCCCTGGCCGAGGCGGGTCTCTCCGTAGGAGTACCAGGCGCCGGACTTCTCGACCACGCCCTCGTCGACGCCGAGATCGAGCAGCAGCCCCTCGCGGCTGATCCCCTCGCCGTACATGATGTCGAACTCGGCCATCTTGAACGGCGGGGCGACCTTGTTCTTGACGACCTTCACCCGACAGCGGTTGCCGACCACATCGTCGCCCTCCTTGATGCCGCCGATCCGCCGGATGTCGAGCCTCAGCGAGCAGTAGAACTTCAGCGCCCGGCCGCCCGGCTGGGTCTCGGGGTTACCGAACATGACGCCGATCTTCTCGCGGATCTGGTTGATGAAGACCACCGAGCACTGCGAG
>JAHWKZ010000084.1 GCA_019347645.1 Gemmatimonadota bacterium | reverse complement strand
GCCGCCTCGCGGGCGACCGTCAGCGCCCGATCGGCGTCGACGGCGGCGCTCACCGCCGCCGGGCCTCGATGCGCTCGCGAACGAGCGCCGCCGCCTCGTCCGGTGGCAGCTTCTCGACGTCCGCCTTCGCCTCGCGGGGGGCCGCCTCGACGACGCCGTCGGCCAGGCCGCGGTCTCCGATCACGATCCGCCACGGGATCCCGATCAGGTCGGCATCGGCGAACTTCGAGCCGGCCCGGTCGGGTCGGTCGTCGAGGAGCGCCTCGAGGCCCACCGCGCGGCACGACTCGTAGAGCCGCTCGGCGGTCTCCACCACCTCCGGCGAGTCCATGTTCAGCGGGATCAGCTCGACCTCGTAGGGGGCGATCGGGACCGGCCACGCGATCCCGCCCTCGTCGTGGTTCTGCTCGATGGCCGCCGCCACCACCCGGGTGACGCCCAGGCCGTAGCACCCCATGAGGAAGGGGCGCTGCTCGCCGTCCTCGTCCTGGAAGGTGGCCCCCATCGCCGCGGAGTATTTGGCTCCCAGCTTGAAGACGTGGCCGACCTCGATCCCGCGCGTTTCCTCCAGCGCCGCTCCGCACCGCGGACACGGATCTCCGCCGACGATCGTCATCAGATCCGCCCATTCGTCGGGCTCGACGTCGCGGCCGATCTCGAGCCCGGTCACGTGCCAATCGGTCCGGTTGGCGCCGGCCACCAGATCGCCCCGGCCGGCCAGGGAGTAGTCGGCCACGATCCGCACGTCGTCGGGGAGCGTATGGGGACCGGCGTACCCCACGGCCGCGCCGGTGATCTCCCGCACCCGCTCGGGGCTCGCCATCTCGACGCGCTGGACGCCCAGGTGTCGCTTGAGCTTCTCCTCGTTGATCTCGCGATCGCCGCGAACGAGGGCGGCCGTCGTCGTGCCGTCCGCGTCGAACAGGAGCGTCTTGACGAACGAGCGGTGGTCCCGCTCCAGCAGCGCGGCGACGTCCTCCACCGTCTTCCTCTCCGGCGTATGGACCTCCTCGAGCGGGTTCGGGGCATGGCCGGGCGGCAGGTCGTGCGCGGCCGGCACGCCCTCGGCTCGCTCCTCGCTCGCCGCGTACCCGCACGCGCCGCAGGAGAGCACCAGGCTCTCGCCGGTGTCGGCGAGAACCATGAACTCGTGGTTCTCGTCGCCCCCGATCGCTCCGCTGGAGGCCTCCACGGCGCGGAAGCCGAGCCCGCACCGCTCGAAGATCCGGCCGTACGCCTCCACGTACGCGTCGTACGTCTCGGCCAGCGAGGCGGCGTCGGCGTGGAACGAATAGCCGTCCTTCATCACGAACTCGCGGGCCCGCATCACCCCGAACCGGGGCCGGATCTCGTCGCGGAACTTGGTCTGGATCTGGTAGAGGTTGACCGGCAGGTCCCGGTAGGAGCGGACCTCCTGGCGCGCCAGGTCGGTGATCACCTCCTCGTGGGTCGGTCCCAGCGCGTAGGCGCGGTCGTGCCGGTCCTCGAGGCGCATCATCAGGTCGCCGTAGAGGTCCCATCGGCCGGTCTCGCGCCAGAGCTCCGCAGGGCTCAGGATCGGCATCACCAGCTCCACGGCGCCGATCCGATCCAGCTCCTCGCGGACGATCCGCTGGACCTTGAGGAGCACCCGCTGCATCAGCGGCAGATAGGTGTAGATCCCCCGCGCCACCGGGCGCAGGAGACCGGCCCGCACCATCAGCCGATGACTCGCCACCTCGGCGTCGGCCGGATCCTCCTTGAGGGTCGGGATGAAGGCCTGGGACCAGCGCATGGGGGCGTGAACGTACCCTGACGTGGCGGGCCGGACAACGCGAGAACGCACGATCGGGCCACTTCCCTCCGAGCCGCCGAGGGGCCCTACTCGCCGTACGAGATCCGGTAGATCACCCCGTTGGCGTCGTCGGAGAGGAGTAGCGAGCCGTCGGGCATCTGGAGCAGGTCGACGGGGCGGCCCCAGTCCTCCTCGCCCTGTAGCCAACCGGTGGCGAACGGCTCGTAGGAGAGGGCGTTCCCCGCCTCGTCGAGGCGCACCAGGGTCAACCGGTAGCCGATCTTCTCGCTGCGGTTCCAGGAGCCGTGCTCGGGGATGAAGACCTGGTTCCGGTATTCGGCCGGGAACTGCTCGCCCGTGTAGAAGAGCATCCCCAGGGCGGCGACGTGGGGGCCCAGGTCCTGCGTTGGGTCGACGAACTCGTCGCAGCCGCGCCGCTCCCCGAACTCCGGCTCGGGGATGTCGCCCCCGTGGCAGAAGGGGTAGCCGAAGTGGAGGCCGGGCTCCGGCGCGCGGTTCAGCTCGTCGGGGGGACGGTTGTCGCCGAGCCGGTCGCGGCCGTTGTCGGTGAACCACAGCACCCCCGTCTCCGGATGCCAGTCGAAGCCGACGGTGTTGCGCACCCCCTCGGCGAAGATCTCCCGCTCCGACCCGTCCGGCCGGAGGCGGGTGATGGTGGCGTAGACCGGGTCCTCGGAGAGGCAGATGTTGCACGGCGCGCCGACCGGGACGTACAGCCAGCCGTCGGGGCCGAAGTCGATGTACTTCCAGCCGTGGTGCTCGTCGGTCGGGTAGTCGTCGCGAATCACCACCGGCTCCGGCGGGTCCTCGAGCCGCTCGTCGATCCCGTTGTAGCGCAGTACCCGGTTCACCTCGGCCACGTAGAGGGACCCGTCCCTCCAGACGACCCCGTTCGGCATCGTGAGCCCGCTCGCGATCGTCCAGGTCCGGTCGGCGACGTGGTCCCCGTCCTCGTCGACCACGGCGTAGACGTTCCCCTCCCGGCGGGTGCCCACGTAGATCACCCCGGACTCCGAGCGCGTCATGGAGCGGGCGTCCGGAAGCTCGTCGGCGAATACCGAGATCTCGAAGCCTTCCGGCATCGCGATCGTCTCCAGCGGCAGGTCGGTCTGCGCGTCGCTGGGGGCGCAGAAAACGGTGGTGGAGAGCGCCGCGGCGACGGCCGCACTCATGATGGGTCTCGTCATCGGTCTCCTCCTCGGGAGGGATCCAGAAGATCGTTCAATCGATCGGCCACCATCAACTCTTCGCCCGGCAGGAGCGTCCGGACGTCCAGCCACACCGCGTCCTCCGTCACGCGCGCCACGATCGGGGGTTCGCCCGACCGGAGGGCGGCCGCGAGGCCGCTGGCGGAGAGGTCCACCGGCGCGACCCGGATCGCCCATCCCGCCAGCGCCACTTCGGGGAGCGTGCCGCCCCCCGCCCGCCCGTCGTGGGCGGCGACCTCGCACGCCTCGCGCGCGGCCGGGGCCAGCGACTCCCAGAGCGAGCGGGCCCGGGCCTCGAGCGCTTCCGGGGCGGCGGACATCATCCGCCGGACCGGGATCGAGTCGGGTTCGATCAGGTGCAACCGGAGCGTCGCCTCGAGCGCGGCCAGGGTCTGCTTGTCCACCCGCAGGGCGCGCAGCAGGGGGTTGACCCGGACCGCGGCGATGGCGTCGGCCGAGCCGAAGATCATCCCCGCCTGGGGGCCGCCGAACAGCTTGTCGCCGCTCGCGCAGACGAGCGCGGCGCCGGCCTCCAGCGCCTCGGCGACCGTCGGCTCGCCCGCCGCCCACACCTCCCCGGCCAGGATCCCGGTGCCCTGGTCGAAGATCACCGGCACGCCCCGCTCCGCGCCCAGCCGGCACAGGCCGACGAGATCCACCTCGGCCACGAACCCCTCGATGGCGAAGTTCGAGCGGTGGACCTTGAGGAACGCCCCCACCTCCCGCGCCTCCAGCGTCGCCGCGTAGTCCTCGACGTGCGTCCGGTTCGTGGCGCCCACCTCGATCAATCGGGCGCGCCCCCGGGACAGGATCTCGTGGATCCGGAACCCGCCGCCGATCTCCACCAGCTCGCCCCGCGAGACCACCACCCCGCGATCGCCCGCCAGCGTGTCCACGGCGAGGAGCAATGCGGCGGCGTTGTTGTTCACGACCACCGCGGCCTCGGCCCCGGTGGCGATCCTCAGGAGCGGCGCGGCGTGGTCGTAGCGCGACCCCCTCTCCCCCGTCTCCAGGTCGTACTCCAGCGGCACGTAGCCGCCGCCGGCCGTGCGGGCGTCCTCGAGGGCGGCCTCGGCGAGCGGCGCCCGGCCGAGGTTGGTGTGGACGACGACGCCGGTCGCGTTGACGACCGGCCTGAGGGCGGGCGCCAGCAGGTCCCGCGCCTCCTCCTCCCAGGCGGAAGCGACGGCCTCCCGGACCGCCTCCTCCGTCGGCCACTCCCCGGCGGCGGAGCGGATCGCGCGCCGCACGCGCTCGATCGCGAACCGGAGCGAGGCCTTCTCGAGACGCTCGCCCGCCCGATGCCGGCGCACGGCGGCGGGGACCTCGTCGAGGAGGGCGTGGACCGGCGGGATCCACGACAGCGGACCGCGCTCGGCGCTCGTCACGAGCCTCCCGGGGGCAATTCGACCGGCTCGGCCGGGCGGATCGCCGGTCCCTCGTACTCCGGGACGAACGTGACCCCGGTGCCGGGTTCGGCCGCCAGGCCGTCGACGTTCTCGACCCCGACCAGCTCGACCCGGTAGAGACGGTCCTTCTCCATCGACTCGGCCAGCGCGACCTGGAGCTCGGAGGGACCGGCACGCTCGACGGCCGACACCGCGATCGGCCGGCCGCGGGCTCTCTCCAGCGGTATCGAGTCCGGCCGGACGTCGGGGTAGTCCTCGAGTTCGGGCCCCGCCCAGACCCGGATCGACGACGACGCCGGGGCCTCGGTCCCGGCCAGACGGTCGTCGGTTCGCACCCTCAGCAGCCGCGAATTCACCGCGGCCGCCACGACGACGACCGGCGGAGTGGTGTCGACGACCGCGATCCGATAGGTCGCCTCGTGGGCCCGATTGCCCGCCCCCAGGGCGAAGGTGTCGCGGTCACCCGGCTCGTCGGTGACCTGCCACCCGTCGGGGGGGACCTGCTCCAGCCAGGCGGTCGCCACGTAGGGGCCGAACTCCACCCCCTCCACCTCGAGGCGTCCGCTCGAGTCGGCCACGAAGCGATAGGCGAACTCGGTCTCGGTGTTCTGCAGGAGGTATCGGGCGCCGGCGGCGGGGACGGTATCGCGCACGATCGTGGCCCGCACGAGCGAGAGGGGGATCGGCTCCTCCCCGCCGACCGAGAACAGGATGGTCCTCGCCCGGGTCGTGGCGTTGCCGTTGCGGTCGGCCAAGCCGGGAAGGATCGTGACCATGTAGGTGACGCCGTCGATCATCGGCTTCGTCGGGGACAAGATCACCCGCTCCTCGTCGAGCTCGTAGTCGAACTCGGGGGAGTCGGGGTTGACGAGGATCAGCTGCGGCAGCCGCGATAGCAACCGCGGGTCGATCGCCTCGTCGAACGTCAGGCGTATCCCCTGCTCGGACTCGGCGTTGACCGCCCGCTCGGCGGGATCCGACGCGACGAGGACCGGCGGGGCGTGGTCCTCGGGGCCGCCGGGCGGGGAGCCCTCGCTGGCGCACGCGGCCAGGAGGGCCGCGAGGACGGTGGTGGCGATGGTCGGTCGGGCCGCTCCGACCACGGCCTCAGCCGGTCGGAAGCGCGTCACGGAGCCCCTCCAGGCGCTCCATCGAGCGCTCCAGGTCGGCCGCCTTCTCGCGCTCGCGCCGGACGACCTCCGCCGGCGCCTTGGAGACGAACTGGTCGTTCTCGAGTCGTCTTCGGGTGGAGGCGAGGATCGATTCGGCGCGCTCGATCTCCCCGGTCAGCCGTTCGCGCTCCCGCTCGACGTCGACCAGGTCGGCCAGCCGGACCCCGATCTCGACGCCGCCCCGGACCACCTGGCTCACCATCCCGTCCTCCCGCGTCCCCACGGCCGCGATCCGGGCCTCGCTCGCCGTCGAGAGCCGCGCCACGTCCACGGCGTGATGCTCGAGAGCGGCGCGGGCGGACGGGGCCTCGGCCGCGACGACCAACGGCGCCTCGCGGCCGGGCGGCACGTCGTACTCGGCGCGAAGGTTCCGCGCCGCGGAGATCACCGCCCGGGCGAGCGCCATCGCCTCGACCGACTCGGGGTACGACCAGCCGGTCGGGACCGGCCAGTCGGCCACCATGATCGAATCGGCGGCGCGGAGCGGTTCGGGAAGCTGCCGCCACAGCTCCTCGGTCACGAACGGCATGATCGGGTGGAGGAGTCGCAGGCTCCGCTCGAGCACCGTCACGAGGACCGACCGCACGAGCTC
>JAHWKZ010000083.1 GCA_019347645.1 Gemmatimonadota bacterium | reverse complement strand
CGAATGTTCAAGAACCCGCCTTGATTCTGATCGAGTAGGCGACAACAGACCGGGTCGGCGTCGAAGCGGCCGAGGCAGCACCAATCCATGCTGCCATCACGGGAAATGAGCGCTGATCCGTGACAGTCGCCGATCAGAGCGTAGTCGCGAATGGGTGGATAAGGCATCACAGAGCTCCTTCTGAATCACGGCTTCGTGTCGAGACGGCTCGATCGCGGCTAGGAGTCTGTCCGAGTAATCCTTCGTTGCGAGGCAAAGGAGCTGCGGTAGATGCGAGGCCGCAGGCTCGAAAAACCGGAGGCGTATTCGCTGCAATACGTTGAGGATTTTTCGGGCCGAGAACGACGCAGATGGCCGCAGATCGTTTGCCGCAGTAGAATGGCATGACTCGGACAGACTCCTAGGAGTCCTTGTGCCCCGGAGGACTGTCCGCGAGCGGGACCCGTACAACGCCGGGACGCCGATGGAGGCGCTCTGCAGACCGATCACGCCGACGGACCTCTTCTACGTCCGGAACCACTTCGACGTCCCCGAGATCGAGGCCGACGAGTGGCGACTCCGGTTCGGTGGGGTCGTGGAGCGACCGCTGGAGCTCGCGCTCTCAGATCTGAGGGCGCTCCCCCCGCGGACCCTCGCGGTGACCCTGGAGTGCGCGGGGAACGGCCGCACCCGAATGCGCCCGGTCCCGAGCGGCACGCCCTGGGCGTTCGACGCCGTCTCCACCGCGCGCTTCACCGGAACCTCTCTCGTCCATCTGCTCGACGCCGCCGGCGTGCGGCGTGGGGCGGTGGAGGTCCTTTTCGTGGGCGCCGACGGTGAGGAGGCCGATCCCCGTTCCGAGGCGGCGTTCGCCCGAAGCCTGCCGCTCGACGTGGCGCGCCACCCCGACACGATCCTGGCCTGGGGGATGAACGGCTCGCCGCTCCGTCCCCAGCACGGCCACCCCGTTCGGCTCGTGGTCCCGGGATGGTACGCGGTGGCATCGGTCAAATGGGTGGCGCGGATCGACCTTCTGGACGCCCCGTTCCGCGGCCATTGGCAGACGACCAAGTACGTGTACGACGGTATGGAGGGCGTGCCCGACGGCACCCCGGTGGAGGCGATGCGCGTGCGGGCGGCGATCGCCCGCCCGGCGGACGGGACCTCCGTGCCGGCGGGGCCGGTCGTGGTCCGGGGCACGGCGTGGTCCGGGGCGGGGAGGATCCGGAAGGTGGAGGTGCGGGTGGATGACGGGGCGTGGGTCGAAGCCGCCCTCGGCCGGTCCGCCGGGCGCCACGGCGCGACGCCCTGGACGTGGACCTGGCGAGCCAGGAAGGGGAGGCGCCGGATCGAGGCTCGGGCCACCGACGAGACCGGGGCCACCCAGCCGCTCGTGCCCGTCTGGAACCACCACGGGTACGGCAACAACGTCGTCCAACGGGTGGAGATCGACGTCGACTGAAGACGGCACGGGGTGGGGAAGAGGCAGGGTCACGCCGGCGTCGGATCCCCCGGAAGGACAAGGACGGCGCGCCTTTGGCGCCGTCCATCCGGCGCGCTTAACTTGCTTCGACCATGGACCACATCCTCGATGGCATCGAAAGCCCCGACGACCTGAAGGCCCTCACCCGCGAGGAGCTGCATCGGTTGGCCGACGAGGTCCGCCGGCGAGTCCTCGAGGTCGTGGCCCGCCGCGGCGGCCACCTCGGCGCTCCCCTGGGCGTCGTGGAGCTCTCGGTCGTGCTGCACTACCTCTACCACAGCCCCCGCGACCGGATCGTGTGGGACGTGGGCCACCAGTGCTATCCGCACAAGATCCTGACCGGTCGCAACGGATGGATGGAAGACCTCCGTCAGGAGGGGGGTCCTTCCGGGTTCTGCCGGATCGTCGAGAGCCCCCACGACGCGTTCGGCGCGGGGCACGCCTCGACCTCGATCGCGGCGGCGTACGGGATGGCGGTCGCCCGCGACCTGGCCGGTGACGACTTCAAGGTCGTCGCCGTGACCGGCGACGGGGCGATGACGGCGGGCCTCGCGTACGAGGCGCTCAACAACTCGGGCGACTCGGAGACCGACCTGCTGGTCATCCTCAACGACAACCAGATGTCGATCGCCCCGAACCTCGGGGCGATGCACAACTACCTGACCAAGGTCACCACCAATCCCCTGTACAACCGGCTGCGGGACGAGATCTGGGACCTCACGGGGCGCATCCCCCGGGTGGCCGACGATGTGCGGGCGTTCGCCCACAAGCTCGAGGAGGGGGTGAAGGGGCTGGTGGCGCCGGGCATGCTGTTCGAGGAGCTCGGCTTCCGCTACTTCGGCCCGATCGACGGCCACGACGTCGACGAGCTGCTGGACACCCTCGAGAAGGTCGAGGACCTGAAGGGCCCGCGGCTCCTCCACATCCGTACCGTGAAGGGGAAGGGGTATCCCTTCGCCGAGGCCGACCAGTGGAAGTACCACGGGGTGGGAGCGATCAACCTCGAGAGCGGCAAGGTGGAGGGCCCGCCGTCGCGCCCCAAGTGGACGAAGGTGTTCTCGAACGCCCTCGTCGAGATCGGGCGGCAGAACGCAGACGTGTGCGCGATCACCGCGGCGATGCCCGACGGCGCCGGAGTCCAAGCGTTCCTGGAGGCCTTCCCGGAGCGCGGCTTCGACGTCGGGATCGCCGAGCAGCACGGCGTGTGCTTCGCCGCTGGGCTCGCTCGCGAAGGGAAGATCCCCGTCTGCGCCATCTACTCGACCTTCCTCCAGCGCGCCTACGACCAGGTGGTCCACGACGTGGCGATCCAGGACCTTCCCGTCGTGTTCGTGTTGGATCGGGCCGGCCTCGTCGGCAACGACGGCCCGACCCACATGGGGGCCTACGACGTCGGCTATCTGTCGGTGATCCCCAACATGATCGTGGCCGCGCCGATGGACGAGCACGAGCTGCAGGACCTGCTGTACACCGCCGTCGAGCAGCGCGAGCACCCGTTCGCGCTGCGCTATCCCCGGGACACCATCGCCGAAGGCGTCGACCTCGGCCGGCGCGACTTCAGCTTCCTGCCGGTCGGAAAATGGGAGACGGTCCGCGAAGGGTCCGACGTTTGCATCCTGGCGGTGGGCACGATGGTGAAGCCGTCGCTCGATGCTGCCGGGGAGCTGGCCGGGAGGGACCTCGAGGCTCACGTGATCAACTGCCGGTACCTGAAGCCGATGGATGAGGACCTGCTGTTCGCGCTGGCCGAGCGCTTCGACAAGATCCTGACCGTCGAGGAGAGCGCCGTCTGGAGCGGGTTCGGGGCCAACGTGGCGCGCCTGCTGGGGGAGCGCGGGCTCCGCCCGGAGATGAAGTTCCTGGGGATCCCCGACGTCGTCGTGGACCACGCCTCGCGGAAGCGCCAGCTGGAGCGGTGCGGGCTCACCCCCGATTCGATCCGCGACGCGGCGCTGGCGCTGGCCGGTGCCCCCGCGCAACGGTAGGAAAACCAGCGTGGGGTCGCGGGCCGCGATCGTCGCGAACACCGAGCGGCGGGGCGTATCCGAGGCGGTCGGGCGGGTCGTCTCGCGGCTGAGCGACCGGGGGTGGTCCTGGGCCCTCGATCCCGCCACCCTCGATCTCGTCGACTTCGACGCCGAGCGTTTCGATTGGGCCGCGCCGAGCGCCGATCTGGTGATCACCCTCGGCGGCGACGGAACCCTACTGGCGACGGCGCGCAGGTTGCGCGGTCGTGACCTGCCGGTCTTCGGGATCAACCTGGGCGGTCTCGGGTTCCTGACCGCCGCGGCACCGGTCGACCTGGAGGCGCGGCTCGACCCGGTGCTCGAAGGGACCGCGCCCGTCGACCGCCGAATGACGCTCGCCGCCGAGGTCCGGCGCAAGGGAGACCGGGCGGCGATCCACCACGCGCTGAACGACGCGGTCATCCACAAGGGTGGGGGGCTGCGGGTCCTCAAGCTCTCGATCTCCATCGGCGACGTCCGGGAGGGGATCGGCGAGGGAGACGCCGTGGGGACGTATCTCGCCGACGGGCTGATCCTGTCGACCCCCACGGGCGCGACGGGCTACAACCTCTCGGCCGACGGACCGCTCGTCGTGCCGGGCCTCGACGCCATCCTGATGACCCCGATCTGCGCCCATGCGCTGGCCATCCGCCCCCTCGTGGCGCCGAGCGACCGGGTGGTGGAGGTGACGGTGGATCGGGGAGCGGAGGGGGCCGTCCTGATCATGGACGGACAGGTGGAGGTGCCGGTGGAAGAGGGAGACGTCGTGCGGGTGAGGGAGGGCGACTGGCGGGTGCCGCTGGCCGGGGTCGATCGGCCGCTCTACTTCGAAAGGCTCAGGAGCAGGTTCATGTACGGCGGTCGGTCGGAATCCTGACCCGGCGCCGCAGCCCGGGGGTCAGACCATGCTGAGACGGCTCAGGGTCGAGGAATACGCGCTGATCGACGAGGTCGTGGTCGAGTTCGGCAGGGGGCTCAACGTCCTGACGGGAGAGACCGGGGCCGGCAAGTCCATTCTCGTCGACTCGCTGGCGCTGTTGACCGGTGCCCGCGCGTACACCGACGACATCCGTGAAGGAGCCGACCACGCGACCATCGAAGGTCTGTTCGAGGTGGACGGCGTGGAGACCGTGGTCCGGCGCGAGATCTTTCGCGACCGCTCGAACCGGTGCCACCTGGACGGCAACCTGGCCACCGCCAGGATGCTCAAGGAGCGCGGGGAGGCGTGGGTGGAGATCCACGGCCAGCACGACGACCACCTGCTGCTGAAGCGCGCCGAGCAGCGCGGGCTGCTGGACGCCTTCGCGGCGGCGGAGCCCCTCGTCGAGCGCGTGGCGGTGAGCGCCGACTCGGTCCGGGCGCTCGAGCGCGAACGGGCCGATCTCGAGCGCGCCGAGTCGGAGCGCTCGGCGCGGATCGAATGGCTCCGCTCCCAGGTGGAGGAGATCGAGGCCGCGGAGCTGGATGCCGACGAGGCCGATCGGCTCGAGATCGAGGCGACCCGGCTGCGCCACGCCGCCGAGCGCCAACGAACGGCGGGTGGGGTCTGGGAGCGCCTGGAGGGGGCGGACGAGGGAGCGGTCGTCCCGGCCCTGGCCGCGCTGGAGCGGCGACTCGAGGGGCTGGTCGAGCTCGACCCCGACCTCGCGCCGGTCCTGGAGCGCGTGTCGAGCGCACGCTACGAGCTCCAGGACATCGCCCGAGAGCTCCTCGGCTACGCCGACTCGGTGGAGCACGACCCGGGGCGGCTGGCGGGCCTGGAGGAGCGCCGGGACCTCCTGTTCCGGCTCGAGCGGAAGCATGGCGGGACGGTCGCGGAGGTGGTCGAGCGCGGCGATGCGATGCGCGCGGAGCTGGAGGCGCTGGAGGCGAGCTCCGAGCGCGCGGCGTCGCTCGATCGGGAGATCGCCGCGCGGCGCGAGCGGCTCGAGGAAGCGGCGGCGGCGCTGGCGGATGCGCGCGAGGCCCACGCGGACCGCCTAGAGGACGCCGTGCGCGGCCGCCTGGCGGCCCTGGGGATGGGCGAAGGGATTTTCCAGGTGGCGATCTCGCGCCAGCCGCTCGCCGACGGGATGGCGCTGTACGCCATCTCGGTCATCTCCCGGTGGCTGCCGAGGGTGCTCGTGGACGGCAGCGACCTCGAGGCGAGGGAGCAGATGATGGTCGGCAGCCTCAGCGCCGGCATTTCGATGAAAGGGGGCGGCGCCGCCGATCACGCGTTCGCGCATGCGGTCAACGCGCTGTTCCACGTGCATCACGGCGCCGCCGTGGCGCGCTTCCTCGCCGACGCGATGGAGCTCAGCCTTCCGCACCTGGCGGAGCGCTTCGCGGACATCGCGAGGGCACTGGGCATCGCCGATCCCGGGGACGGGGCCCTGGCCTTCGGACGCGCGGGGATCGATGCCGTGCGCGACCTGGTGCGGCGCTGCGGGATCCCCACGCTCGCGCAGGTCGGCGTCCGGCACACGCTGGGAAGCGCGGTCAACCATCTCCTGCGCTGCGTCGAGCCCCGCCAGGTCGGCTCCCCGACGTGCGGCCGTCTCCAGGAATCGCCCGGCGCCACATCCGACGTCGAGGATCCGGGCCCCCGCGTCGACCTGGGTAGCCCCCAGCACGAAGTCATACGCCGGGCCGCCCCAACCGCCCTCGCCTTCCCATGTCTCAGCCCACGTCTCGGCCCCCGCTCCAAACAGGGGTCCCCATGAGGTGGCACTGCCTTGA
>JAHWKZ010000082.1 GCA_019347645.1 Gemmatimonadota bacterium | reverse complement strand
GAAGGTGGTACTCGTCCTTCGCCAGCTGGGACACCAGGAAGTTGGTCTCCTGGTTGGTGGTGGTGGCGATCAGGATGCTCGCCTCGTCGAGGTCGGCCTCCTCCAGGACACGCCGATCCAGGGAGTTGCCGGTCAGTGCGGGCAGCCCCGCCCGACGCGCCGCCGCCACCTGCCAGCCGTTCGTGTCGATCAGCAACGGCTCCCAACCGTGCTCGCGAAGAAGCAGCCCGACGGTGCGTCCGAGACGGTTCGCCCCCACGACGACGGCGTAGCGTCTCGCCTCGGCGTGGACGCCGAGCAGCCGGGATACCGCGCCAGCGGTCACTCCCTGGACGACGACGGTAATCGCGATCGTCAGGAAGACCAGCGCCAGAAGGGCGTCCCCATCCGCGGCGGTCAGGCCGGCCTCCACCAGCTCGGTCGGTTCGGACTGGAGGAGCAGCGCCACGAACGAGGCGATCGAGATCGCCACGACGCCCCGCGGCGAAATCCACATGACGAACACCCGCTCCCGCCACGACAGGCCGCTCTTCCAAGTGGAGGCGAGGACGTTCAGCGGGCGGACGACGACCATCAGGACGAGGACGGTCATCACCCCCTTCCATCCGACCGCGCTCACGGTCTCCAGCGGGAGATAGGCCGACAGGAGGATGAACAGGATCGAGATGAACAGGACACTCAGCTCGCCCTTGAACCGGCGGAGCTGGCTCTGTCGGGGAATCGACTCGCGACGAACCGCCATGCCGGCCAGCACCACCGCCGCCAGCCCCGATTCGGCCGAGAACGCCTCCGCGATGGCGAACAGCGTCAGCACCCACGCCAGCACGACCAGGTTCTTCAGCTCGTCGGGGAAGATCCCGCGGATCCGCAGGACCCGTCCCAGAAGCCAGCCTCCCGCCACCCCGACCACGGCCCCGACCCCCATGCGGAAGACGAAGCCCATCAGGCCTTCCCACACCGACGCCTCCGCGGTGGCGATCCACTCCAGGACCACCACGGCGAGGATCGCGCCGATGGGATCGATCAGGATGCCCTCGCCGCGCAGGACGGTGTCGACCCGCCGCTTCACCTTGACCCGGTCGAGCAGCGGATTGATCACGGTCGGGCCGGTGACGCTGACGATCGCCCCGAAGAGCAGCGCCAGCATCCACGGCAGGTCCGCGATCCAGTGCGCGGCCGCGCTCGCCCCGAGCACCGTGACCACGACCCCCACGGTGACGAGGTTCCGCACGGCGCGTCCGACGGCCGCCACGTCCACGTAGTGGAGCTGGAGTCCGCCTTCGAAGAGGATCACCGCGACGGCGATGGTCACGATCGCGCGCAGCCCCTCGCCGAACGCCCGCGGCTCGATGATGCCGAGCAGGTCGGGCCCCACCAGGAGGCCGAAGAGGAGGAGGAAGACGATGCTCGGGAGCCGGACCCGGTCGGCGACGACCTGGGCCAGGATCCCCACCGCGATCGCGATCGCGGTCATCTCGACGAGCTCGTGGGCACCGACGGGCATGGCCAAAAACGTAGGAGTGGCCGGCCGCCCGCGCTACCGCGCGAGCGGCGCGCGGCGGATCACTCCCCGTCTCGCCGGCGCTCCCGATACCAGTCGCACCACGCCGACACCGGACACGCTTCGCAACGCGGCTTGACCGCCTTGCAGATCCGCCGGCCGTGGAAGATGAGCCGGTGGTGGGTGCGGGCCCACGTCTCCCGCGGCAGGGCCTGCATCAGCTCCTCCTCGACCCTTCGCGGAGTGTCCCCCCGAGCCAGCCCCAGCCGGCGCGAGACCCGGAAGACGTGGGTATCGACGGCGATGGCGTCGGCGGAGTGGACATGGGCCAGCACCACGTTCGCTGTCTTCCTGCCCACTCCGGGCAGGCGCATCAGCGCCTCCCGCGAATCCGGGACCTCGTCGCCGAACTCCGCACCGAGCATCCGGGCGGTGGCCAGGATGTTCTTCGCCTTGTTGCGATAGAGCCCGCAGGTGCGGATGTAAGCCTCGAGCTCCTCTTGAGACATCTCGCGGAACGAAGGCGGATCGGGATGGTCGGCGAAGAGATCGGGAGTGACGGTGTTGACCCGCGCGTCGGTGCACTGCGCCGACAGGATCGTCGCGACGAGGAGCTGGAACGGGGTCTCGTATTCGAGGGCGGTCGCGGCCTCGGGATAGGCCTTCTCGAGCTCTCGAAGGATCGCCCGGACTTCGGTCGGGCTCTTGCCGGACCCGCCGCCGGCTACGGGACCTCCCCCCGCCGACGTCGCTCCGCCTCCTCGCGAGCCTCCTGCTCCCGCTCGAGGCGCTTGTCCCCCGGCGTGAGCCGGCCGCGGGCGGTGTCCGGCAGGAGGTCGCCCTGGGCGCGCATGAGGCTGTCGACGAACGACACCGCCGGCTCGCCGAGGCGCACCACCAGGCCCTCGTCCATGACCAGGGCGTCCCCGGCGAAGTCGAATCCGACGTCGCGGTCCACCTTCGCCCGGGTGCGCGCCACCTCCTCTTCGCCGTACGCCTTCTCGCTGACCACGAAATCGTACTCGAAGCCGTGATAGAGGTAGAGGACCTTCACCTCGCCGGGCCGCAGCTCGCCGGTGAACGTGGTGGCGCCACCGAGCTGCTGCTGCCCTTCCACGGGCGCGACCTCGAGGATCCAGGGACGTACGGTGGTGTTCCGCAGCTCGACCACCCGCAGGTGGTACGGGCTCCGCATCGTCGAGATCGGCGCCGCGCAGCCGATCGCCACGAAAGCGAGGGGAAGGGCGCGAAGAACGGTCTTGGCTTGACTGGATTTCAGACTGGCCCTAACTTGGAATGCTGTCATGTCTTAAACCGCTCCGAAAGCTTCACTCGAACCCCGGGAAGGGAAGCCCTGATGGCAGAAGTCCATGTTCGCGAGGGTGAATCGCTGGAGAGCGCGCTGAAGCGATTCCGTCGCGAGGTCAAGAAGTCGAATATCTTTTCCGAGCTCAAGCGCAAACGCCATTACGAGAAGCCCAGTGAGCGCCGCCAGCGCAAGATCCGCGCCCGCCAGCGTCGCGGGTAGGCCGAATATGCCCGACACCGACTTCAAGGTCAACGACCCCGTGGTTCACCCCCAGTACGGGGGCGGCTATGTCGACGGCATCGAATCGATCGAAGTGAGCGGCCAGCGCATCGAATGCCTCAAGATCCGATGCGTCTCGAAGGGCCGAAAGATCTTCGTGCCCAAGAACTCCGTGGACCTCTCCGCCATCCGTCCGCCGCTCGCCAACAAGCGGTACAAGGCCCTCAAGGACGTCCTCACCGGCGAGCCCGAGGAGATGAGCCGGAACTTCAACCGGCGCATGAAGCAGGTGAAGACCAAGCTCGAATCCGGGGATCCGCTCGAGGTCGCCGAGATCCTCCGCGACATGTACCCGAAGTGGTCGGACAGCTCGCTGTCGAGCTCGGATCAGCGGATGTTCGAGAAGAGCCGGGACCTGCTGGTCAGCGAGATCGCCCTCATCGAGGACTGCTCCTACGAAGAGGGGATCGATTTCATCGAGAAGACGATGGCGGACGCCGCCGCCGAACGCGCCGAGAAGGTCGAGGCCGAAGCCTAGCCTCTCCGCGACTCCTCACAGCCACTCCGGATCCGCCGCCTCCGCCTCCTCGCTGGAGGTGAGGTCGTCGACGTCGCTCCCGTCGGCGTCCATCAGGTAGAGGTTCCCCTTCCCCCTCGAGGTCCGGACGAAGACGATCCGGTCCCCCGCCGGGCTCCACGACGGGCCGCCCTCGGCGACGTCGTTGTCGGTGAGGCGGGTGATCGAGCCCGAGGCGACCTCCATCACCGCGATGTCCGCGCCCGCTCCCGAGCCCAGCCGGAAGACGATCCGGGACCCGTCCGGACTCCAGGCCGGATCGGCCTGGGGCGCGGGACCGCCGGGGGCCAGCGCCCGCGGGTCCCCTCCCCCGGCGTCCACCACGTGCAGCCGCTCCACCCCGTCCCGCACGCCCACCGCGACCAGCCGTCGCCCGTCGGGCGCCCACGCCGGCTGACTCCACCCCGAACCCTCGAGCAGAACCCGGGCGTCGGAGCCGTCCGTGGCCGCCGTCCAGATCTCGGATCGGCCGCCGGCGACGCGCGTATAGGCGATCCGGCTTTCGTCCGGCGCGATCGTGGGGGCCCGCGCGTCGGCCGTCTGGTCGGCGATCGCCGCGCGCTCGTCGCTGCCGTCGAACTCCATCGACCAGATCTCGGCGCGGCCGTCGAGCTCCCGCGTGTAGTACACCCGCAGGGAGCTGGGGGCGAAGGTGGGCTGGGTGTCGACGCCCGGCTCCCCGGTGAGACGCAGCTCGTTGCCCGAGCGGGCGACCAGGAAGTAGACGTCGGTCTTGGCGCCCAGCGAGTCCGTCGTCGATTTGCTGTAGAGGATCCGGACCGACGAGGGCAGATGGCCCGGCGGCTCGTACAGGCACCCGGCCGCCGTCAGCAGGGCGATGGCTCCGAGACCGGCGATGGCGGCACGCATCGAGATCACAGCTTCGGCAGCGTGACGCCGCGCTGGGCCTGGTACTTCCCGCCGCGGTCCTTGTACGACGTCTCGCACGCCTCGTCGGACTCGAAGAAGAGCACCTGCGCGAGTCCCTCGTTGGCGTAGATCTTCGCCGGCAGGGGCGTGGTGTTCGAGATCTCGAGGGTCACGTGGCCCTCCCATTCGGGTTCGAGGGGGGTCACGTTCACGATGATTCCGCAATTGCGGACGAACACTCCGGCGTCCAGAGCGAAATTGCCGGCTTCGGGGACGGTCAGGCAGTAGACGTCGTGATCGCCGGCGAGCGTGCGAATGGATTCGACCTTGTGGTTGAGGGGCTGGCGGTTCTGACGCTTGAAAGCGTCCACGATTCCCGGGAATCGGCGGAAGACCGAGCGGTCACAGCCAAGCATCCTTGCGGCGCCCCGGATCGTCCCTGCCATGTGGAGGGCGCACCAAACGGCGTCATGGTCGATATCCTCTCGAAGCCGGATCGCGCGCGCAATCTCGGCCTGCCGGGCTCGCCTCGACCCGTCGTCACGACTCCAGGTCCTTCGGGAGATCCGACCTCTTCGAATTCGTTCCGACGGATCGGAGTAGAACGCTCGCAAAGCCTTGGACTGCGCCCGGCGTCGCTCGTCCGTCCAGCTCTCCCGATGCTTCGCGAGGAGCCGCTTCCGGACTTCCGCGTATCGACTCTCGTCCCAGAATGACCTGGCTCTCTCCCGCTGCCCTCGTCGATAGCGCTGGCGCCAATCCGGGTCTCGCGACCGAGCGGCGAGCGCGTCGCGTATGGCCTCTCCGTGAGCCTCGGGATCGAAGCCTTCACCGAACGTATCGGTGTTGTGAAGCCGGATGTGCTCGGAGGCTTCCATCCGCTCGATGTTCCATGGGTTGTTGTTTCGGCGATTGAAGTCCCGATGATGGCGGTGCGTGCCTGTCACGTTCTGGTAGAGACCGTTCCGGACGTTCCACTCGTCGGCCAGTCGGTGGGTCGGATGGAGGTGGCCGTTCAACGGTTGGTAGACCATCTCGTAGCCCCGGGCGTCGCTCCGGTACAACGGCATGAGCGAGTCCCCGGGACGCAGATCGTCCGCCTGCGCCATGCGGCCGTCCCGGCGCAGGAACTCGTGATCCGGCGTGCAACGGACGCGCTCGCCGTTGTCCAGCGTGATCTCGATCAGAGAGTCTCGGCCGATCCAGCGCGGGGCTTCCAGTAGCTCGACCTCGATCCGGCCGTAGCGGCTCATGGCATAGCCCCAGAACATCTCGCCTTCCTCGGCCCGCTCGGCCATCTCCTCGAGCGTGGGCACACTCCCGTCCACCAGCGCTACGCGGGTGTCCGCGCTGAAGCACCGCGCGTAGGTCGACTTCCCCAGGCAGACGGTGAGCACGTTGCGGGGGATCCGGAAGTACTCGACCGAGCGTGCCAGCGCGAACGAATTGGGCGGGACCACGCACTCGTCGCCCTGATGATCCACGAACGACCGCGGATCGAACGCCTTGGGGTCGACCGTGGCGGTGAAGACGTTGGTGAAGATCTTGAACTCGTCGGAGACCCGCAGCTCGTCGCGGAAGTGCTCCTCGAGCTCGCCGACGATGCGCTCGCCGACAGCGAAAAGGCCAGATGCCGGTGGCCCCGGGTGACCACGTCGTCTTCCCGCGTACCGCGGGCGTGTGGGTGGAGATCGAGGACGAGCGCCTGCTCGTCTGCCGCGTGCGCGAGATCCTCGGCGTGATCGAGGTGACGACG
>JAHWKZ010000081.1 GCA_019347645.1 Gemmatimonadota bacterium | reverse complement strand
GAGGCGTCGGCGGGGGTGATGGCGAACGCCGCGCTGGTCGCCGATGTCAGCCCGTCCGCGCTCGCCTCCAGGGTGTAACCCTCGCCGGCGGCGTCGATCGACAGGTCGCTGAACGTCGCCACACCGTCCACCGCCGTCACCGTCTTCGTCCCCGACAGCGTGCCACCGCCGGTCCCGATGGCAACGGTGACGTCGCCTTCGAACGTCGGGTCGAGCACCCCCGCCGTGACGACGGCGCGAACGGTGACCGCCGGCGTGATCGCCGCGCCTGCCTCCGCATCCGTCGGCTGCTGGCCGAACTCTAGAGTCGTGGCCACCTGCGCCCCGAGCATGGACGGGGACAGAAGAGTCAGCGACGCCAGAAACCACGGGAGGATTCGGACTCGGTACGGATGGGGCGAACCGATCATATGTAACGAATTATTATAACCCATTCCTGCCGCGAGCAGTACCTCCTTTTTCTCCTGGACGCACTCCACTTACAGTGATTGCTCCGGTCGTGGAAAGGCGGTACACTGTAACGAAAGGTGCTACCTGTGCCACGAACCCTCCGCGTCCCATCCTCGTTCAAGGCGCTTTTCCTCCTCGTCGCCTTCGCCCATGCCGTGGAGTCCTCTCCAGTCGCGGCCCAATCGGGGAGCGGTCAGGCGAATTCCAACTGGGAGATCAACCTCCACGCCGCCGCGATGCGCCCCGGGCTCTTCGAGGACAGCAGCGAGACGCTCCAGTTCGGCGGGCGGCTCCTGCGCAATTTCGGGAACGGGATCTCCCTCGGCGGAAGCGTCGACTGGGCCTCGCCCAAGGACGTCAGCGTGGGTCCGTTCGCGGGCCTGAACGCTTCGCTCCTGTTCTACAGCGCCGGGCTCGACTACCGGTTCCGCGTCTCGCCGCGGACGGTGTTTTTTCTCGGGGGCGGGGTCGGGGCCGCTACTTTGAAGTTCGACGAGGCTCTGAGCGGGATGCAGGAGACCAGCACCGGTCTCCTGTTCCCGATAGGAGGCGGTTTCAAGATCCACAGTCGACCCGAGTCGCCTTCCTGGGCGTTCCGCGTCGACGTCCGTGATAACCTGATCCTGCTCGATACCGCCACCGACGACGGCGAAGTCGAGACCGAGCCGCGAAACAATCTCGAGCTGTCGGTCGGCCTCTCGTTCCTGCTCGGGAACAAGCGCCAGCCGAGGATCGTCGACGTCGACACGGATCGGGACGGGGTGCCGGATGCTCGCGTCCGCTGCCTCGACAGACCGGGAGCGGACGACGCCGAAGTCTGCCGTCCACCACTCCCGGCCGCGGAACCCGCCCTGGATCCCGCCCCCGAGGCGGTGGAGCCGGAAGTCCAGCCAGAGCGGGCGGAGCCCGAACCGCCGGAGGAGGCGGAGCCCCGGCCGACGGAGCGGATGGAACCGCCGGAGGATCCGGCCGCGCCGGAGCGAGCCGAGGCCGCCGTGCCGGGTGACGGAGACGAAGACGGCGTGCCCGACGGTCAAGACGCCTGCCCCGGCACACCTTCAGGGATACCGGTCGATGACGAGGGTTGCCTTGCCCGGCCCACACCGCCGCCGGAGACTCCCGAACCCGCGGAGGACGTCGAGCGCCCGGTGGAGCTTCCGGCGGGCGAGCAAGCGCCCGCGGTCGCTCCTCAGGATCTGGACGTGATGGCCGTGTGCGAGGGGCCGCAGGAATGGTTCGTCGAGGACCAGATTATCGAATACGACGGGAGAACTTTCGAACCAATCGATAGTCCCAAGCGCGTCGACCGTCGATTCCTCGTGAGGGTCGGGGCGTACGAGAATGTCCCGATATACGTCAGCGATGCCGCGGAGCCCCCGTATACGGATTTCTGGATCCCTGACTGCGGATCGGACGATCTCTTCAAGCTGTACGTGGAAACGGGCTCTCTCCCTTGGAATCGGTGATGAGACGTTGCTGACAATTTTCGGGGTCAGGATGTGCGCCCCGCGTCATCTATACCGTGAATAAGGAAGCGTAGAGCGGCGTCGAGCGGGATCGATCCGAGATGAGGCGGATCCGGCTCCG
Source organism: Gemmatimonadota bacterium (assembly GCA_019347645.1). Taxonomy (GTDB): domain Bacteria; phylum Gemmatimonadota; class Gemmatimonadetes; order JACCXV01; family JAHWKZ01; genus JAHWKZ01. The sequence continues at coordinate 4,200 of JAHWKZ010000081.1, read as the reverse complement.
CCGTTTAGAATCCCAGCGAGGACTGGAATCGGAGCGCCGTCTCGGCGTCTCCCTCGGCCGGAGCAACGTGGTCGACCTGGATCATCGTCTTGAGCCGTGGGTGGTGGAACAGGTTGATACCCCCCGTCCACAGCGTCGCCTCGTCTTCGACGGTATCGTCGTCGGGGTCGGTCCATCCCCAGCGTCCGATCGGCTCGACACCGATCAGGTGGGGCACCCGGTGTACTGGCAAGAAGTGCGCGACCAGAACCTGGAGAGCCAGGAAGCCGGGCTGATCGTCCGCTTCCAGTCGTAGCGCGCCGTCCCCGAACATCGCCTGCAGCAAAACCTTCAAGCCGGGCTCGTGCGGTCGACCGGTGGTCGCGGCCAGCTCGAACGCGTTCGACCAACGGCTCTCGGCCCGCGGCTCGTCCTCCGGCGCCGTACGCCGGATGCCGGCCCACGCGGCGATCGCCCGCCACCCCTCGAGAACGGCGACCTCCGCCCGCGCCCCCACCTGTTTGCCGTCGTCCTCTTCCTGCCGGTTGGCCCCGGTTCCGTTCCAGAACCCGCCGATCAGGGTGGTCCGACCGAACCGGCCGCGCCACTCGGCGCCCAGATCCCGGTTGCTGTAGCCGAAGAGTCGCCCGACGAGATTCGGAGTGGGGAGCGTGACGCCGCGCGGCAGGCCGTCCCGCTCCACCACCGCGCCCTCGCGCCCGTCCGCCAGCATCAAGGTGTCGAACGGCTTCTTGAACTGTCCCAGGCGGATCTGGACGCGCGGGTCGAACTCGAGCAGCACGAAGCCGTCCGTGAGCTGCACCGATCCGCGCGCGAAGTCCGCCTCGATGTCGCCGCGGATCCAACCGCCGGAGTACACCCGGAGCATGAGGCGCGCCCGCCGCAGCTCCGCTTGCGTATCGGGCTGCCCATCGACGGATGTCGTGTCGAAGCGGGGCTGGACGACGGCCCGGATCCGCGCGCTGTCGATTCCAGCCACGTGGACGACCTGCGCCGCAGCGGGAGGGACAGTACACACGAGGATGGCCGCCCCGGCCAACGAGAGGCCGCGACGGATGCGGCGGCTCCCCCACGTAATACAACTCATAGATATCTCCCAGGGATCCTGCCGGTTCGCGCCAGTTCCTCGGCTATCCGCCGATAGCGACGCCGGAGGATCGCTCGCTTGACGTACAGGAATCCGACGGCGAGGTACGGGAAGACCGCAGCCGCCACGCTGTAGGGACCCATCGAGTGCTGCATGCCGGCGTGCCCCGACGCCGCGTGGGCGGAATGCGCCACACTGTCGACGATCTGAATCAGCACGATCAGGATCGGTGGCTGAGAATCAAGGATCCGCTCACGCCGCCATGGCCTCGCGCACCTCGCGCGGCGGGCGTACCGCACAGGAGCACCGAGCCTCGGCCTCTTCGCCGGCGGGTGGGAACATGTGGTAGTACATCCCGATCATCATCGGGATGAACACGATCGTGTTGTAGAAGAGGTGGAGCTCGACGCGCGGGATCCAGAGCTGCACCAGGCTCACCGGCGCCGGCGCGCCGAACAGATTCTCTCCGACGATCGCCTGGCCCTGGAGGATCGCGTGTTCGATGTGGTGCCAGAACTGGATCCAGAACGAGATCATCCACCACGTGTACGAGCGGCCCTCGAATCCTCGCCGCAGCACCCAGATCGCCGTGAGCATGACGATGGCGTAGCCGTAGTGGAGCGTCTCGGACTGGACCATCCACGGGAAGTAGAGGCCGAGCAAGCCGCGGGCCTCGGGCCGGGACCAGTCGAGCGCGTACACCTGAACCGCCTGCGTAAGGTGCTCGGCCCAGTGGGCCAGCACGATCACCATGAAGAGCTGGAGGCCCCGCTCGTGCCACTGGTGGTTGAGGCGGTCGAGCACAGTGTCGTTCGCGGAAAGCGTGAGGGCGTGCGTGGTCATTCGTTCTCTCCCCGATGCGGTCGAAGGGTTGATTCGGCCCCCCCAGTATATCGGCCGATAACCCCTTGTCAACCCCCTCTTTATAGACTCACCGGTATAGAATTCACGCTTCAGAGACCGGTGCCGGCAGTGCCCGGAGGGCCTCTTCGACCACCTTCTCGAGGTCCGCGCGGCGGGCTCCGCAAGCGGCCTGGACCTGGATGCCGAAGTGGGCAGTCTGGTAGAAGCGCGCCAACGCTTCGGGATCGGCATCGGGCGGCAGATCACCCGACGCCCGCGCCTCCTCCAGACGATCCGACAGGGCCCGCTCGCCCGCGCGTCGACGGGCGTACATCTCGCGCCGCATCCGGGGCGGCCCGTCGCCGTAGGACAAGGCCCCCCGCACCCACAGGCATCCGGTGGGGCTCCGCGCGTCGGTGGCCAGGTTCACCGCGCCCCGCAGCAGCCGTTCGACCACTTCCCGGGCAGTCGGCGCGGCGAGCGCCTCGGGGAAGTAGCCGGAGGGGCCCTGCATGTAGTGGTCGAGCACATGCCGGAAGAGGGACTCCTTGTTGCCGAAGGCGGTGTACAGGCTGGGACGATTGACGCCGGTCGCCGCGGTCAGGTCGGAGAGCGAAGTGCTCTCGTACCCCTTCCTCCAGAAGACGCGCATCGCGCGGTCCAGGACCTCCGTGGGATCGAAGCTCCGGGGACGTCCGCGCCGGGGGGAATCGCTGCTTTCCATACCACTCAATACTATATCCGGAAGTCTGGAGCGCAAGGGGCAAGAGGTTCCGGCACACCGTCTCCTCCCGATCTGTCGCGAGAGCGGGTGCAAGACCGAGCGCCGGTGGCGACGAGCCTGAAAGCTCTCGGGGCTGCCCCACAGAGAGCTTTCGAAGCCCCCTCGTCTTCGATCCGGCGGGCTTGGCGGAGATGAAGATTGTGTTAGAGGGGTATGGGGGGACCTAGAAACGGGGGACCTAGAAACAAGCATTGTTTCAGTGGCAATAGTTGACAACAGTTGATATTTGGGATATGCTGATCCCCGGAGAGGGAAAGCCGCCTATCAGGCCAGTTACGGATGCATAAGACGGAGAGAGAATGACGGAGAGCGGACAGGTCGAACGGGCCGCGCGAAGAGCCATCGCGCGAGCCAAGGATCGAGGGGACACGAAAGTCACTCCCGACGATCTCCTGGTCGGCGCCCTCTCCGAGGTGAGCCGCTTCGGCGTGGCCTGGATCGGCGAACGGGCGGTGGACGTGCGGGCCCTCGGGGGGAACGGCCGGAGCGAATCCGACGACGGCGCCTCGGCCCCCGCCTACGCCTCGGCCACCGTCGAGCTCTTCGAGCGGGCAGCCGCCGTGGCCCGGGACGACGGGGCCAGCAGCATGGGCCTGGTCCACCTCCTGGCCGCGTTCACGGACGTGGAATGCGGCCTCATGGAGACGCTCCGTCGTGAGCACGGATTCTCGGACGTGGAGTGGCGGGCCGAGCTGGCCCGAGGCGTGGTCGGGTCGCCGCCCCGCGTGGCGGGAACGCACGGGGACGGGGCAGGCGGAGGGTCCGGCCGGAGCAACGGCGGGCCCGAGATCCTCAGCGTGGACGACGCCGCCGATTATCTCGGCGTCCACTCCCAGACCGTGCGGAACTACATCCGGAGCGGAAAGCTTCCGGCCTATCGGCTGGCGGGCGAGCGCTACATCCGGGTTCTCCGGAAGGATCTGCTGGCACTGCTCGAGCGGGTCCAGACCGATGTGTCGGAGGAAAACGAGGAGAAAACCTGAACAAGGGAGGTGACTGATGTCGAAGTTCCTGGTGGAGCGGAACCTGCCCGGGATAACCCCAGAGCAGCTGCAGGCCGCCGGTGTGCGGGCCAAGACGTGCTGCGAGGAGATGGCCTCGGAGGGATCGGAGATCACCTGGCACCGGAGCTTCTATCTGCCCGAGTCCGAGAAGACGTTCTGCGTCTTCGAGGCCCCGGACCGGGAGATGGTGGCCGAGGCGAACCGCCGGGCGCAGATCCCCTTCGAGCGGATCCATGCCTCCATGGAGATGACGCCGGACGCGGTCTGAGGGAGACCGCTAGAAAGGCCGGCGGACCCAACGGAGGCCCCGGAAGAGGAGCTGCGCTCCGGGGGCCTTCTTGTCCCCTCGGCTGGCCCGCCCACGACGGGCGGCACGAATCCGTCACCGTGTGATTGTCATCGGAACGCGAACGGGGCGCCAGGCGCCCCGAACGGCGTCGTCGGAAACGGGTGTGGCGTAACCGCGTATGATGGTGGGCCTG
>JAHWKZ010000080.1 GCA_019347645.1 Gemmatimonadota bacterium | reverse complement strand
GGGGGTCACGCCGCCGCCGCCGTACACCGTGCGCCCCGCGCCGGTCTTGAACGTGGGCAGCGTCTTCTTGAGCGAGTCGCCGGCGGCCAGCGAGTCGATCACCGGCTCCTCGACGAAGCGGCCGTCCACCACCTTGCGCTCGCGCTGGATGGTGCGCCCCGTGGGGGTGAACCACTTCGCGGTGGTCATCTTGAGCGCGTAGCCGCCCTCGAGCGGGAAGACGCTCTGCACGAGCCCCTTGCCCCAGGTGGACTGGCCGAGCAGCAGCGCCCGGTCGTGGTCTTGCAGCGCGCCGGCGAGAATCTCGCTGGCGGAGGCGCTGGAGCGGTCGATCAGGACGACCATGGGATGGACCGAGAAGTCGTCGTTGTCCCGCGCGTTGTACGTCCGATCGCTCTCGGCCATACGCCCCTTCGTGGAGACGATCTCTACGCCGCGCGGCAGGAACAGGTCGCTGACCTCGATCGCCTGGTCGAGGAGGCCGCCCGGGTTTCCGCGCACGTCGAGGACCAGCGCCCGCATGCCGCGCTTCTCGAGGTCACGCACCGCCGACCGGATCTCGTCGCGGCTGTGCTCGCTGAACTGCCGGAACCGGACGTATCCGATCCCGTCCTCGAGCATGAAGGCGTACGGGACGGCGTTCAGCGTGATCGGCTGGCGCGTGATGTCGATCTCCAGCGTCTCGTCCAGTCCCTCGCGGCCGATGGTCAGCGTCACCGTCGAGCCCTTCGGACCCCTGAGCTCCTGGACCGCCTTGTCCTGGCTCCAACCCTTCGTGGACGTGCCGTCGACCGCCAGGATCCGATCCCCGGCCCGCAGGCCCTTCTTGTACGCCGGCGTTCCCTCGATCGGGGCGACGACGGTGAGGATCTCGTCGCGGATGTCGATCTGGATCCCCAGGCCCTCGTAGTTCCCCTCGGTGTGGATCTTGAGGTCGCTGTAGTCGTCGGGGGTGAGCAGCTGCGAGTACGGGTCGAGCGACATGAGCATGCCCGAAAGCGCCCGGAAGTAGAGGCTGTCGGGTCCGATCGGATCCACGTACTTGTCCGAGATCTGATGGATCGTCTCGTTGAGCAGCTTGATCGCCTGGTACGGATCGTCGTTCTCCCCGGCGCCCGACAGATCGTCGTACAGGATCCCGCCGGTCAGGACCGCGAGGAAGAAGAGCAGGATGAACAGGGTGCCGAAACGCTTCTGGATCATGCTATGCCGTCCTTCAAGGGGCCGTCCTTCAAGGGGCCGTCCTTCTAGGTGGCCGTCCGTCGCCGGGTGCTCGTCGAGAGCAGGCCGCGAACGCGCTCGCGGATCGTTTCCTGGATCTCGTCGATCGATCTCTCTCCTTCTATAACGCAGAAGCGGCCCGGATGGTTCCGCGCCAGCTCCCGGTATCCCTCTCGAACGCGCTCGTGGAACGCCGGGCCGAGCCGCTCGAGCCGATCGGGTTCGCGGTGGCGACGCCGCGCCACCCCCTCCTCGAAACCGACGTCGATCAGGACCGTCAGGTCGGGCTCCAGGTCCCGCGTCGCCCACCGGTTCAGACGGGCGATCGTCGCGGGATCGAGGCCCCGACCGTAGCCCTGATAGGCGGTCGAGGAGTCGCCGTAGCGGTCGATCAGCACGATCCGCCCCTCCTCCAGAGCCGGACGGATCACCTCGCCGGCCAGCTGCGCCCGGGCAGCGAGGAACAGCGCGAACTCCGCTTCGGGAACCAGGTCGTCGGTCGCGGTCTCCAGCAGGATGCGCCGCACCGCTTCACCGGTCGCGGTCGTCCCCGGCTCGCGCGCCGTCGTCACCGGATGGCCCCTCTCCTCGAGCCACTCCGCGAGCCGGTCGAGCTGGGTCGACTTTCCACTCCCTTCGCCTCCCTCGAACGTGATCAGGAGGCCGTTCGAGGGCCGTTGGTGGGCCGAGTCCACTGCAGCGAATATCGCCCGCCGGGGCCGGAAACTCAACCCGCATGTCCCGGAGCTCGAGCGCGGGGTGCCGCCGAACCCCTCCGGCTCAGGGCGGACCGTCGTCGGCCGGCTCCCACAGAAGCCGGGCGTGGGGGTCGATCGCCACGTCGACGACCGGGGCGGGCGTCTCGAAAGTCCAGGAAGCGCCTCGCTCCTCCAGCCAGATCCGTTCCATTCGGCTTCCGCCGTCCCACTCCAGTCGCAGGTCGACCGGGAAGCGGAACGGCTCCCCCGACTGCACCTGGCGGAGCCCCACCCTCCAGCGCCTCCCGTCCTCCCCCGCGGGAACGACGTCGATCTCGATCCGAGGGTGCCCGGCACGTCCGATCCACTGCTCGAAGAACCACCCCAGGTCCTCGCCCGAGGCCTCCTCGACGACTCGCTCGAAGTCGGCCGTCCAGGCGACCCCGTCCCGGAACGTGGCGTAGTAGTCGCGGATCGTCTCGAAGAACGCCGGGTCCCCCACGAGGTCGCGGAGCATGTGCAGCACCCACGCTCCCTTCTCGTAGTTCAGGTCGGTGAGAAGGGCCTCGTACTCTCCGGGGCCGAGGCCGGGGTCGTGGATCGCCGCCTCCGGGGCGGTCCGCTGGAAGTCGAGCACCGCGGTCCGCATGGCCCGCATCCGACGGGCGAGCTCCTCGGCCCCGCGCCCCTCCGGGCCGCCGTGGAACTCGAAGAAGACCGCCGCGAAGTAGGTGGCGAACCCCTCGCTGAGCCACAGGTGGTTCCAGTCCGCCTCGGTGACCGCGTCGCCGAACCACTGATGAACGATCTCGTGAGGCACCACGCTGGCGTTCCCCGTGCGCCGCTCCGGATCGTCGAGAGCCGTGGCCACGGAGCCCGCCGAGTAGAAGATCGCGCTCGCGTTCTCCATCCCGCCGAACTTCGTCGCCGATTGGATCTGGGCGAGCTTGTCGTACGGGAACGGGCCGAAGAGGGAGTCGTAGAAGGCGACGATCTCGGCGGTGCGGGAGAACATAGCCGCGGCCGCGGCAGAGTCGGCGGGGTAGGACCAGGCGGCGAGATCCACCCCGCCCGCCTCGCCGAGGGGGGTCACGGTGAACTCCGTGGCCCCGATCACCATGCTGTAGGTCGGGATCTCCGCGCTCTCCGCCCATCGGGACCGGGCCCGCCCGCCGTCGAGATCGGTCCGCTCGAGGAGCACGCCGTTGGCCACCACCCTCCACGACGCCGGGACGACGACGTCGAACTCGACGGTGGCCTTGTCGGAAGGATGGTCGATCGAAGGAAACCACAGGTGGGCCCGATCGGCCCAGTTGTCGGCGAAGACGGTTCTCGCGCCGGCCGCCGTCTCGCCGAAGATCAACCCGTCGACCGGCTCGCCGTGGTACCACACGACCGCCTCGCTGCGGGCCCCGGGCTCCGTCCCGGGCGTCTTCAGGCGCAGTCTCCCATCCGCGTCGTGCGCGAACGGGATGGGGACGCCGTCGACCCTCACGCTGTCGACGGTCATCGGCCCGAAGTCGAGCGCGAGGTCGGAGATCCCCTCCTCGCTCGTCGCCTCGTACAGGATCCCCGTCCGCCCCCGCACCATCCGCCCCTCCGCCGGCAGTTCGATCCCGATCTCGTAATGCAGCACGTCCACCCCCGCCCGCCGCTCGTAGCGATCCGTCACCCCGTACCCCACTCCCACCTCCTGTCCCACCACCGGTGTGGAGCCGACGAGACCGACGAGGACCACCAAGGCGGGACGACGGAACGAGGCTCCGCCGAGGAGCGCGACGCGCACCCCGGGCGTCCGAGGGCGCCGATTCATTCGGTGTAGTATTCCAGGCCGAGGTGGGTGATCTGCTTCTCCCCCCGCAAGTGCCTCAGCGTATTCTTCAGCTTCATCAGCTGGATGAAGAGGTCGTGCTCGGGATACAGCCCCACGGCCACCTGGGGGCTCTTGAAGTAGAACGACAGCCACTCCTGGATCCCACCCATCCCCGACCGCTGCGCCAGGTCGAGGAACAGCGCCAGGTCGAGCACGATGGGCGCGGCCAGGATGGAGTCCCGGCACAGGAAGTCGATCTTGATCTGCATCGGATAGCCCAGCCACCCGAAGATGTCGATGTTGTCCCACCCCTCCTTGTTGTCGCCGCGCGGCGGGTAGTAGTTGATCCGCACCACGTGGCTGATGTCACCGTAGAGGTCGGGATAGAGCTCGGGCTGGAGGATGTAGTCGAGGACGCCGAGCTTCGACTCCTCCTTCGTCTTGAAGCTCTCCGGGTCGTCTAGCACCTCCCCATCGCGGTTTCCCAGGATGTTCGTCGAATACCAGCCCCGCACCCCGAGCATCCGGGCCTTGAAGCCCGGCGCGAGGATCGTCTTCATCATCGTCTGGCCGGTCTTGAAGTCCTTGCCGGCGATCGGCACCCCGTTCTCGCTGGCCAGCTCGACGAGCGCCGGGACGTCGGCCGAGAGATTGGGGGCCCCGTTGGCGTACGGCACTCCGCTCTTGATGGCGGCGTAGGCGTAGATCATCGACGGCGGAATCGACTCGTCGTCCTCGTCGAGGCCCTTCTCGAAGGCGTCGATCGACTGGTGGACGGCCGCGCGCTCCATGAAGACCTCCGTCGAGCCGCACCAGACCATGACCATCCGGTCGCAGCCGTTCTCGTCCTCGAACCGCGCGATGTCGTCGATCAGCCGCTCGGCCCACTCGCGCTTCGAGCGCGTCTCCATCACGTGGGTGCCGTCGAGCTTCTTGACGTACCGCTTGTCGAACGCCCCCTTCATGGGCCTCACGGTCGTCAGGAATTCCTTGAGGTCCTCCACCTGGACGGGATCGAGCACCCCGCAGTTCTTCGCCGACTCGTAGGCGTCGTCGGGGAAGACGTCCCAGGCGCCGAAGGCGAGCTGGTCGAGGTCGGCCAGCGGGACGAACTCCTTGATCGTCGGGATCCGTTTCTCGGGCCGGCCGCCGAGGCGGATCGTCCCCATCTGCGTGAGCGAGCCGAACGGCCGGCCCTTCCCGCTCCTCACCGCCTGGACGCCGGCGATGAACGTGGTCGAGACCGCGCCGAGACCCGGCAGAAGGACGCCGAGCGTGCCCTCCGCCGGGGCGATGTCGGTGGGTTCGGGGGGCCGCTGCTCGAGCGGGACGGGCCCGTGCTTCTCCGTCGAATCCGCCATGCTCATCCTTCCTTCGGGGTATGTCGCTTCTCTTCCGGAACCGGCTGATCGAGCGGGACGCCCTGGGCCACCCGGTACACCTCGTAGATCCGCTCCAGGGCGGTATAGTTCGCCAGCACCGCGATGACACCGAGCGCCGCCAGCAGGGGCCCGTACTCCCAGCCTACCTCGAAGGCACGGAAGGGCCAGATCAGCAACCCCCCCACCCCCAGCAGGACCACCCGCTCGGGCCGCTGCATCATGCCAACCTTGCACTCCACGCCGAGGGCCTCGGCTCGCGCGCGCGAGTACGACACCATCAGCGATCCCACCATCGCGGTGATCACGATGTAGCCCACGTACCAGAAGCTGTCGAGGGGGCGGAAATAGGCGTAGATCGAGAAGTAGACCACGATCTCGGAGACGCGATCGAGCGTCGAATCGTAGAACGCCCCGAACTTCGACGCCAGGCCGGTCTCGCGGGCGACGCGCCCGTCCAGGATGTCCATCATTCCGCCGAGGAGGAAGACGAAGAACCCCGGCACGAGGTGGCGAGCGAAGATGATCGCCGCCGCCGCGAGGCTCACCAGAAAACCCACCGTGCTGATCAGGTTCGGGTGGACCCGCCGGCGGACGAGGGCGCCGACGACCGGATCGAGCAGCCGAACGAAACCGTTCTTCAACCAGTCGGGCACGCGGTCCTCGGAAGCGGGGAACGACGGAGGGCCCGCCGCCGCAGCGGGCCACGGGCCCTCGGTACACGACGTCCGGCGCCGGATCCTACAGGTGCGCTTCGATGACCTCTTCGAGGCGCTGCTTGCGGACTGCGCCGACGACGGTGTCGACCACCTGGCCGTCCTTGAAGAACAGCAGGCTCGGAATCGACCGGACCGCGTACTTCTGGGCCGTCCGCTGGTTCTCGTCGACGTCGAGCTTGACCACCTTCAGGCGGCCCGTGTACTCCTCCGCCAGCTCGGCGATCGTCGGGGCGATCATCTTGCACGGGCCGCACCATTCGGCCCAGAAATCGACCAGCGTCAGGGTGTCGGCTCGTTCGACTTCGGATTCGAAGCTGTCGTCCGTGACGGTGGAGGTATGATCGGATGGCATGCGGTGTCCTTTCCGTGGGTTTCGGCCGCGCGCGCTCGACGCCCGCCGACGCGAAGGGCTATACTACCTGTCCGAAACGCGC
>JAHWKZ010000007.1 GCA_019347645.1 Gemmatimonadota bacterium | reverse complement strand
GGGAAGTCGACCGGGTGCGGGTCTTCGACCTCTTCCCGCAGACCGCCCACGTCGAGACGGTGGCGCGACTCGTCCGCTAGGAGGCGCCGTGATCGAGAAGCGAACGTACTGGGTGAGCCGGCCCGGCGGGGAGGAGCCGTTCCGGGTCACCCTTTCCCCGGAAGGGGAGGCGTGGTCGATCGTCGTCGAGCGGGACGGGGAGTCGCGCGCCTTCCGGCTCGCGGACGGTCCGGAGGACGGCCGGGTCTGGGTCGACGAGGGGCGTCCGGCGAGCTATCACTGGACCCCGTCCGGCGACGGCCCGGGACGCCTCGCCCTCGACGGCCTGGTCCACGCCCTCGAGGTGGCCACCGAGGCCGAGCACCGCCTCGCCGCGCTCGGGATCGGCGCCGCCGGCGCCCGTCGGGCCCGCGACGTTCGCGCTCCCATGCCGGGCCTGGTGCTGGAGATCGAGGTGCAGGAGGGGTCCGCCGTCGCCGAGGGCGACGGGCTCGTGATCATCGAGGCGATGAAGATGGAGAACGAGATCACCTCGCCGATCGCCGGCGTGGTCGCCGACCTCGCGGTGTCGCCGGGCGAGGCGGTGGAGCAGGGGGCGCTGATGTGTCGGATCGAGCCCCATTCGGAGGGCGAGTGACCGAACCGAAGGCCACCGGACCGGCGAAGGCGGCCGAGGAGCGTTCCCGCTCCAAGTCCCGATGGGAGGCCGCCACGCTCGCCCCCCATACCCAGCGGGACGCCCGGTTCACGACCACGAGCGGACATCCGGTGGAGCCGTGCTACGCGCCGGAAGACGTCGCCGACGTCGACTTCGCCGACATCGGGTTCCCCGGCGAGCCCCCGTACGTGCGCGGGATCCATCCCACCATGTACCGGGGCCGGCTGTGGACGATGCGCCAGTACGCCGGGTTCGGGACCGCCGAGGAGACCAACGCCCGGTTCCGCTTCCTCCTCGCCCGCGGCCAGACGGGCCTCTCCACCGCCTTCGATCTGCCGACCCAGATGGGGTACGACTCCGACCATCCCGTCGCCGCCGCCGAGGTCGGCCGTGTCGGGGTGGCGATCGACACCCTCGACGACGTGCGGCGGCTGTTCGACTCCATCCCGCTCGGGCGAGTCTCCACTTCCATGACGATCAACGCCACGGCGACCACGCTGCTCGCCCTCTACTCGCTGGTCGCGGAGGAGCAGGGCGTGGAGGCGGCGGCGCTGCGGGGGACCGTCCAGAACGACATCCTCAAGGAGTACGTCGCGCGCGGGACGTACATCTATCCGCCGGAGTTCAGCCTGCGGCTCGTCGTCGACTCCTTCGAGTGGTGCGCCCGGGAGGCGCCCCGGTGGAATCCGATCTCGATCTCGGGCTACCACATCCGGGAGGCGGGATCCACCGCGGCGCAGGAGATCGCCTTCACCTTCGCCAACGCGATCACCTACGTGGAAGCGGCTCGGGCCGCCGGCCTCGACGTCGACGACTTCGTCGGCCGCCTCTCGTTCTTCTTCGGCGTCCACAACGACCTGTTCGAGGAGGTCGCGAAGTTCCGGGCGGCGCGGCGGATCTGGCACGAGCTCGTGACGGAGCGGTTCGGTGCGAGCGACCCGCGGGCGGCGCGGCTGAGGTTCCACACCCAGACCGACGGCGTCACCCTGACCGCCCAGCAGCCGAAGGTGAACGCGGTCCGGGTAACGGTCCAGGCGCTGGCGGCGGTCCTCGGCGGCACCCAGAGCCTCCACACCAACGCCTACGACGAGGCGCTGGCGCTCCCCACCGAGGAGAGCGCCGAGCTGGCGCTGAGGACCCAACAGGTGCTCGCCCACGAGAGCGGGGTCGCCAAGACGGCCGATCCCCTGGGCGGCTCCTGGTACGTGGAGCGGCTGACCGCGGACCTGGAGGAGGAGGCACGCGACTATCTCGCGAAGGTCGACGCCCTGGGCGGCTCGGTGGCCGCCATCGAGGACGGGTTCTTCCGCGGCGAGATCGATCGCGAGGCGTACGAGCACCAGAAACGGGTCGAGCGCGGCGAGGAGGTCGTGGTGGGGGTGAATGCCTTCGAGAACCCGGACGAGCCCGAGCCGCGGATCGAGCTCGTGGACACCGAAGCGCTGGCCGTGGCCCAGCGCGAGCGGCTCGCCGAATGGCGCGCCGGTCGCGGCGCCGCCGCCGTGGAGGCGGTCCTGGAGCGGCTCCATCGGGCCTCCCGCGGCCGGGAGAACCTCGTCCCCCTCGTCCGGGAGGCGTGCGCGGCCGGCGCGACGGTGGGCGAGATCGCGGATATCTTCCGAGAAGAGCACGGGACCTGGGACGACCCCGCCGGCATCTGACCCGAAGCGACAGCGAGGAGAGCATGCCCACGTACCATTACGTCTGTCCGAAGTGCGGAAACGACTTCGATGTCTTCGACAAGAAGATCTCCGACCGACCCAAGACCCGGAAGTGCCCGACCTGCGGGGGGCGCGCCAGGCGCCAGATCTCCGGTGGGGCGGGCTTCCTGTTCAAGGGCGAGGGGTTCTATCAGACCGACTATCGCAGCCAGGAGTACGCGTCGAAGGCGAAGGCCGAGAAGGACTCCGCGTCGGGCTCCTCCGAGACCTCCGGGAAGAAAGACGAGTCGAAGACCGAGAAGAACTCGAAGGAGACGTCGGGGGAATCGAAGGGCGAATGAGGCCCCGGGAGGAGATCCGTGCCGCGATCGCGGCGGCTTGCGCGGCGAGGGGATGGCCGGTCGAGGAGATCGCCGTCGAGCGGCCGAAGGACCCCGCCCACGGCGATTGGGCCACCCCGGTGGCGCTGGCGCTGGCCCGGCCGCTGAAGCGCCCTCCGCGGGAGATCGGCGAGGCGCTGGTGGAGACCCTCGAGCTCGATCCCGACCGCTACTCCGCCGTCGAGGTCGCCGGCCCCGGCTTCGTGAACGTCCGTCTGTCGCCCGCGTACCTGCGGGAGGCGGTGGCGAGGATCCTCGCCGACCCCGCCGGCTTCCTCCACTCCGACCGCCTGGCCGGGCGCTCGATCAACGTCGAGTTCGTCTCCTCGAACCCGACCGGCCCGCTCCACGTCGGCCACGCCCGAAACGCCGCCCTCGGCGACGCGATCGCGGCCCTCTACGAGGCGCAGGGCGCCGACGTCGATCGCGAGTACTACTTCAACGACGCCGGCCGGCAGATGGATATCCTCGGCGCCTCGATCCACGCCCGCTACCGGCAGCTCTGGGAGCCCGACTACCCGTTCCCCGAGGAGGGCTACCGCGGCGCGTACATCCGCGACCTCGCCGAGGAGGTCCGCGAGACCGAGGGGGAGCGCTTCCGGGACGTGGAGCCGGAGGCGTGCCTGGAGTTCTTCCGGCGCTTCGCCGGCGAGCGGATGACCGCCTCGATCAAGTCCGACCTGGAGCGGTTCCGGGTCGCGTTCGACCGATGGTTCAACGAGTCGTCGCTGTACGCGGATGGCAGCCTGGAGAAGACCCTCGAGGACCTCCGCGAGGCGGGCGCGATCTACGAGAAGGACGATGCGGTGTGGCTGCGGGCGAGCGCCTACGGAGACACCGAGGACCGGGTCCTGGTGAAGTCGACCGGTATGCCGACCTACCTGCTGCCCGACATCGCCTACCACCGCGACAAGCACGAGCGCGGCTACGATCGGGCGGTCGACGTCTGGGGGGCCGACCACCACTCCTACCAGGTCCGAATGCAGGCCGCGCTCAAGGCGCTCGGCTATCCTCCCCGCTGGCTCGAGACGATCATCTACCAGCAGGTCAGCCTGATCGAGGACGGCCAGGAGGTCCGGCTCTCCACCCGCCGCAACCGGATGGTGACGCTGAGGGAGCTGATGGACGACATCGGGGTCGACGTGACCCGCTACTTCCTGCTGATGCGAAAGGGCGACACCCACATGACGTTCGACCTCGACCTCGCCCGCGAGCAGAGCGAGGAGAATCCGGTCTACTACGTCCAGTACGCCCACGCCCGGATCGCCGGCGTGTTCACGAAGCTCGAGCGGCCCGAGTTCGACCCCTGCGCCTCCGAGGCGCTTCCGGCGCCCGGGATCTTCGCCCGGCTGGTCGAGGACCGCGAGATCGAGCTCATGCGCACCCTCGAGGACCTTCCCGACGTGATCGCGGACGCCGCCGAATCTCTCGAGCCGCACCGGCTGACCGACGCGCTGGAGACGCTGGCCCGGCGGTTCCACCTCTGGTACCACCACCACCGCTTCCTCGTCGAGGACGAGGACCTGGCCCGCGCCCGGCTCGCGCTCGCCCGCGCCACCCAGCGGGCGCTGGCGGAGACCCTGGCGATCCTGGGCGTCTCGGCGCCCGAGTCGATGTGACCGCGTGACGCCCTCCATCTCCCCATCCCGAGGTCGCCCGTGTCCCTCCTCGTCGTAGGCTCCGTCGCGCTCGACGACGTCGAGACGCCGTTCGGCAGGCGCGAGGGCGCGCTCGGCGGCGCCGCCGTCTACTTCGGGATCGCCGCCTCGTACTTCGTCGACGTCCGCGTGGTCGGCGTGGTGGGGGCGGACTTCCCGCAGGAGCACCTCGACCTGCTCGTGTCCCGTGGGCTCGACCTCTCCGGCCTGATCGTCGCTCCCGGGCGAACGTTCCGGTGGGGCGGCCGGTACGGCTACGACCTGAACGCCCGGGACACGCTCTACACGGAGCTGAACGTCTTCGCCGACTTCGATCCCGAGATACCGGCCGAGTTCCGCGAGACCGAGCACGTGTTCCTGGCGAACATCGCGCCCGCGCTCCAACTCAAGGTCCTCGACCAGGTGGCCGCACCCGAGACCGCCTCGCTGGACACGATGAACTACTGGATCGAACGCACCCCGAAGGACCTCCGCGAGGTGCTCGGCCGGGTGCAGATCGTGCTGATCAACGATTACGAGACGCGGGAGATCGCCGGCGAGCCCAATCTCCGGAAGGCCGCCCGGACGATCCTCGGCTGGGGCCCGCGCCTCCTCGTGGTCAAGAAGGGCGAGCACGGGGCGGTCACGTTCGGCCCGAACGGGGCCTTCGCGGTCCCCGGCCTGCCCCTCGAGACGATCATCGATCCCACCGGGGCGGGGGACGCCTTCGCCGGCGGGTTCCTGGGGTGCATCGCCTCCACCGGCGACACCTCGCCGGAGGGCCTCCGCCGGGCGACGATCTACGGCTCGGCGATGGGTTCGTTCTGCTGCGAGTCGTTCTCGATCGACCGACTGGCGTCGCTCGAACCGGCCGAGATCGAAGATCGGTTCCGGTCGTTCAGGGATCTGACCCAATTCGATCACCGACCGCTGCTCGTCGATGTCTGAAGGGACGTCCCGCGACGCCGGCTCGGAGGCGCCCGCCTACGGGGCGGCCGGCGTGCGGCTCGAGGCCGCCGAGCGCGTGAAGCGCCGGTTCGGGGACCTGGTGAGGTCCACCTCCGGCCCCGAGGTGCTGGGCGGGCTCGGCGGGTTCGGCGGCTGCTTCGCGATCGGCCGGGCCCCGGAGGCCGACCCGGTCCTGGTGGCGTCGGCCGACGGCGTCGGAACGAAGATCCTGGTGGCCCGGTCCGCGGGCGTCCACCACACCGTCGGACAGGATCTCGTCAACCACTGCGTGAACGACCTTCTGGCCTCCGGAGCGCGGCCGCTCTTCTTCCTCGACTACATCGCCGCCGGGCGACTCGACGAGGAGGTTGCGGTGGCCCTGGTGGAGGGGTTCGCCCGGGGCTGCCGCGACAACGGGCTGGCCCTGCTGGGCGGCGAGACCGCCGAGATGCCCGACCTCTACGAGCCGGAGGCGTACGACCTCGCCGGCTTCGTGGTCGGGGTGGCGCCGCGGGCGCGGCTCGAGCGGTGGAACCGGTGCGCCGAGCCGGACGACGTGGTCCTCGGGCTCGCGTCGAGCGGGCTTCATACCAACGGGTACACGCTGGCTCGAAAGACCGTCCAGGCGGCGGGCGTGCGACTCGACGAGGAGACGCCATGGGGCGGGGAGACGTGGAGCGAAGCCCTGCTCGCCATCCACCGCTCGTACCTCCCGGCCGTCGCTCCGCTCCTCGACGACGAAGCGCTGAGGGGGGCCGCCCACGTCACCGGCGGCGGGTTCGAAGGCAACCTCCCGCGGGCGCTTCCCGACGGCGTCGGCGCCCTGCTCGACCGCGGCGCGTGGGACGAGCCGCCGCTCTTCCGGTGGATCTCCCGGGAGGGGGGAGTCTCCATCGACGAGATGTCCCGGGTCTTCAACCTCGGGATCGGCTTCTGCCTCGTCGTCGCGCCGGAAGCGGCCGACCGCATCGCCGCCGGCTGCGCCGAGGCGGGCCATTCCGCGCGGCGGATCGGGAACATCGTGGCGGGCTCGGGCGTACAGTGGGCATGAGCGCCCGCGGCGCCCTCGCCCTTCTCGCCCTCCTCTGCCTCACCGTCCCCGCGGCCGGCCAACCGGTCTCCGAGCGCCGGGTCCGGGCCGCGATCGACGACGCCGCACGTGGACTCGGCCAGGCGATCTCGGGCGGCAGCCCCCTGTCCGCCCCCTCGGCCGCCACCGGGGGACTCGGCCACTTCTCGATCGGCGCTTCCGGAACCGTCACGTTCATGGAGATCGAGGATCCGACCCACGAGGATGGAACGGTCGACTTCATCCTGCCGACCGGGACCCTGACCGCCGCCATCGGGATCGCCGGCGGGGGGGACCTGCCGGGCGGCGCGGGCGGGTTCGGGGCCGTCGACATCCTCGGGAAGGTCGGGCCGGTGGTGGCCCGGGAGGAGATCGAGGAGGGCCAACCGCTCTACGGCCTGGGCGCCCGGGTGGGCGTCCTCCGGGAGGGGGCGCTCTTCCCGTCGGTCAGCGTGACGGCCTACCGCTCGTGGGTCGACGACCTGGGGTGGGGCGAACCGGAGGCGGACGAGGTGTCGTTCACGGGAGACGTGGGGGCGTGGTCGTTCCGGGCCGACGTGAGCAAGAAGCTCCTCCTGGTGACGCCGTACGCCGGGGTCGGCTACGACCGCACCTCGATCGAGGCCGATTACCGGATCCCGGCGTCGGCGTCCACGGGAGGAGAGGAGGTCCGGGGATCGATCGACGTGTCCAGCGGCCATTCCAAGGCCTACGCGGGTCTCGAGCTTCCCCTCGCGCTGCTCGACGTCTCCGTCGAGCTCGGGCGCTACGACGGCGGCACGTTCGCGGCCGTCGGCCTGCAGCTGGTGAACTGAGGGCGCGCCGAGCTCCCTTTGACGGGCCGACCGTCGAGGGAATAGCCTCCCCCGATGACCGACCCCCGTCGATACGAAGGATGGATGCGCCGCGCCCTGTGGCTGGCCGAGCGGGGCGGAGGGGCGACCTCCCCCAACCCGATGGTCGGGTGTATCCTGCTCGGCGTGGGCGGTGAGGCGATCGGCGAAGGATGGCACGCCCGCGCCGGGGGTCCCCACGCCGAAGCCGTCGCCCTGGAGGCCGCCCGAGCCGCGCGTCGGGATCCGCATGGGGGCACCGCGGTGATCTCGCTCGAGCCGTGCGCCCACCACGGGCGCACGCCGCCGTGCGCCGACGCGCTCGTCGAGGCGGGGATCGCCCGCGTCGTCTTCTCGCTCGGCGATCCCGCGGCGGGGAGCGGAGGCGCCACCCGACTCCGGGAGGCCGGCGTCGAGGTGGTCGAAGGCGTCCTCGCCGAGGAGTCCCGGCGGCTGAACGAGGCGTGGCTCTCGTTCGAGGAGAGCGGCCGACCGCTCGTCCACCTGAAGGTCGCCCACACCCTCTCCGGCCACGTGACCCGCGGCGCGGGGAAGGCGCGATGGATCTCCGGTCCCGCGGCGCAGTCCGCCGTCCACCGCCTCCGCCGGCGACACCCGGCGGTCCTCGTCGGCATCGGCACCGCCCTGGCCGACGACCCGCTCCTGACCGTCCGCGACTGGCCACCGGCAGGCGGTCCGGTGGACGATCCGACGCGAGACGACCACCCCTGGCCCGATGTCCAGCCGATACGGGTGGTCCTCGATTCGGGGCTCCGCCTGCCCCCCGAGTCCCGGCTCGTCGGCTCGACGGAGGAGGCCGGCCTGCTCGTCCTGTGCGGGGAGAGTGCGCCCGCCGAGCGGCGGGAGGCTCTCGTCGAGCGGGGTGTCGAGGTCGACCGGATCGGATCCGGCGAGAGCGGCCTCGATCTGGCCGCGGTCCTGGGGGAGCTCGCGCGGCGCGGCATCACGGGGCTCCTGGTGGAGCCCGGCCCCACCCTGGCTGCCGCCTTCCTGCGATCCGGGCTGACCGACCGCTGGACGGCCTTCGTGGCCGCCGACGCCGACGTCGCCGGCGACGCGGTGGCCCTCTACGGACCCGCGGGACCGCTCCCGCCGTTCGACCTGGAGGACGTCCGGACGGCCACGCACGGACGGGACGTCGAGATCTCCGGCCGCGTGGAGACGTGAGCAACGGGGGGAGTACATTGCCCCCATGACTCGGACGGGATCCTAGAGTGGTGCACCAGTAGGCCGTGTTCACCGGAATCGTCGAGACCCTCGGAACGATCCAGGCCGTCGAGCCACTCGGGGAGGGGCGCCGGTTGAGGGTGAGCGCCCCGTTCGCCGACGACCTCGCGCCCGGGGAATCGGTGGCGATCGACGGGTGCTGTCTCACGGTGGTCCGCGCCGGAGAAGGGACGTTCGACGCCGAGGCGGTCCGCGAGACCCTGAAGCGGACGATCGTCGCCGACTACGAAGAGGGTCGAGAGGTGAACCTCGAGCGGGCGCTCGCCGTCGGCGACCGCGTCGGAGGGCACTTCGTGCAGGGCCACGTGGACGCTGTGGGAACCGTCCAATCGATTGAACGGCAAGGGGAAAACCGGTACATTGGCCTCTCGTTTCCGGCTCCCGATCGTCGCCTCGTGGCGCCCCGGGGGTCGATCGCGGTCAACGGGGTGAGCCTGACGGTGTGGGAGGTCGGAGTGACGGGGATCGGCCTTTCGATCGTCCCCCACACCTGGCGAGTCACCAACTTGCGCGCCCTCGTCCCCGGCGCCGGCGTGAACCTGGAGTACGACCTGATCGCTCGCTACCTGCGGGAGCTCGTGGAGGCTCGAGGATGATCCAGGCAGAACGCTTCGCCAGCATCGACCAGGCCCTCGATGCGGTCCGTCGGGGCGAGATCCTGATCGTGGTGGACGACGAGGATCGCGAGAACGAAGGCGACTTCATCATGGCCGCCGACCGGGTGACCCCCCAGGCGGTCAACTTCATGGCCCGACAGGGTCGAGGCCTGATCTGCACGCCGCTCACCAACGAGCGAGCCGACGAGCTCGCCCTCGAGCTCATGGTGGCCGACAACACGGCGCTCCACGAGACCGCGTTCACCGTCTCCGTCGACGCCAAGCACGGCACGACGACCGGGATCAGCGCGGCCGATCGGGCGGCTACGATCCGCGCGCTCGTCGACCGCGCCACGCGTCCGATCGACCTGGCCCGCCCCGGCCATGTCTTCCCGCTCCGGGCCAAGAACGGGGGAGTGCTGCGCCGCGCCGGGCACACCGAGGCGGCGGTCGACCTTGCCCGGATGGCCGGGCTGCCGCCCGTAGCGGTCCTCTGCGAGGTCGTGGACGAGGACGGGACGATGGCTCGGCTGCCGCGACTCCTCGAGATCGCCCGCGAGCACCGCCTCTCGATCATCACCATCGAGGACCTGATCAAGTACCGCCGGAGGAAGGAGCGCCTGGTGGAGCGGCTGGCCGAGACGCCGCTCCCGACCTCGTGGGGCGATTTCCGGCTCATCCTGTACGGCACGACCATCGACGAAGAGCATCACGTGGCGCTGGTGAAGGGCGCGGTGGCGGGCAAGGAGGACGTCATGGTCCGCGTCCACTCCTCGTGCTTCACCGGAGACGTGCTGGGCAGCCTGCGCTGCGACTGCGGGGAGCAGCTTCACCAGGCGATGCGGCAGGTCGCCGAGGAGGGCGAGGGCGTGGTCCTGTACATGCACCAGGAGGGCCGGGGAATCGGCCTCGTCAACAAGCTCAAGGCGTACATGCTCCAGGACGAGGGGCTGGACACCGTAGAGGCCAACGAGCACCTCGGCTTCCGGCCCGATCCGCGGGACTACGGGATCGGATGCCAGATCCTCGTCGACCTCGGACTCTCGACGCTCCGCCTGCTGACGAACAACCCGCAGAAGCGAGCGGCGATCGAGGGGTACGGATTGAAGATCACCGAACACGTCCCGATCCAGGTCGAGCCCGGCCCCCACAACCGCCGCTATCTGGAGACGAAGCGCGACAAGCTCGGACACCTTCTGCGATATGGACATGGGGACCGCACCGGATCTGAAGGCTGACGGCGCGGGACGCCGCGTCGCGATCGTCGCCGCGTCGTTCAACGAGTCGATCACCGCCGAGATGGTGGCCGGCGCGCGCCGGGCCCTGCTGGTCGCCGGGGTCGCCGAGAGCGACGTCCACGAGATCCGGGTCCCCGGCGCGTTCGAGATCGCGCCGACGATCCGCCAGGTCCTCGCCTACGGCCCCGAGGTGGACGCGATCGTCGCCCTCGGGGCGGTGATCCGCGGCGAGACCCCGCACTTCGACGTGCTCTCCCACGCCGTGAGCCATTCCCTCCAGTCGCTCGCCAACGAGATCAACGTTCCGTTGACCTTCGGCGTGCTGACCACCGACAGCGTGGAGCAGGCCACGAAGCGGGCCGACAGCACCGGCCTGGACAAGGGCGGCGAGGCCGCCCGCGCCGCGCTCGCCCAGGTCGAGGCGTACGAACGGATCCGCGAGCGCGGCGAGACCCGACTCCGGGGATTCCGGGTTCCGTGACCCGGCGCCACAAGGCCCGCCGATGGGTCCTGCAGATCCTCTACGCCTGGGAGGTCCGGAGCTCCGATCGGGACCTGCGCGAAGAGGCGGCGAACCTCTTCGACCGCCGCCACATCGCCTCCGAGACCCGGGGCTTCGCCGAGGCGATCGTCGACGTCCTGGCCGAGCACCTCGACGAGAACGACGCCCACATCGAGGACGCGGCGTCCAACTGGGACGTCGAACGCCTGGCGGTGATCGACAAGAACGTGCTGAGAATCGCGGTCGCCGAGTTCCTGTGGCTCGAGGACGTGCCCTTCAAGGTGACGATCGACGAGGCGGTGACGCTGGCGAAGCGCTACGGGGGCTCCGACTCGCCCCGTTTCGTCAACGGCGTCCTGGACGCCCTGGCCCGCAAGCTCGACCTCATCCCCTCCTGACGTCGATGGGCGCGGGACGCGAGGGGGCCCGCTACGGCCTTGTCGCCGACGTCCACTCCAACCTCCAGGCGCTCGAGACCGCGCTCGCGTGGATCGACGGGCAGAGCGCCGACGCCGTCTACTGTCTCGGGGACGTGGTGGGCTACGGCGGCGATCCCGGCGCCTGCGTCGAGCTCGTGCGCTCCCGGTGCGCGGGGACGGTCCGCGGCAACCACGACGCGGCGGTCGTCGAGCCCGCGCTCCGTCACTGGTTCAATCCCCACGCCCGCCAGGCGATCGAGCGCCAGGCCGAGCTGCTGGACGAGGCGGCCCGGGAGTGGCTGGGCGGCCTGCCCGCCACTCTCGAGCTGGACGAGATCGCGCTCACCCACTCGGGCTTCGCCGACCCCGGCGCCTTCGACTACGTGACCGGCCCGTACGAGGCCGAGCGCGAAATCCGCGCGATGGACGTTCGATGGGGCTTCTTCGCCCACACCCACGTCCCCGCCGGCTACCGGCTCCGGACGGACGGAGCCGTCGAGGCTTTCCGCCTGACCGAGGACGCGAGGGGGGATCGGCTCGGCGGGGAGGGGGTCTACCTCGTGAACCCCGGCGCCGTGGGGCAGCCCCGGGACGGCGATCCGCGCGCCGCCTGCGGGATCTTCGACCGGCGCACGTCGACGTTCCACTGGACCCGGCTCGAATACGACCTCGAGGCCGCCCAGGCCGCGATCCGGCGCAGCGGGATGCCGGAGTTCGAGGCCGAGCGGCTCGCGCGCGGGAGGTGAGCGCGGTGTCGGGCGAACGCTGGGACCGCTTCTGGGACTCGAAGGAGGATCTCGCGGCCGTCTACGCCTCGAGCCCCAGGGTCCTCGGGACCCTGCTGGACGTCCTCGACCCCGTAGGCGCGCGGATTCTGGAGATCGGCGCCGGCACCGGACGGGATTCGGCCGCGCTCGCCGCGCGAGGCGCCCGGGCGGTGGCCCTGGACGCCAGCCCCCGGTCGCTCGCGCTCGTCTCCCGCGTCCACCCCACGCTCGTCGGCCGCGGGATCGTCGGCGGCGACGCCTTCCATCTCCCCTTCCGCGACGCCGCCTTCGACGCCGTCTTCCATCAAGGCGTCCTCGAGCACTTCGGCAACCCCGCCGCCTTCCTCCACGAGAACCTTCGCGTCACGAGGCCCGGCGGCCTGCTCGTCGTCGACGTTCCCCAGACCTGGCATCCGTGGACCCTACTGAAGCGCGCCGCGATCCGGGTGGATCGCTGGTTCGCCGGCTGGGAGACCGATTTCACGATCGATCGCCTCGAGCGACTGGTCCGCGGCGTCGGCTACGAAGTGGTGGGCGCCTACGGAGACTGGATGGTGCCGAGCCTGACCTACCGTCTCGTGCGCGAGGGGGCCCGAAGGAGCGGACTCGAGCTCCCGCTCGAGCCCGCCGGGCCCGAGCCCCTCCGCCGGGCCCGGCGGGCGCTCCGCGAGCGTCTCCTGGAGAGCCCCGCGGCGCGCCGGCTCGCCCACACCATCGGGGTCGTCGGGCGCAAGCCCGGGCCGGTCCGGGGCCCGGGAGACTGAGTGCGGATCCTGGTGATCAACTGGCAGGACTGGACCCATCCCGACGCGGGCGGGGCCGAGATCCACCTGCGGGAGACGTTCCGCCGCCTGGTCGACCGGGGCCATCGGGTCGACCTGCTGTGCGTGGCCCACGACGGCGCGCCCGCGGAGGAACGGCTGGACGGGATCAACGTGATCCGTCGCGGCCGCTCACGGGCGCTGTTCAACTGGGCGGTCCCCGGCGTCTGGCGGCGCGTCCTCTCCAGGGTCGGATACGACGTGGTGGTCGAAGACCTCAACAAGGTGCCGTTCTTCACCCCGCTGTTCGCCGACGTCCCGGTCGTCGCGCTCGTCCACCACCTGTTCGGGACGACGATCTTCGAGGAGACGAACCCCGTGTTCGGGGCTTACCTGCTGGCCACCGAGGCGCCGATCCCGAGTGTCTACCGCGCCTGCCCGTTCATCGCGGTCTCGCCGTCGACCGCCGCCGACCTCGAGCGGCGGGGTGTCGATCCGGAGCGGATCGCGGTGATCCCCAACGGCCTGCCGGAGATCGAGGGCGAGGAGGAGGTGCTCGCGATGCCGAAGTCGGAGGCGCCCCTGTTCGTCTACTTGGGCCGGCTCAAGCGGTACAAGCGCGTCGACCTGATCCTGGAAGCCTTCGCCCGCGTGGTCGCAGAGGCCCCGGACGCCCGCCTGGTGGTGGCCGGGACGGGCGATCGACGGCCGCGGCTCGAGGCGCTCGCCGAGCGGCTCGGCGTCGCCGGCACCACGTCGTTTCCCGGCTGGCTCGAGCCCGCCGAGAAGTGGCGCCTCCTGCGCCGCGCCTGGGCGCTCCTCTACACCAGCCCCAAGGAGGGGTGGGGGTTCGCCTCGATCGAGGCCCAGCGGGTGGGGACGATGGCGATCGTGAGCGACGTCGACGGTCTCCGGGACACCGTCGTCGACGGGCGAACGGGGCGAGCCGTCCCTCACGGGGACGTCGCCGCGCTGGCGGCGGCGATGCTGGACGCGATCCGGGATCCGGAAGCTCGCGAGGCCATGGAGCGGGCCGCCCTCGAGCGGGCACGGGCCTACACCTGGGATGCCGCCGCCGAGGCCACCGAGCGGGTCCTCCGCGAGGCGGCGGCGAGCGGCTGAGAAGGAACATGAGCCCCCCGCACCCCCGAAGCGACTTCGCCGTCCTCGTGCCCGCCTTCGACGAGGCCCCCAACATGGAGCCGCTCTTCGCGGCGCTCTCCGAAACGTGGGAGCGACACGGGCTCTCCGGCGAGGTGGTCCTCGTCGACGACGGCTCGACCGACGGCACCGCGGAGGCCGCCGCGGAGGCCGCCGATGGCTTCCCCGGCCGACTCACGATCGTCCGCCATCGCGCCAACCGGGGCAAAACGGAGGCCATGATCACGGCCGCCGACGCCACCGGCGCCACCTGGGTGGTCCTCTTCGACGCCGACCTCCAGCACACCACCGAGGAGATCCCGCGCTTCCTCGACGCTCTCGAACGTGGATACGACGTGGTGACCGGCTGGAAGCAGGGCCGCTACGAGAAGAGGCTCGTCTCCGGGGTCTACAACCGCCTCTCGCAGTGGCTCTTCCGCGTGCCGGTCCACGACCTCAACTCGATGAAGGCGTTCCGCCGGGTGATCCTCGACGAGATCCCGTTGCGCCACGACTGGCATCGGTTCTTCGTCGTGCTGGCCCACGACCGCGGGTACCGGATCGGCGAGATCCCGATTACCCTCTACCCCCGCCTCCATGGGGAGGCGAAGTACTCCGGGCTCGGCCGTGTCCTCGTCGGAACCCTCGACCTCCTGTCCGTGAAGACGCTGACGTCCTTCCTCCAGAAGCCGCTGCTTCTCTTCGGCACGCTCGGGGCCGCCCTGGGAGGGGCCGGCGTCGTGATCGGCCTGATCGCCCTCTATTACCGTTTCGCGCTCGGGCAGGGATACCGGCCGCTGCTCTATCTGGTGACGCTCCTCGTCGTGCTGGGCGTGCTCTTCTTCGCCCTCGGCTTCATCGCCGAGGCGATCGTGCAGGTGCGCGACCGGGTCGAGCACCTGGAGCGGCGCCTGCTCGGATCCGACGACGAGGGCGAGAGGGCGTGAGTCGAGCGTCCGTCTGGGCGGGGGCGAGCGCGGCGGTCGCGCTCGCCCTCGCGCTCGCGTTGTTCGACCCCCGCCTGTTCACCGGTGGGGACAACGCCACCTACTACGCCCTAGCCGAGGCCCTCGTCACGGGGCGCGGCTACGTCGACCTGATCACCCCCGGACAGCCGCTCCACGCCGTGTACCCGCCCGGCTTTCCGCTCCTCCTGGTCCCGTTCTACTGGACGTTCTCGGGGTCGATGGTGGGGCTGAAGCTGGTCTCGCTCCTCGCCGCCGGCGTCGCGCTCTGGGGTCTGTGGCGTCTGGCTCGGCGCGATCCGGCCCTCCCGGAGTGGTCGACGGCGGCGGCGGTGGCCCTGGTGGGCCTCTATCCCGTCTTCCTGGACTACGCCCACTGGGTCCTCTCGGAGATGGCGTACCTGTCCGTGACGCTGCTGGCGACGTGGGTCTTCCTGAGAGCCGAGCCGACGGAGGGGACCGCGCGACACGCCGATCGGTGGACCGGATCGTGGCTGCTGGGACTGGCGCTGGCGCTCGTATCCTTCTCCATCCGGACGGCGGGGTTCGCCCTGTTGCTGGCCGCGCTCGCCCACGCGACCCTGCACCGCCGATGGCGGCGCGCGGCGGCCGCCGGGGGAGCGGTCCTCGCCGGCGCGGTTCCATGGCTCGCCTGGACCACCGCCCACGCCCCGGCGACCGGAGGATACCTCCAGCAGCTCCGCGCGTCGGATCCCTACGACCCCCTCAGCCCACCGCTGTCGCCGGCCGGGTTCGTCGCCCGCTCGTGGGACCACGCGGTCCATTATGCGACGGTCGAGCTTCCACGTCTGTTCTGGCCCGTCAAGGAAACCCCCGACCTGGTGGTGGTGGCCGCGCTCCTCCTCGGCGGAGGGCTGCTGGCCTGGGGGGTCGGGCGGGCGGTGTCGACGCGCGGGATCGAGGTGTGGGACCTCCACGCGCTGGCCACCGCCGCCGTCCTCGTCGTCTGGCCGTGGACCGGCGACCGCTTCTTCCTGACCCTCGCCCCGTTCCTCTGGCTCTACCTCCTGGCGGGTCTCGACGGGGCGTCCCGGCTCTGGGGCCGGAGCCCGATGCCCGCCGCCGTCCTCGCCGGTGCCCTCGCCGCCTTCCTGGCCATCGGGGCGGCCGCCCGAATCCCGGGGCAGTGGGAGGTGACCCGGGCTCACATGGAGGGCGAGGAGCTCGCGGGCTACAACGTCTTCTGGTCGGACTACTTCGAGGCGTCGCGGTGGATCGGGGAGCAGGCGCCCGACGCCGTGATCGTGGCTCGCAAGCCCTCGCTGGCGTGGTACTGGAGCGGACGCCCGGCCTTCGTGTTCCCCTTCCGTTTCCAGCCGGAGCCGACCTGGCGGCTGATCCGCGCCAGGGGGGCGACCCACGCCCTGTACGACAACCTGGGCTCCACGCAGGCCTTCCTCCGGCCCGCGCTCGAAACCCGCCCCGACGCGATCGAGGTCGTCCACGCCGCCCCGGCGCGCAACGTCTTCGTCCTGCGGATCGCCCCTCCGGCGGAGACCCCAGGGTCGCCGTGAGGATCCTCCACGTCGCCACCGCCTGGCCCCGCGAGCCGGGCGACGTGATCACTCCCTGGCTCGTGGCCCTCGTCGAGCGGCAGGCCGACCGGGGTCACGAGGTCGAGGTGCTGACGTCGTCCTGGCGGGGGATCGGCGACCAGGCGTGGGACGGCGTGCCGATCCGACGATTCCGCTACGCCCCGGCCCGCTGGGAGCGGTTGACGCACGAGGAAGCGGCCGCCGACCGGCTGGAGCGCAGCCCGGCGATGGCGTTGTGGGTGCCGGCCTACGTGGGCGGCGGCATGACGCGCGGATGGCGGCTGGGGCGGCGGCGGCGCTTCGAGGTCGTCCACGTCCACTGGGTCGTGCCCCACGGACCGATCGGTTGGGCGGCGGCCCGCGGCGCGGGCGACACCGCGCTGGTGACCACCTTCTACGCCGCCGAGATCCGGTTCGCCGAGCGCCGGTTCCCGCCGGCGAAGCGGTTCCTCCGATGGTGGTGCCGGCGATCCCGGCTCATCGCGATCAGCGAGAGCACGAAGGAGATGCTGCGCCCGTACGCCGGAGACGCCCCGATCGAGGTGATCCCCTACGGCGTACCGACCCCCGCCGTCCCACCCTCCTCCGCGACGCCCGGGGAGGAGCCCCTGCTCCTGTTCGTCGGGCGCCTTGTGGCGCGGAAGGGCGTCGACCGGCTGATCGAGGCGCTGGCGACCCTCGGCGAGCGGCCGTGGCGTCTCGAGGTGATCGGGTTCGGCCCCGAGCGGGAGCGCCTCGAGTCTCTCGCCGCGCGGCATGGCCTCGGCGACCGGATCGTCTTCCGCGGGCGGGTCTCCGAGGAGGCGCTGGTCGACGCCTACCGGCGGGCGGACCTCTTCGTGCTGCCGGCCACGGTCGACGAGCGGTCCGACACCGAGGGGCTCGGCGTCGTCCTGCTCGAGGCGATGGCGGCCGCCACGCCGGTGGTGGCCACCCGCCGGGGCGGGATCGTCGACGTCGTGGTCGACGGCGAGACCGGCCTCCTGGTCGACGACCGGATCGACGCCCTGGCCCGGGGAATCGGGCGCCTCCTCGACGACCCGAACATCGCGCGGGCGATGGGGGAGCGAGGCGCCGAGCGGGTGCGCCGCGCGTTCGGCTGGGATACCATCCTCGACCGCCTGGAGGCGGTCTACGAGCGGGGGCCGTCCGGATGAGGAGCGCCGCCGGGAGCTACTACGGACGCCGGCTGGCGAGCGCCGACTACCGGGCCTCGCGCGAGCGCAAGGCGGCGCTGATCTACGCCCTGTGCGCCGACCGGCTCGGCTCCGCGCGGTCGGTCCTGGATCTGGGGGCGGGAACGGGCCTGATCACCCGCGCGCTCGAGCGGCTCTCCGGCCGACCGATCGTCGGCCTCGACCTCGACCGCGCGTTCATGGAGGAGACCGAGCGGATGGCCGTGGCCGACCTGCTCGAGCTGCCGGTGGCCGACGGCGCGGTGGATCTTGGCATCGCGAACCACGTCTACGAGCACGTGGCGGACCTCGACGCCTTCTTCGCCGAGATCGGGCGCGTCCTCGCCCCCGGCGGGGCGGTGTACCTGACGGCGGGGAGCAAGTGGGCACCCATCGAGCCCCACTACCGGATCCCCACCCTGTCGTGGTGGCCCGAGCCCGTGGCGACGAAGATCCTGCGGTGGTCGGGCCGCGGGGAGTCCTACGACGACATCCGTTTCGTCACGCACGGCCGACTCGTCCAAACCGCCGCGCGCCACGGCCTGGTCCTCGACGACCGCACCGACGAAGCGCTCGCCACGCAGATCGAGCGCTACGAGAGCCGCGTCGGTCGAGCCGTCGGCCGCACGCTGCGACTCGTCCCGGGGCCGCTCCGCCGGAAGCTCCTCGCGGTCGCGTCGCCCCAGTGGTTCTTCTTCGTTCGACACGCGGGGGAGGTCGGATGAGCGCGAAGAAACGAAAGGGAGGTGGCGGATCCGCGGGAGCCCCCGCCGTCGAAGGCTCCGGGCGGATCGTCTTCTGGTCCTTCCTGGGGTCGGCGACCGCCGTCGCTCTCCTCTTCTTCGGCGCCTTCGTGGTGGACCGGGGGGCGATGCTGTTCGGCACCGACATGGTCTCCCAGGCCTACCAGAGCCGGGCGTTCGCCGTGCAGGAGGTCGAGGCCGGCCGCGGGCTGCCGCAGTGGAACCCGTTCGTCTACGCGGGGCTCCCGTACCTGTCGATCCTCCCGTACCCCGTATGGTACCCGACCTCGCTGCTGTACTTCGCCATCCCGCTCCACCGCGCGATCGGGTGGGCGTTCGTCCTCCACTTGGTCCTCGCCGGGATGCTGGCCTACCTGCTGGCGCGCGAGCTGAGGCTGAAACCCGGCGCGGCGGTGGTGGCCGGGGTGGCGTACATGTTCACCGGCTACATCGTCAGCCACCTCTACGCCGGCCAGGACGGCCGGATGTTCGCGATGCAGTGGACGCCGGCGCTGTTCCTCTTCGCGGAGCGGGCGATCTCCCGGCGTCGCCTCCACTGGTTCGGCTGGCTGGCGCTCGTGGTGGTCCTCCAGCTCTTCACCCCGCACGTCCAGATGGCGTACTTCGCGGCCATGGCGGTGGGAGCGTACGTCCTCTTCCGACTGGTCCGGATCTGGCGCGTGGAACGGGAGTGGAAGCCGGTCGTCGCGCTGCTGGCGGGCTTCGTCGGCGCCTATCTGCTGGCCGCGCTCGTGGCCTTGATCGAGATCTGGCCCACCGCGAACATGCTCGAGTTCTCCCACCGGGCCGACCGCGGCTACGCGTACGCCTCTTCGTGGTCGATGCCCGTCCGCGAGACCCTGGCGATGATCTGGCCGCGCTTCCAGGGCTACCTCGAGGGGTACTGGGGGACCAACCCGTTCAAGCTCCACACCGAGTACGTGGGCGCCGTGCCGCTGCTGCTGACCGGCCTGGCGCTCCTGGCGCGACGGAACGCCCGGACCTGGTTCTTCGCCGCCCTCGCCGCCGGTGCGC
This sequence comes from Gemmatimonadota bacterium, assembly GCA_019347645.1. Taxonomy (GTDB): domain Bacteria; phylum Gemmatimonadota; class Gemmatimonadetes; order JACCXV01; family JAHWKZ01; genus JAHWKZ01. Next base: position 6,597 of record JAHWKZ010000007.1, on the reverse strand, counting down.
TGCTGTTCGCCTGGGGCGGGGCGACGCCGGTCCACCGGATCTTCTACTGGATCCTGCCCGTCATGAAGTCGTTCCGGGCGCCGGCGATGATGTACTCGGTCGTCGCGCTGGCCGTCGTCGTCCTCGCCGGCTTCGGCGCCCAGGCGCTCTACGACCGCCGCGACGCGCTCGCCGACCGGGGCCATCCGGCGTGGAAGGTGCTCGGAGGCCTGGCGGTGGTCTGGATCGTGGCGTGGTTCTGGGCCGCCGGCGCGCCGGATTCCTTCGCCGGCGCCGTCGCCGGCTTCCTGTACGGGCCGCTCGAGCCCGCCCGCGAGGCGGCCATGCGCCAGGCGATGCCCCGCTTCGCCGTCCAGCTCGGCCTCTTCGCGCTGTTCTGGGCCGGCGGACTCGCCGTCTGCTGGGCGGCGGCCCGGCGCAAGCTCGCCCCGCTCCTCGCCTGCTCGGTCCTGGCGGCGTTCACCGTGATCGACCTGTGGGTCGTCGACAAGGACTTCTACGACACCTTCGAGATCGAGAGGCTGGCCGTGCCGGACGACGCCGTCCGCTTCCTCCAGGGGCAGGAGGAGCCCTTCCGCGTCCTGCCGCTGCCCGGGGCGTACGGGCCGAACGATCTGATGCTCTTCCGGATCCCGGTGGTCTCCGGCTCGCAGAACTTCCGGCTGCGTTGGTGGGACGATCTGGTCGGCGAGGACCTGGCGCGGATCGCGGATACGCGGATCTGGAGCCTCCTGAACGTGCGCTACGTCGTCTCCGGACAGCCGATCGAATTCCCGGCTCTCGAGGAGGTCCACCGCGGGACCAGGATCGTGTACCGATCGACGCTCCCCGCCTCGGGCGCCTGGATCGTCCACGAGGCGGTGGCGCTGCCGGAGGGGACGACGGTCGAGCGTGTACTCGAAACCGATTTCGACCCGCGCCGGATCGCGCTCCTGCCGCCGGACGCAACCCCGCCCTCGCTGGCGCCGGCGGCTGGGCCCGAGCGGGTGGAGTGGGTCGAGCGCCGCCCGGACCGGCTCGTCCTCGAGGTCCAGGCGAGCTCCGACGGGCTCCTGGTCCTCTCCGAGATCCATCACCCCTACTGGTCGGCGACCCTGGACGGGGAGCCGGTGGAGATCCAGCGGGTCGACTTCGCTCTGCGGGGGGTGGCCGTTCCGGCCGGATCGCACCGCATCGAGATGCGCTTCCGCGACCCGTACGTGACCTACGGGATGTGGGGGAGCCTGGCGGGGGCGGCGCTGCTGGTCGGCTTCCTCGCCGGGACGTGGCGGCGGCGCGGCCGGGCCGAAGCCGGCCCCGGCGACGAACCGTGAGCGAGCGCGGCGGCCGCCGGTGGATCCGGTGGCTGGAGCGGGGTGCGGCGCTCGTCGTGGTCGGTTTCCTGGTCGCCTACCTCGTCGAGAACTGGGGCGCAGTCCGGGACTACGAGTGGTCGGTGGACTGGGGCCGGATGGCCCTCGCGGCGGGTCTGCACGCGCTCGTCTACAGCGGCTACGTCGTATTGTGGCGCCACGTTCTCGAGGCCCTGGGCGCGCGGCTCTCGCTCGCCGACGCGCACCGCGTGTGGTACCTCGGTAACCTCGGCCGATACGTCCCCGGAAAGGTGCTCCAGCTCGCCGGCACCGCCTACCTGGCGCGCGCCCGGGGGGTGAGCCCGGTCCTCGCCGTGGCCGCGACCATGGTCGCCCAGCTCTTCGTGCTGGGGACCGGCTTCGCCGTCGCCGCCGCCACGTTGCCCGAGGCGGCCGGGCGGATCGCGTGGCTCGAGCCGGTCTCGCTCGCCGCCGCCGCGGCCATCCTGCTCGTCCTCCTGACGCCGCTCTTCGACCGCCTCTACCGCGCCGCGCTGAAGGTCGTCCGTCGACCGGAGTACCACGTGGAGGTGCCGTGGACGATCCGGCTGGCGCTCACCGCCGGCTACGCCGGGCTCTGGCTCGCCTTCGGGATCGCCTTCTGGCTGTTCGTCGGCGCGGTCGTCGAGCCCGGGCCGGACGCGTTCTGGCCGGTGGTGGGCACGTGGGCGATCGGGTATATGGCGGGATGGATGGTCGTGTTCGTGCCGGGCGGGCTCGGCGTCCGAGAGGGCGTGTACGCGGCGCTCCTCGCCCTCTATATTCCGCCCACCATCGCAGTCGCGACCGCCGTCCTGGCCCGCGTGTGGTCCACGACGATCGAGCTCGCCGTCGCCGGCGGACTCCTCGCCCGCTACGGCATGGCCGACCTCCGCGTGGGCGCCGATCCCGAACCCCGCGACGCTCATGGGTGACGTCCTCGTCATCATCCCCACGTACAACGAGCGGGAGAACCTGCCGAAGATCGTCCCCGAGGTCCTCGGCCGGAGCCCCCGGACGGAGATCCTCGTCGTCGACGACGGCTCGCCCGACGGCACCGGCGAACTCGCCGAGCGACTGGCGGCGGAAACCGGCCGCGTGCGGGTGCTCCATCGGCCCGGAAAGCTCGGCCTGGGGACCGCCTATCTGGCCGGCTTCCGCTGGGCCCTCCAACGCGACTACGCGTTGGTCTTCGAGATGGACGCGGACTTCTCCCACGATCCGGTGCACCTCCCCGAGTTCCTCGCGCTGGCCGAGGAGTACGACCTCGTCGTCGGGTCGCGCTACACGCGTGGGGTGACGGTCGTGAACTGGCCGATGGGCCGGCTGCTCCTCTCCTGGCTGGCCAACAAGTATGCCGGATTCGTCACCGGCCTGCGGGTCAACGACCTGACCAGCGGCTACAAGTGCTATCGGCGGGAGGTCCTGGAGACGCTCGACCTCGAGGCGATCCGCTCGAACGGCTACGCGTTCCAGATCGAGACCGTGTTCCGGGCCTGGCACGCCGGCTTCAAGGTCGTCGAGACCCCGATCGTCTTCGTCGATCGCAACGTGGGGGAGAGCAAGATGAGCAAGCGGATCGTGTGGGAGGCGATCTGGATGGTGTGGCGGATGCGGGGGTGGAAGATCACCGGCCGGCTGGAGCGCGAGACGATCGGCGAGCGCGACCTGACGGTCGAGAAGGAGGCCGCCGGATGACGGGAAGTGGTGGGACCTCGACGCCCGGCGGGATCCTGACCGGCCGTGAATTCGTCAAGATGTCGGGCGGCGGCAACGACTTCGTCGTCTTCGACGACCGCGAGGCGTGGTTCCCGGAGAAGGAGCACCGCGAGCTCGTCCCGCGGCTCTGCCGCCGGGGGCTTGGGGTCGGCGCCGACGCCGTGCTCCTCCTCCAGCGCTCCGCGGAGGCCGACGTGCGGATGGCGTACTACAATGCGGACGGGGGAGAGGCTCCCATGTGCGGCAACGGGGCGATGTGCATCGCGCGGTACGCGCGGCTGGTCGGCGCCGTCGACGGCGAGGAGCTCGCCCTCGAGACCGGCAGCGGCGTCTTCCGCGCCCGGGTCCCCGATACCGGCCGCCCCGACGTCACGCTGTGGCTCGTCCCGCCGAAGGACCTGACCCTCCGATGTACCGACCTCGAGGAGGGTCCGTACCGGAGGGTCGGCTTCCTCGACGCCGCCACCCCGCACGTCGTCGCCCTCCTCGGCTCGCTCGATGCCGTCGAGGCCCACGACGTGCGCGGAGAGGGGAGGCGGCTTCGCGCCCATCCGAACTGGGATCCCCCGGGGACCAACGCGAACTTCGTCGCCGTAGTCGATCGCTCGACCCTCCGCATGCGGACCTACGAGCGGGGGGTGGAGGACGAGACACTTTCGTGCGGAACCGGCGCGACGGCGAGCGCGATCCTGACCCACCTGTGGGGCCTGACCGACCCGCCGGTTTCGGTGCGCACGACGGGCGGCCTCCCCCTCCGTGTCGATTTCACGCCCGGCGGGTCAGGAGCGGGCCCTCCGATCGATCCCAGTCTCGCCGGGCAGGCCCTCATCGTCTACCGGGGGACGATCGCGCAGGTTTGACTCTCCCCGAGCGAGGGCTCCTCGTCATCGCTCCGAACGCGAAGGGTGCGACCCCGCGCTACAAGTCTCTTCGTCCCTCGAAACTCCACAGAGGGGCCCGGAAGAGCTGGCACCTTCGTGTCAGATATCTTCTTACGCGACAGAATACCGTCCGGCACAGTGAGGGAGCAGGCAAAGGGACACCCCTACGTCGTACGGCCCCACGTGCCCGGCCGCGCACGTTTGAAAGAACGGCCACGGCGAAAACCGGCAATCCTCGCAGGAGGGGAACGATGAATCGTAATCGCTGGGGGCGCGTCCGGTCGCAGCCCTTCATCCTGGCGCTGGGGCTGCTCGTCGCGGCCGCGTGTCAGCAGGATACGAACCCGGTCGCCCCCGTGGAGACCGAGGCCTCGCGCCTACACCCGAGCTCCACCGCCACGATCGATCCGGCCCTGCAAGACGCGCTCGCGGGCGCTTCGGACACCGATCAGCTGGAAGTCCTCGTCACCTTCGATCCCGGCGCGGTCTCGTCGGCCGATCTGGCCACGGCCGTGGCCGAGCTCGGAGCCGGGGTCGTGGCGTTCAAGCACCTGCCCGTGATCGCCGCCCTCGCCACGCCCGGCGAGACCGACCAGATCCGGCAGATCGACGGCGTGCGCGGGATCTACCTGAACGAGCAGCTCGAGTACCACCTCTTCGAGAGCACCGAGAGCATCCGGGCCGACCTGGTCCACGAGAAACTCGGCTTTACCGGTCGCGGGATCGGCGTGGCGATTCTCGACAGCGGCATCGACGGTCTCTATCACCCCGATGTCGCCTACCCGACCCGCACGGTGCAGAACGTCAAGTACATCGCGTCGAGCACCGACCTCTACGCCGATTTCGATGACGAGCTGGGAGGGGTGGAGCCCAAACTCGGCGCCGAGCTGTTCATCGAGAACCTCGCCAACAGCGAGACGTCCGTCGGCCACGGCACTCACGTGGCGGGCATCGCCGCCGGAGACGGAAGCGCGTCGAGCGCGGGGATCTACGAAGGGGTGGCCCCCGAGGCGAACCTGGTCGGGATCGGCGCCGGCGACATCCTGTTCATCTTCTGGGTGCTGGCCGGCTTCGACTACGTCCTCGACAACCAGGAGGAGTACAACATCAAGGTCGTCAACAACTCGTGGGGCTCGCGCGGATCATGGGATCCGGAGCACCCGATCAATCTCGCCACCCAGGCCGTCCACGGAGCCGGCATCACCGTCGTCTTCTCGGCGGGCAACAGCGGCCCCGGGCAGGACACCCTGAACCGGTACAGCGTGGCGCCGTGGGTGATCGGCGTGGCGGCGGGTTGCAAGCTGGTGGATCAGGATCCCACCGGATCGGCGGTCCACTGCGAGGACCAGCGGGGTCTCGGCCGGGAGCCGGTCCTGGCGGACTTCTCCTCGCGCGGCGTGCCCGGGGATCCGCTGCTGCACCCGGACATCATGGCGCCGGGCGTGCACGTCGTCTCCGCGCGCGCTTCGACCGGTACGGTCATGAACACGCTCGACCTCAACCACGACGCCAGGATCTGCAACATCTCGCTCCAGCACGAGGCGTACTACACGTGCGCTTCGGGTACGTCGATGGCGGCGCCACACGTGGCCGGGGTCGTCGCGCTCATGCAGGAGGCGGCGGGCGGAACCCTCTCACCCGACAAGGTGCTCGACATCCTGGTCAAGTCCGCCGAGTCGATTCCCGACTACGAGGTGTGGGAGATCGGCGCCGGAGAGGTGGACGCCTATCGAGCGGTGCGCCGGGCCCGCCGCTGACGCTCGACCGCTAGAGGGAGCCGCGTTGCTGGCGGCACCACGGGCCAGCAACGCGGTGGCGCGAGGCGACGATACACGAGTAGGGCTCAGCACTCCTCCTGCTCGAGTCGCTGCCCGTCCGTCTCGTACGTCCACACCTCGCACGTCTCCGGCCCCACCGCCTCGTCCTGACCGTTCGTGGGCCAGTGGACTACGCGCAGGAGGATCCGGCCGTCGTCCATCTCCGGGCGAACCATGGCGACGAGTCGGACCTGGCCCCCGGACGGGAGGACGTCCCCGATCCAGTACCCCTCGTCGCCCCGGACCTCGCCGCGCCACACGAACCGCGCGTCGGGGTCGGGGTTCTGGCTGTCGGGGCGAACGGCCAGGAGCGTCCCCCCGTCATCGATCCGCAGGTGGAAGTCGGCGAGGATCTCGGGGCCTCCGCCGTGGGTGACGACGAAGGGCCAGGCGATCGCCGTCTCGTCCCCCTCGACGGGGCCGGGCTCGGCGATGGAGACCGCGCCCACCACTCCCGTCCCCGTCGCGCACGCCGCCGACGTCAGGGCGGCGCAGGCCGTGATCATCCACCAGGCTCGTCTCACCATCTCCTCCAGTCCGGGGTTCCACTGCCCGCTCGCTCGCCGGCAACCTTACGCCTCCGGCCCCCGCCGTCAACGGCCCGACCGCCGTCGGCGGACCGCCCGCGCGCGACCGCGCGACCGGCTCGTGGCTGACCGTGGTCGGCAACCCGACGCGCGCGGACCTCGCCAGGCTCGCCGCCGATGACGTGGAGCCGGCCCTGCTGCGTGAGGCGCTGTCGGGGATCGACGTCGTCGAGACGCTGTCGCCGCCGTTCGCGCTCGTATTCTGCGACCGTCGGGACGGCGCGCTCTGGGTGTGCGCGGACCAGTGCGGACTGAGATCGGA
>JAHWKZ010000079.1 GCA_019347645.1 Gemmatimonadota bacterium | reverse complement strand
GGCGCCACGGCGGACCACTTCATGCTGGCGGTCAAGGAGCGGCTGGAGGACTTCGGCGACCCGTCGCTGAAGCATTGACGGCGTGAAAGACGGGGGGCTTCGAGGTTCGTAGAAAGGAAGGGGGCGCCTTGCGGCGCCCCCCGGGCTTCGTCTCCTAGCGGTTGGGCTCCTCGTCCTCGTCGGACGTGCCCTCCTGGATCGCCTCGCCGGCGGCCTCGGTTCCCTCGCCGACCTTCTCGGCGCCCTCCTCGAGCGTCTCGCCGACCTCTTCGATTCCTGCCTCGATGTCCTCGCCGAGATCGTCCTCGTCCTCCGCGGTCACGTCCGCGTCACCTTCCATTTCGGCGCCCGGCTCGGCTTCGACTTCCTCGGTCGCCTCGCCGGTCTCGGCGCCCGGCTCCTGCTCGCATGCCGCGACCGTGAACAGAGCCGCCGTGGAAAGGGCGAGCATCAGCATCCAGATCCTGCGCATTTGTTTCCCTCCTTCGGAGTTGGGGAGTGCGATTCAATCCTACAACACCCGCGGCGTCGAAGCCACCACCACGAAAGGGGTACTGTCATACGGGTTACGGCGCGTCTTCTGAGGCGGACCATAATGGGCCAGGCATCTCGATCGAGGAGGGAACGAAGATGACCCAGCCGGACGAGCCGTATCACGCGCCCGACGAGCCGTCCGAGTCGAGTCTCTGGAGGGGGATCGGCGTCGTCGCCCTGCTGATCGTCGCGGCCTTCGTGGTCTGGTGGGCGATCGAACTGGCCGGCGATCCCGCCACCCGGGATCTCGACGAGCCCGAAACCGAGCCGCTCGAGCCTTCGCAGATCGAGCCGGCGCCGATCTTTCCAGAGCCGGACCCCGTCGTCATCGCCGCCTGAGGGCGGTCCTCAAGGCTCGCGCGGCTCCTCGTCTTCCTTCTCGACGCTCTCCTGGATCTCCTCGCCGAGCTCCTCGGTACCCTTTCCGACGGCCTCGATGCCCTCCCGCGCGGCCTCCTCGATCTCCTCGCCGGCTTCGCGAGCCTCGGCTCGCAGGCTGGTCGTGTCGCCGTCCTCGTCACCCACGTCCCCCGCCGAGGGGTTTTCCTCGGCGACGGGATCCTCGGCCTCGCCGGTATCGGCGTCCCGCTCGCAGCCGACCAGCGCGAGGGCGGCCACCGCGAGAGCGGTGACCAGATGATGGGATCCTATGATCTTCATGGGGCCTCCTCGGCGCGGATCAGAGGTCGTCGCTGTGGGGGGCGGTCGAGCGGCCGACGTCCCCGGGGCCCGGCAGGGAGCCGCAGGCGACCACGGCCTCTTCGGAGCCATGCACCTGCACGAGATAGCTCTCCCCGGGCTCCAGGCTCGAGGCATCGATCCGCGTCACGCTACGGGTGCGACCCTCGGGGGTGTTCTCGAAGCGCGAGAGAGGCACGACCTGCGCCCTCACGTCATCGCAGGTGCCGCGATGGAGATGGCCGAGGTACCTCTCGCCCGGCCGGGCGCCCTCCAGAAGGGCCACGACCTCGATCGCTCCATCGATGCGGGACGTCTTCACCTCACCGGTGATCCCGCTGTCGTTGCGCTGTTCGAGCCTCGCCTCCCCACGCTCCTCGATCTCGCCGACTGGACGATCGATGTCCGCCGAGAGATCCGTCTCTTCGACGTCTTCGGTCATCTCGCCGGCTTCCTGCTGCCCACCCTCGCAGGCCCCGACGGCCAGTGCCGCCGAGATCGCCAGCGCGGGCAGTATCCTCGTCCTGTTCCACATGTGCGCCTCCCGGATCGATAGGGTCCGCTACACAGAGTGAAAGAACCGGCTCGAGGGCACCGTTCGATGCCGTACACGGGAGAGGACGGGCTTTCAGGAAAGGATCGGACGTCCTGCCGGATTTCAGCCGGCCGAGGCCTCCTCCTCGGCCTCTTCGGTCGCCCCTCGCGAAGCCTCGTAGGAGTCGCCGAGGCCGAGCTCCTCCTCGACGGAGGCCAGGAACGAGATGACGTTGGCGATGTGCTTGTCGAGCGGGACGCCCAGCTCGTCGGCGCCCTTCTGGATGTCCTCGCGGGAGACGCTGGCGGCGAAGCCCTTGTCCTTCAGCTTCTTCTTGACCGAAGCGACCTTCAGGTCCTTGAACGACCTGCTGGGCCGGACCAGCGCCACCGCGACGAGGAAGCCGCTCAGCTCGTCGCACGCGTAGAGGGCCTTCTCGGCCTTGCTCTCGCGCGGGATCCCGGTGTAGTCGGCGTGGGAGAGGACGGCCCGGCGGAACTCCCTCGGCCAGCCCTTCTTGTCCAGGATCTGCACGCCGACGAAGGGATGACCGTTCTCGCCCTGGTGCTTCTCGTAGTCGAAGTCGTGGACCAGCCCCAGCAGGCCCCACCATTCCTCGTCCTCGTCGAACTTCCGGGCATAGCCGCGCATCGCCGCCTCGACCGCGAGCATGTGGGCGCGCAGGTTCTCGCTGTCCGTGTATTCGGTCACGAGGGCCCAGGCGTCCTCGCGCGTCTTTCCGTCGACTGGCATGAATCTTCGGCTCCGGGTTCAGTCTGCTCCGGCGCGACGACTCGCCGGCCGGGGGTGATGAGTCGGTCTGGGGAATATACCGCCTGGGTGCCGCGGCCCCAAGCGCCGGCGGGTTGCTCGGGTTCTGACCCCCGGCTACAATCCCCTCGATGAACCCCGAGACGCAGACCGAGACGAGACATGCCGGGCTCGAGGCGTCGGACCTGGTGGAGATGTACCGCTGGATGTATTCGGCGCGGCGGGTGGACGACAAGGAGATCCAGCTCAAGCGGCAGAACAAGATCTTCTTCCAGATCTCGGGGGCCGGTCACGAGGCCGTCCAGGCGGCCGCCGCGCGGTTGCTGAGGCCGTCCCACGACTGGTTCTACCTCTATTACCGGGACCGGGCGCTGTGCCTCGGGCTCGGGCTCTCGATCGATGCGATGCTCCTCCAGGCGGTCGGCGCCGCCGAGGATCCCCAGTCGGGGGGACGTCAGATGCCGTCCCACTGGAGCTCCAGAGAGCTCAACATCGTCTCCACCTCCAGCCCGACCGGCACTCAATTCCTGAACGCCGTGGGGTGCGCGGAGGCCCGATGGCGCAAGGCGCGGATCGAGGGTCTGGGCGACGATCCCGATGTCCGGGAAGACGATATCGTCCTCGTCACCTCGGGCGACGGCACCACCAGCGAAGGCGAGTTCTGGGAGTCGCTGAACACCGCCTGTAACCTCCAGCTCCCGGTCCTCTACCTGATCGAGGACAACGAGTACGCGATCAGCGTTCCGGTCGAGATCCAGACGGCCGGCGGCTCGATCTCCAGGCTCGTCCGCTCGTTCCCGAGCCTGCACGTGGGCGAGTGCGACGGCACCGACCCGGTGGCCGCCTACGAGTCGCTCGGCGAGGCGGTCGCCTGGTGCCGGGAGCGGCGGGGACCGGCGCTCGTACACGCCCACGTCATCCGCCCCTACTCCCACTCGCTCTCCGACGACGAGCGGATGTACAAGCCCGACGAGCAGCGCGAGGAGGAGGCCGGGCGCGACCCGCTGTCCACGTACCCACGGTTCCTCCTCGAGGAGGGGATCGCCACCGAGGAAGAGCTCGAGGCGCTGCGCGAGGACGTCGACCGCGAGATCGCCGAAGCGACGGAACGCGCGCTCGCGGCCCCTCAGCCGGAGCCCGAAACCGCCCTGCTCCACGTCTACTCCGAGGATGTGGACCCCGCTTCCCGGACCTTCGCCTCCGAGCCCGCCTTCGAGGGCGAGGCCACCACGATGGTCGATCTCCTGAACGCCTGTCTCGCCGACGAGATGGCGCGCGACCCCCGGATCGTCGTGTTCGGCCAGGACGTCGCCGACGTCTCCCGGGAGGAGGTGCTCGACCAGGTGAAGGGGAAGGGCGGCGTCTTCAAGGTGACCGCCAACCTGCAGCGGAAATTCGGCGGGGTGCGCGTCTTCAACACGCCGCTGGCCGAGGCGAACATCCTCGGCCGCGCGGTGGGGATGGCCACCCGGGGCCTGAAGCCGGTCTGCGAGATCCAGTTCTACGACTACATCTGGCCCGGCTACATGCAGATCCGCAACGAGCTCGCGCTGCTCCGGTGGCGCTCGAACGGCGAGTTCGAAGCCCCGGTGGTGGTCCGCGTTCCATGCGGCGGCTACCTGAAGGGGGGCGCCATCTACCACTCCCAGTCCGGCACGATCCTGTTCACCGCCAACCCCGGACTGCGGGTGGTGATGCCGGCCAACGCCGAGGACGCCAACGGGCTGCTCCGGACCGCGATCCGCTGCGAGGATCCGGTCATGTTCCTCGAGCACAAGCACCTCTACCGCCAGGCGCACAACAAGGGCCGCTATCCCGGCCCCGACTACACGATCCCGTTCGGTCGCGCCGCGAAGGTGCGCGAGGGCTCCGACCTGACGGTGGTGACGTACGGCGCCACGGTGCAGCGGTCGCTGGTCGCCGCGAAAGAGCTCTCCGAGAGGGAGGGGATCGAGGTCGACGTGCTGGACCTGAGGTCGCTGTCGCCCTGGGACCGGGAGGCGGTGGCGGATTCGGTCAAGCGCACGTCCAAGGCGCTGGTCGTGTACGAGGATCCGATCTCCTGGGGCTTCGGCGCCGAGGTCGCCGCCTGGATCACCGACCAGCTCTTCGAGTACCTCGATGGGCCGGTCCGGCGCGTCGCGGCGCTGGATACCCAGGTGGGTTACGCGCCGAGCCTGGAGGACGCCACTCTCCCCCAGGTCGACGACATTCGAGCCGGGATCATGGAGCTCGCCCGCTATTAGCCCCCGGAGACGTGAACTGCGCGCGGCGATGATGTAGGATGAAGGAGAGATGAGTCGCGCGCCCTCCGCCGTCCTGGCCTTGGCCGCGGCGTTCCTCGCCGCGGCGCCGGCCTCCGCCCAGACGATGACCGCCCTGGGCGAGACGATCACCGTCGACTTCGCCGGCGAGGCGCCCGGCACGCCCTACGCCTCTCCGGAGTCGCACGCGGTCTACCTCCACGTCTCCGTGTCGGAGCGCCAGATCACCGTCCGCCGGGGCGGCGAGGTGCTCCACCGCTTCCCGGTGGGGGTCGGCAAGGGCGGGACGCTCCGTCGCCTCGACGGGACCGCCTGGGAGTGGGACACGCCGACGGGGATCTTCGAGGTCGGCCGGAAGAAGGAGGATCCGGTCTGGTACCGGCCCGACTGGTACTACGCCGAGAAAGGCCTCACCGTCCCGCCCGCCTACAGCGACGAGCGGTACGCGCGGGGCATGCTGGGAGACTACGCCCTCTACATCAGCGACGAGATCGCGATCCACGGCACGAGCGACGAGAGCTCCGTCGGGCGCGCGTCGAGCCACGGCTGCCTGCGCATGCTCAACGAAGACGTCGCGATCGTCTTCGCCCTCGTCGACATCGGCACGAAGGTCATCGTCACGCCCTGAGCGTGTCGCACGCGTTACGTCGTTCCCCTTCGGTTCGGGATATCCTGGTTACTGAGACCTGCGGAACTCGAAACGAGGAGGTGCGAGATGCGCGTGCGCGACCTCATGACCGAGAATCCAGCCACCTGCACGCCGGATACGGAGATCCCCGAGGTGGCCCGCCTGATGGCCGAGCACGACTGCGGCGTGGTGCCGGTGGTCCGCGACGGGAACCGGGTGGCGGGAGTCGTCACCGATCGCGATATCACGATCCGGGTCGTCGCCCGGGACGAGATCCCGAACACCGTCCGTGTGGCGGAGGTGATGACCGAGGATCCGGTGACCGTCTCGGCCGACGCGGACGTCGATGAGGCGATTCGCACGCTGACGGAGAAGCGTCTCCGGCGGGTGATGGTGACGGACGAGCACGGTGGAATCGTGGGCGTGGTGGCCCAGGCGGATCTGGCTCGCCACGCCGATCCGGAGACGGTGGGCGAGGTGGTCGGGAGAGTCTCCGAGCCCACCCCGACCGCTTCGGAGACAACCCGCGCCTGACCGGCGCCGTCCATGCCCTGAAACAATGCAACGGCCCCGGCTCCCCGAGGAGTCGGGGCCGTCGCCGGTCACGCAGCTGGAGGGCGTGCTGCTTCGCACGGCTCGTGTCGGCCTGGCAGCCACCGACATCGCGACCTGCGGCGGCGGGGGCGTCGCCTACTCGCCGCCGGCGCAGGAGTCCTTGGCCGAGCTGTCGCCGGAGCTGCTGCGCTGAGCAACGGGCGTGCGCGTGGCCGGCCAGGGCAGGATGTCCTCGTGCCCAGACCGGCCGCGCCCGCCGCCCGGAGCAGCGGCGTCTCGAGCGGGTGGTACACGAGATCGACCACCACGGTTCCGTCGCGGCACGCGGCCGGGTCGAACGCCATGTCCCCGTCCGAGCCCATGCCCACCGGCGTGGCGTTCACCACCAGGTCGGCGGCGGCCAGGTCGGCCGGCGAGCCGACGACGCCCACTCGGCCGGCGAGGCGCGCCGCCCGTTCGGCCG
>JAHWKZ010000078.1 GCA_019347645.1 Gemmatimonadota bacterium | reverse complement strand
CCGGAAGCTCGCCCACAACGCAAGCCTTCCGGACCGCGACCTCGCCGTCTTCCTCGCGGGCACGCCCGAGATGGAAGAGTACCGCCGCGATCTGTTCTGGGCGCAGCGGTACGCGCGAGCGAACCGCGACGTGATGCTGAAGCTGTACCAGGACGTGCTCGTCAAGATGTTCCCTCAGGTTAGGTTCGAAGAGCCGATCACGTGTCACCACAACTACGTCGCCGAGGAGGTCCACTTCGGCGAGGAGGTCCACGCCGAGGTCGTGCACGGGCGCTCCTCGATCGCGGCCGTCGTGGGTCTGGGTCTCCACTCCCTTTTCGATGGGGTCTCGATCGCCGCCGGCTGGCACTTCTCGCCTTCGCTCGGGTGGATCGTGTTCATCGGGATCGCGCTCCACAAGATCCCCGAAGGCTTCACCGTCGCCTCCATCGTCCGCGCCGCCGGGCGCGGGCGCGGCCGCTCGCTGGCCGCCGCGACCGTGGTCGGGGCGGCGTGTCTGGTGGGGGCCGTCGCCGTATCCGGCCGCCCCCAGTGGGCGGGAGACGGGTTCGCGCTGGCGACCGGGGTGACGCTCTACGTCGCGGCCACCGACCTGGTTCCCGAGGTGAACAAAGAGGTCGGCCACCATCTGGCGCTCACCGTTCTCGCGGGGGTCGCGCTGTACTGGGGGACGGAGCTGGCTCTGAGGGGGCTGGGGGTCCATTGATCTCGACGGTCCGGACGAGGTGGACGAGCCGGTCGAGGTCGGACAGGGCGAGAGCCAGGTAGTCGACGAAGTTCGTCGGTGCCTGGCCTTCGATCGCGGCCTTCGGGAGGGTGTCGCGATCTCCGACCGCCACGCCGGCCGGTACGGTCACCGCGGTTCGGCCGGTGACCAGCGTCCGCTCCCGGTCCGGCGCGTTGGCCGCCTCTCCGTCGGCCCTACGAACCTCGGGCGGATCTGCCGACAGCGCCTGATCGGCCTCCTCGAGGCGGCTTCGAACCGAGGCGATCGCCGCGTTCACCGAGTCGCGTCGCGAGGTCAGGAAACCGGGAACCGGCTGTTCGGCCAGGGAGTCGACTCGCGCGCGAAACCCCTCGAGAAGCTCGGCCGAGAGGGTCTCGTCGGCGCCCGCGACCGCGGTCTCGAGACGCCGGGTCCAGTTCAGCAGCCGGGTGAGCTCCGGCCAATCCCGGAGGAGGACCGGGTTGGAGCGCCGGGATCCGGCATCGATGTAGCGCCGGGTGAACCCCTCCGTGGCCACGCTATCGCTCGTTTGCGCCGCGGCCGGGGCGATCGATCCCGTCAGCAGCGTCGCGGCGAACAGGAGGCGATGAAACGTTGTGGAGCGCATCGGTGTATCCATCGTATCCATGGGCCCGGGGCGGAGTCAAACGCTCGCCGTGGCGGCGAATCGACCGCCTCGGCTCGAGTCGAGGCGTTGTACCCTGCTTGACAACAAAGGGTCCTGTACGTATGGTATCTTGTTTATTGCTTAACTTTGGCGACTCGTGTGGGTACTTGGACGCTCGATGGGGGAAAGACAGGCATAGAGATGGCGAAGAAGCGGAAGAAGACCACCAACATGTCGCTCGGCATCTCGTCGGACAAGGTCGACGAGGGCGCCCTGGCGCTGTACCTGGAGGATATCAAGAACCACCCCCTCCTGTCACGCGCCGAGGAGGCCGAGCTGGCCCGGCGCATCCGGGCGGGCGACCAGCTCGCGCTCGAAAAGCTGGTGCGCTCGAACCTCCGGTTCGTCGTTTCGGTGGCCAAGAAGTACCAGAACCTGGGCATGAGCCTGCCCGACCTGATCGCCGAGGGGAACGTGGGCCTCGTGCGCGCGGCCCAGAAGTTCGACGAGACCAAGGGCGTGAAGTTCATCTCCTACGCGGTATGGTGGATCCGTCAGGCGATCCTCAAGGCGCTGGCCGAGAACTCGAAGACCTTCCGGCTGCCGATCAACCGCGCCACCACGCTCAACAAGATCTCCAAGAAGGAGGCCGAGCTCACCCAGAAGCTGGGTCGCGAGCCCAAGCCCGAGGAAGTCGCCGAGGCGATGGACATGGACGTCGACGAGGTCAGGAAGCTCATGAACGTGAGCCGCAAGTCCCTCTCGCTCGACGCCCCGCTGTTCGAGGGCGAGGAGAAGACGCTGTTCTCCTACCTCTCCGACGAGGAGGGGCTGGACCCCGAGGAGATGACGTTCGAGAGCGCTCGGGCGAAGGAGATCCGTGAGACGCTCGACGGGCTGAACCCGCGCGAGGCCAAGATCGTCAAGCTCTACTACGGTCTGGACGGCAACGAGCCGCTCACCCTCCGCGAGATCGGCTCGATCTTCAACCTCTCGCGAGAGCGGATCCGGCAGATCAAGGAGCGCGCCATCGAGCGGCTCCGCCACGTCTCGCGGGCCAAGCGGCTGGAGCCGTACCACTAGCCGCCGCTAGACTCCGGCAACCGGTAGAGACGAAGCCCCCGGTCCTCGCGAGAGGATCGGGGGCTTTCCTTCTTCATCCCTTTGGACGCGATTTCTCAGGCGCCGCCGTCGAGCTCCCCCGATTCCTCCGCTCCGGACTCGGACGCTTCCCCGGGGACGGGGCCCCGCTGGCGCCGCCGGGCCGCGAGCAAGCCGAATCCGACTCCCGCCGCCAGCCCGACGATTCCTAGACCGAGCCCCCACAGGAGGCTTCCCGCGACGAGACCGGTCACGAGCCCGAACAGCATGCCGAATACAATGCCGAGTCCGATGGCCCCGCCGGAACCGCGGGGCGGACGTTGTTCCTCCTGCTTGCGGTCGATGATCTTCATGACGTCGCTCCACCCTCCATCCTAGCGGCTCGGCGAGCGATCGCCGTCATCCCACGTACGGGCGCGGATCCTCGTCAGGAGAGTCGCGTCGACTCGAGAAGACCTGCTTCCATGCACGACCCGCGGCGAGTCCTGCGTTCCGGACGAGGGCCTGGGCCAGGGTGAGAGGATGGTTCAACAGCAGCGCGGCGCGACCCACGAAACCCACCGGCTCCCGATGCACGCCCATCTGCTTCAGCACGGTGGCACGATCATAATAGATCCTCTCGCCCGCGAGCCGATCGTCATCATCGAACGTGTAGACCGCGCACAGCGGGAATTCGAACGCGCGTGCCGTCGATGGGAGGCCGCGCCATCGGCCCGTGTGCGTGCCACGGATCACCACTTCGAGGACGACAGCCGTCTCGCTCACGTGCTCCTTCTCGATATCGATCCGAAGGTCCGCCGAGGCCTCGAGGAGCTGCTCGTAATAGGAACGTATACCCTCCGCGCCCGGATACTCGTCTCCCCAGGCTCGATCCTCGTACGCTGCGGCTTCCCCGAACGTCTCCAGGATGCCTTCGAGATCGTGGGCGTTCTCCAACCGGACGTGCTCCCGCACGAGGGCGAGTCTGGCTTCGAGACGACTGTCGCTCGGCTGTGCCATGGCAGCTCCTTCGTTTCGCTGATCGTGCTCGTTTCGAGCCCGTCGAGTGTGGACGGTCCCTAAGACCGCTCCCGTCGATCGGGCCTCGTGATCGATCCCGAAGCCGGCGCCTTCCGGCCCCGGCGGGTGCGGAAGATCGCCACGCCCACGAGCGCCGCGAGCACGCCGGCCAGCAGGTCCCGGGGAGTCGCGCTCGCCAGCAGCATCCCGCCGACCCCGACCGCGGCCACCGGGATCAGCGGTCCCCCCGGCAGTCGAACGGCCGGCGCCGCGGCCGGGAACAGGCGGCGGAGGCGCGGGATGGCGGCGGCGGTCCCGACGTAGGTGACCAGCCGGGTGACGACCGACAGCGCCGCCAGGCCGACGAACGTGCCGGTCAGCGCCAGCGGGAGAGCGAGCGCCGTCTGGAGACCGATCGCGACGTTCGGTGTCCCGGTCCGCGGGTTCACCCGGGCGAGGGCCCGGGGGCCGTACCCATCCAGTGCCAGCGCGTGGAGGTAGCGCGGGCCGGAGAGGACCATGTTCCCGTTGGTACCGAGGATCGAGACCGCGGCCCCGATCGTCAGAGCCCACGCGCCCCACGGTCCGAGGACGACGCCGGCCGCGTCCGCGAGCGGCGAGGTCGACTCCGCCAGCCCCGGCAGGGTTCCCACGGCCACGATCTGGATGACGGTATAGAGAAGCGTCACGCCCGTGATCTCGACCAGCAGGGCGAACGGCACGTCCCGCTTGGGGTCGCGGTACTCGCCGGCCGGGGCGGCGGTGGCCTCGAAACCGGAGTAGGCGAACAGGAGGATCAGCGCGGCCTCGCCGAGCCCTGCGGCCGGCGGCGCCCCCGCTCCCGCCACGCGGGGCCAGTGAACGACCGCGATCCCCGCCCCGACCAGCAGGAGGAGGGGAAGCACCTTGGCCAAGACGAGCGCCACCACCGTCCGCGCCCCGGCCTCGACCCCCGCCATGTTGATCGCGGTGAGCGCCAGAAGCGGAAGGACGACCACCGCGGCGCGACCCCATCCGCCGAGGCCGCCGGGCCACAGGAACCCGACCGCCTGAGCGAGACCGGCCGCCAGCGCCGCGGTCGCGGAGAGGCGCGCCAGCCAGCTCATCCAGCCGACCTCCAGCCCGACGAAATCGCCGAACGCCTCCCGGGTATAGAGGTAGGCCGCGCCGGGCTGGTCGAAGTAGGAGCCAGCCTCGGCGAAGCAGAGCACGACGAGCGCGACCGCGAGTCCCGCCAGCGGGACGGCCCATACACTCGCCGCTCCCAGAAGCGCGGCCGCCGCGGCCGGAAGCAGGTACACCCCGCTGCCGACGACGGCGTTCACCGCGATCGCCACCACCTGCCCGCGGGAGACCGCGCGGACGAGGCCGGTCCCGGCTCTCATCCCTCCGGCTCCTCGCCTCCCCGGCGCAGGAACTCGTCGAGTAGCTCCTCGACCTCCCTGCGGGTCGCCCGGCGGGGCTTGCCGGGCCCCTCCCCGGACGAGCGCGGGCCGGCACCACGCCCACCCGAAGGGCCGCCGCGCGACCAGCGGCGGTAGAACGTCATCGCGCCGATCGCCTCGAATCCCAGCTGGCGAGCCGGGCCCTGGACCTCGCGGTCGGAGGAGACGACCCAGGTGGAGGCGGAACGATCCGCGTACCGTCCGCGGCAGAGCTCGAGGATCCGCTCGTCGGCGGTCTTGTCTTCGGACGTGTAGAGCACGGTGAGGGGGTCGGGGGCGCGGGCCTCGTGGCCACCGGCGCGGCCGTCCCACACGAGGACCACCTCGCCGACCCCACGCCCGCGTGCGGCCCGCGCGAGCCACGACTGGAACGATCGCCGGGCGGGCTCGAGGGGGGCTCCGCGGGGCGCGAAGCGCGGGACGGCGTGTAGGACGTTGTAGCCGTCGACGAGAACGGCGCCCGGGGAGGCCGTGGAGCCGGTCACCCCGCGCGCCGACGGACCAAGGGGGGACCTAGTTAGGCAGTGTCGCCGCGTCCGGTACCGCCACCGCCGCCGTCTTCCGGACCTCCAGGGCGGCCTGACGCTCCTCCCGGGCCATCCGGAAGAGGTCGGCCAGGGTGTCGGCGCGGGTCAGCAGCTCCACGGCCTTGGCGAGCGGCAAGTCGGCCCGCATCACCGCCTGGCGGGCGGTGCCCTCGCCATGGTACTGGGAGATCATCGTGTACTGCAGGAAGTCGCGGATGTAGTCGCGCTCGGCTTCGAATGCCTCGTCGCTGAAGTCGATCTCCTTCTCCTCCCTCAGATACGTCCTGAACTCCTCCACGAGTGCTGCGTCGGGGACGAAACCCTTGGGGATCCGCGGGTGGTCGGCCCGGTACCGGACCGCGAACGAGAAGTAGGCGTTCTTCAGGAACATCTCCTGGAGCAGGCTCTTGGACACCTCCGACAGGTCGTCCGGATGGATGATGACGTCGGGCATCACGCCACCCCCGCCGTACACCTCGCGCCCCATGTCCGTCTTGAACAGGAGACTGTCGGGCAGGCTCCGCTTCCGCTCTTCCAGCTCTCCGATCTCGTCCGGCGTGCCGAGCGCCTCGAAATCGAGGTCGGACGCGTCGCCGCGCTGGATGCTGCGACCGCTCGGCGTGTAGTAGCGCGCGGTCGTGAGCTTCAGCGCGGCCTTGGGGCCCATCACCTGGACTGTCTGGACCGAGCCCTTGCCGAAGCTGCGCTCGATCTGCGCCAGCGCCGACTCGAGCGCCTTCTGCTTGTCCATGGTCCGCCTTTCGTCCAGCCTGAGTACCGTGTCCTTCATCGCCCGCACCCCTTATTCCACGGCGCCGCCCGTGGGACAATCGCGCCCTCGTTCCACCGATGTTCTCACGGCCGATCGAACGAATAAAGAACAAAGTGCACCGCTTCTCGGCGCATTGGGCTGAATGATGGTTTACGAAGAGTTAAGCGTGGCGCCCGCGCCTCAGTTCAACGCGGCCTTCACCTTCTTCGTGGTGTTCGCGCTGGCGGGGTCGATCACGATCGCCCGCGCGGCGAGCACGGCTCGGGAGATTGCGGCCGAACCGGATCCGCTGACCATCGACCTCAGCGACGTGGAGCGGATGGACACGGTCGGTGCCTGGCTCGTGTACCGAACGGTTCGCGACCGCAACGCGAAGGTCGTCGGCGCGAGCGAGGAATCGCAGAGCCTGCTCGACCAGGTCGCCGAGGCGGCCGGCTACAC
>JAHWKZ010000077.1 GCA_019347645.1 Gemmatimonadota bacterium | reverse complement strand
CACCGCGTGACGCGGGTGCCACGCTGGTCGGTCCGATCCGGGTGACGGTGGACGCTTCCGATCCGGACCGGTGGGTCCACTTCGACTTCTCCCGCGGCTCGGTGGTGGCTGCGCCGGCCGCACGGGAGTGGGACCTGGCGTTCCGGCGCTTCAACGTGATGGTCAACGGCGGCCCCGGCTTCGACGGCGAAGGCGCGGCGATCGACCTGGGCGAGGTGGCCTTCGAAGCGGTGAAGGCGGCGCCGGACACGGGCTGGGTGGTGGGCGCCGCACCGCGGGACTCCGGTCACCCGGCACTCGCCCGCTGGTACGATTACGGCTTCACCAGCCACCTGCTCACGCCGAAGCCGGTGGTGTGGGCGGTCCGGACCGCCGACGGCCGCTACGTGAAGATGGAGATCCTGGGGTACTACTGTCCGGGGGCGCGGGCCGGATGCCTGACGTTCCGGTACGTCTATCAGGGGGACGGGTCGCGCACGGTCCGCCCCGCGTCGGAATCGGCGACGGCGCTCCACGCTTCCACCAGCCGCGCGGTCGACGCCGAGAGCCGCTCGATCCTCGCCTCGATCCGGGTGCGGTCGGCGAGCGCCGCGTCGAGCCGCTCCCGCGCGTCGTCCCGCAGGCGGACCACTCGATGGTAGGCGTTTCGGTCGGCGGGTAGGCGGCGGGCGATCCGACGCTCGTAGTCCTCGACCAGGGTCTGATAGCCCGTCATCGATTCGCGCAGCACACCGATCTCCTCCTCCATCCGATGGCGATCGACGAGGGCCGAGGCGAGCGCCCCGTCGACGGTCTCCATCCTCCGCTCGATGTCGCGCCGGAGGACGGAGTCGGCGGGGGAGGCGTCCGCCCCGGCTTCGAATCGGACGCGGGGGACGACGGCGGCGAGGGCGACGAACGTCAGGACGGCGAGCGCGGCCGCCATCGAGCGGGGTCCGAGGCGTCGTCGGGAGGGTGGCGCAGGGGGCCGGGAGCTCGGGATGGCCGGGTCCTCCGTCGCGGAATCGGAAGTGTCGAGAGGCGCCGGCTCCACGGTGAGCGCAGGTGGCTCGGCGGGCGCGGGCTCTTCGTCGGGCGCGGGCTCTTCGTCGGGCACGGGCTCTTCGGTGGGCGCGGGCTCTTCGGCGGGCGCGGGCTCTTCGGCGGGCACGGGCTCCACCGGAAGCGTCGGCGCGCCCGCCTCGGGAGGCGCCTCGCTGGTCAGATCCCACAAGGCGGGGTTCTGCGTGTGGAGGCCGGGCTCGCGCTCCTCCCGGCGCCCGGCCCGGAGGTCGTCTCGCGAGGTCCCCCCGGAGCCGAAACTCCCCCCGACATGGTCGGCCAGGTCCCCGCAGCGCGCGGTGAACGCATCCTCGGGGAGCGTCTCGCGGAGGATGGACAGCGTCCGGGACGCCCGCGGCAGGTCGTCGGCGATCACCGCTTCCCGCGCGTACGTCAGGAGCGGCTCGGTCACGACCTCGCCGGCTCGCTCACGGAGGTCGCGGATCTCGGCCAGCGGCGCCGGGTTCTCGAAGCCTCCCTCCATCTCCAGTCGGAGGACCGCCAGCCAGTACTCCTCGATCTCGAGAGCTTTCGCCCATTCGCGTAGCGCCCGCTGCCACAGCGCGCTCTCTTCCATCGCGGGATCGAGGGCCATGGCCGCGATCAGCGCGACCACGGCGGCATCGTGTCGGGCGATGGGCTGGGAGGTGGCGGACCACCCTTCGAGGGCGTTGCGGATCGTGACGGGAAGAAGGTCCTGAACCGCCGTCTCGGCGATCCGTTCGTGGAACCAGAAGAGGCGGGCACGAAGACGGGAGGGGGCTTCGGCGAGTCGCGCGACGGCGCGCTCCACGTCCGCCCGGCCGCGCGGGAGCGGTCCCAGCCACGGAAGGTCCCACGGGGTCGCCCGGCTCCGCGGCCGGGGATCCTCGAGCAGCCGCTCGGCGGCGGCGCGGATCTCGGGCCACTTCGCCTCGCCGGGAAGGCCGAGGACGCGGTAGGGATTTCGGACGACCGGGACACTCGCCGGGGGGGCGAGCTCGGTCTCGCGTGATGACGTCATCGTCTCCGTGGGTTACACGAATCGTGCCGAGAATCGACCCGCTCTACCGTTTTGAAGAGGAATGATGAGGTTAAGCCGGTCCGGCCTCGTTCGGACCGCCCAGGAGCCGCGGGACCGCGGTGGCGGCGGTGGCCCGAAGGCTCACACCGGCCAGCGGGGACAACGGGGTCGGATCCGGGTTCACCTCCACCAGGACGGCGCCCCCGTGAGCCGCCTCGACGGCCACGGACGCGGCGGGATGGACGATGGCGCTGGTGCCGACCACCAGGCACGCGTCGCACCCCCGAGCGGCGGCCAGCGCCCGGCCGATCGTCCGATCCTCCAGGGGCTCTCCGAACCACACCACGTCGGGCCGGAGCAGCGCGCCGCAATCGGGACAGCGCGGCAGCGAAGCGCGGCTTCCGGTGTCGATCGGCGCGACGTGGGGCCGCCGTTCGCCGCACCCGGTGCAGCGCACGCGGAACAGAGACCCGTGGAGCTCGATGGGCCAGGCCGCCGTCTCCGGCGCACGGTCCCCCGCGGCCTCGATCGCGGCGTCACCGTGGAGCCCGTCGACGTTCTGGGTCACGATCAGGACGCCCGGGCGCGACAGGGCCCAACGGGCCAGCGCCCGGTGCGCGGCGTTGGGCCGGCACCCGCCGACCCGCTCCCTTCGCCAGGCGTACCACTCCCAAACCAGCCGCGGATCCCGGGCGAACGCCGCCGGCGTGGCCAGTTGCTCGGGGCGGTGGCTCCGCCACAGGCCCTCCTCCCCGCGGAAGGTGGGTACGCCGGACTCCACGCTCACGCCCGCGCCCGTCAGCACGACCACCCGCTCGGCCTCGGCCAGGCTACGCCGGACACGATCCATGGCGAGGGACTCGGCTTTCCTCTCCGGGTCGAACATCTAGCTTGTAAGGTCGTGCGCGGACGTGACGACCGCATCGCCTCCGCCCGGTTCGACGCCGTGGTGGTCGGATCGGGCCCCAACGGCCTCTCGGCCGCGGTGACCCTCGCGCGCGACGGCTACGACGTCCGGGTGGTGGAAGGCGCCGAGGAGATCGGCGGGGGCGCGTGCTCCGCCGAACTCACGATCCCGGGCTTCGTCCACGACCTCTGCTCGGCGGTCCATCCGCTGGGCGTGGGATCGCCCTTCCTGCGCTCGCTCCCCCTCGCCGACCACGGCCTCGAATGGATCCACCCCCACGCCCCGCTCGCTCATCCCCTGGACCAGGGTGGCGCGGTCCTGCTCGAGCGGAGCGTCGACGCGACCGCCTCGGGCCTCGGCGCCGACGCGGCGGCATGGCGCGAGCTGGTGGGGCCGTTCGTCGACCGGTGGGACGCGCTCGCCCGCGACCTGCTCGGCCCGCCGAGATTCCCGCGGCGGCCGGTGACGGCGCTCCGGTTCGCCCTCCGGGCGCTCCGTTCGAGCCGGAGCCTGACCCGCGCGCGGTTCCGGGGCGAACGGGCGCGGGCGCTGTTCTCCGGGATCGCCGCCCATTCGATGCTTCCGCTGGACGTCGTCCCCTCGGCCGCCGTCGGGACCATCCTGGGGATCGCCGGGCATGCCGTCGGCTGGCCGGTCCCGAAGGGTGGCGCCGGCACGATCACGGGGGCGCTCGCCGCCTACTTCCGGTCGCTGGGTGGGACGATCGAGACCGGCCGCTGGATCCGCTCGCTGGGGGATCTGCCGCCGGCCCGGGCGATCCTCCTGGACGTGACGCCGCGCCAGCTCCTCTCCATCGCCGGCCCTCGCCTGCCGGCGCTCTACCGGTCGCGCCTGGCCCGCTGGCGGTACGGCCCCGGCGTCTTCAAGGTGGACTGGGCCCTCGAGGGGCCGATCCCGTGGCGGGATCCGGCGTGCGCGCGCGCCGGGACCGTGCACCTGGGGGGGAGAGAGGCGGAGATCGAGGCGGCCGAGGCCGCGGTCGCGCGAGGCGAGCACCCGAAGCGACCGTTCGTGCTCCTCGCTCAGCCGAGCCTCTTCGATCCGACCCGCGCTCCCGCCGGCAAGCACGTGGCCTGGGCGTACACGCACGTGCCGGTGGGCTCGGAGCTCGACGTCGGCGACCGAATCGCCGCCCAGATCGAGCGCTTCGCTCCGGGCTTCGCCGATCTGGTCCTCGCCCGCCGGTCGGCCGGGCCGGCCGAACTGGAGCGTCGGAACCCCAACTGCGTCGGTGGATCGATCGGAGGTGGCAGCCAGGACCTGGCGCAGACGATCGCCCGGCCGCTTCCGCGTCCCGATCCGTACCGGGTCCCGGGGACGAGGCTGTACCTGTGCTCGAGCTCGACGCCACCCGGTCCCGGCGTGCACGGCTTGTGCGGCTGGTACGCCGCGCGCAGCGCGATCCGTGGCTCCTTGCGGGGGGTCTGAGATCTCGCCCGAAGGCGGGACGGGCGGGTCGCGTCGCCGACCCGCCCGCGCTCAAGGGGGGCATCTTGGCAGGCTGATCGCCGGCCGTTCCAGGAACGGCCGGGATCCATCGTACAGTCGAGGCTTCGACCCGGTAGGGTCGGTCGGAACCGGAGCCCCGACCGTACGGGCGTTCGCCTCGTCGCTTCCGTCGTGGCCCTACTATAGGAAGGGCCCGGGGTCCCGTCTGTCGCCTACCGTACACGTAATGTCGTGGGCCGAGGGATCGAGCCAAGGTGTCATCCACCCTACGGAGAACCGCACCTCGGCTCCGTATCCTGCAGATGACGGGAGGACGAAATCCGCCTCCGCTCGAACTCACTCGAAAGGAAGGAACCCATGTCCCGTCCGCGATCCATGGATCGGCGGCCCGATCCGACCCGGCCCGATCCCGGCCGGCGTTCTCCAGAGCGCCCGGAAAAGCCGGACCCGACGCCCGAGCGTCCGGGCAAGCCGACGCCCGAGCGCCCTTCTCCGCACCCTACGCCCGATCCCGGAAAGCCGCAGCCGAACCCGGGCCGGCCCACGCCGAAGCCGGACAAACCGGAGCCGGTGCCCGAGCCGCAACCGAATCCCACGCGTCCGACGGTCCGCCGCTGACGCGCCCGAGGGGGGCGGAGAGTTTTGCCGGGCGAGGCGGCCCGGCGGAGATTCCACCGGATGAGATCGCCGAGCCGTTTCGTGATCCGGGCCATGGCGGCGCCCGCCGTGCTGGCGAGCGCGATCGCGCCGGTCGCCGACGCCCAGACTCCCCGACTGTTCTTCGAGCAGGACGGAGAAGGGCCGGCCGTCGTGTTCATCGAGGAGTGGGCGCACGATACGTCGAGTTGGTTCCTGCTTCTCCCGTCGTTGCGGGAAAGCCATCGTCTCGTCCGCTACGACCTCCGAGGCCAGGGGCGCTCCGAGGCCGCGGCGGACGGTGACTATTCGCTCGCCGCTCACGGGAGGGACCTCGAGCGCGTGCTCGACGGCCTCGGGCTCCAGAGGGCGCACCTGGTAGGGGTGGGGCTGGGGGCGCGAATCGCTTTGGAGGTGACCCTCGCCCGACCACACCGGGTTCGATCGCTCGTCCTGATCCAGCCTCGGCTGGAGTTCTCCGAGCCGGAGCGAGCCTGGTGGGAGCTATTCGTGGGGGCCTGGGGGCGGCTCGATCGTCCTTCGCTCGGGGAGTACTCCAGCGTGCTGGTGGACCATTGGGTGGGAACCTCTTTCGCGACGGCGCATCGTTGGGTCCCGCCGTTCTACGACCTGGTGCTGCGTCGGCAGGCTGCCGGGCCGTTGATCGAGTCGCTGCGGTCGTGGATCGCAGCCCCGCCCGTCGAAGGGTCGGTCCCGCCGGGAATCCCCGCCCTGATCGTGATAGGAGGAGACGGAGCGGCGTCCGAGGAAGCCGCCAGGCGGGCGGTGCCGACGGCCGCTCGACTCCTGCTTCCGCGGAGTCACTGGCCGATCCTGGATGCCTCGCGCGAGCTCGGTCGCCGGCTCGAGGCGTTCCTCCAGTCCGCCGAGGCGCGTGAGGAAGGAGGAGCACGATGAAGATCGAGAGGTTGGTGACAGCGTTGGGGGCGATTGCCGTCGCGACCGCCTGCGCGAGTGGAGGATCGGGCGGTGAAGAGGGCGGGGTGGAGGCTCGGGTGGAGGTGATCAACGAGGTCCAGCCGCCGAGCACCGTTTCGGTCTACATGGACGAGGAGGTGGGCGGGCGCACGCTTCTCGGCACGGTCGCCCCGATGGCCACCCGTACGCTACCGGTCCGCTCGTTCCGTTCGAACGCGAACTATCGGCTCGAAGCCCGCACCGACGGCGGTCGCGAGATCGTCTCCGGCCGCTTCACGCTGAACCCGGGCGAGACGGTGACGTGGAACCTGCGCACGAACGTGCTGGGCCCATGATCGGGGGTTGACGCTCGGCCCGTACCGGTTATTTTCTGGTTCCGATGCGCGCCCTGAAGCGCCGGGGAACGGAGGCCGAAAGGCTCCGTCTCGAGGCGCTTTTTCGTGTCGATTCGCGAAACCCGCGGACGTTGACGCGAGCCAGAGGAGCGCGTATCTTATTGATCCCCCCGAAAAATTCGGGCACGGGAAGAACGCTCTTTGACAACTGAAGTGTCTGTCCAGTAGGTGCCGAGAAAGACCTCTCTCGAGAGGAAATTCCGGTCAAGCTACTAAGGGCGCACGGTGAATGCCTTGGCTCGAGCAGGCGAAGAAGGACGTGGCAAGCTGCGATAAGCCTCGGGGAGGTGCAAACAACCTTTGATC
>JAHWKZ010000076.1 GCA_019347645.1 Gemmatimonadota bacterium | reverse complement strand
GACCGATGGGAGCCTCCGGCGAGCGGGCGAGCATCTCGCTCCGCCAGACCAGCAGGCCGATGATCATCGTCAGGATCGCGCACCCGGCCAGCAGCGTGGAGGGGCCGAGCGGCTCGACCAGCTGCCAGACGACCAGGCCCCCGACCAGCCCGCCGACCACGCCGCCGCCTCCGATCAGCCCGTAGAGACGCTTGGATTGCTCCGACTGAGTCATCTCGTTCAGGTAGGCCCAGAACGTCGTGACCCAGATCGTCGACCAGAGGTCCCCGAACAGGTAGAAGGTCCAGTTTACCGACGCGGAGGGCGCTCTCTCGCCGAGGACGGCCGCGAACCCCAGCAGCGCGGCCACGAAGACGGCGACCAGCGTAGCGATCAGCTTGCGGCTTCCCAGCGCGTTGTAGAGCGCGGTGAACGCGATCACCGCCAGGACCGCGACGCCGATGTTCGCCAGCTTCGCGTACAGCTCGATGTCGGCGCCCAGGGCCTCCACGAAATACCCCTTCTTCAGGGGCTTCAGCACCTGGAAGGCCACGATGACGAGGAACCAGAAGAAGAAGAACAGGAGCGCGGGCTCGACCTCTCGCCTCTTGATGTCGACGAAGAGCCGGACCACGCGGGCGGCGGGATTCATAGGGCAACGACCTCCGGTTCGGGGTTCGGGAGACCATGCTCATAGTAACGAATCGGTCTCGCGAGCGCAGCGGGCTACCCATGCACGAAGCGGGCCGAGCGTCCCCGTCCACCGGAGACGCCCGGCCCGCTCGCCCAACGCCAGGGTTCGGATCCCTCAGGCCTCCGCGTAGGAGGCCGAGGCGCTACGCTCCTCGGCCCGCCTAGGGGAGCGGAGGCCGTTCCCGTTTCCCTCGCTGGAAGAGTCCTCGAGGCCGCCCGCCTGCCGCTCTCCCGTCAGCAGGAAGTTCAGGTCGATGCCTTCCTCTTCGGCCAGGCGAGCGAGGAAGAGCCACGATCGCGGGATCTCGCCCCGCTCGTACTTGCTGATGGTCTGCTGTACGGAGTCCACCGCCTCGGCGAACGTCCGCTGGTCTCGCGAGCCTCGAATCTCCTGGAGCCTCTTGCCCACGTGGATCTTCCGCTCGTTGTCCATCCTCGCTCCCCGGTATTGAGCATCGGACCGCGACCGCACGATCCCAGTGTACGGGGCCCGTACCACGCATACCGTTAGGGATCGAACACGGGAGCGGCCTTTTCCTCCCCCCCTCGGAGGGCTCCTCCAGGGGCTGCCGCCACCTCCCCAGGGGGCAGCAGGTGGGTCTCGAAGAACAGGACGACGAGTTGGCTCAGCAGGTCGCGGTTGGGCTTCTTCGCGAACCCGTGGCCCTCGTTCCTGGCCAGCATGTACCATACCGGCCGCCCCTTGCCCCGCACCTCGCGGACGATCTGCTCGGATTCGCTGGCCGGCACCCGCGGGTCGTTGGCTCCCTGGACGACGAACAGCGCGGCGGTGATCTCCCCGGCTCGACTGGAGGGGCTGATGGATTCGAGGAAGGCGCGCATCCCCGGATCGCGCTCGTCGCCGTACTCCGGGCGTCGCAGGTCGCGACGGTAGTCCTCGGTGTTCTCGAGGAAGGTCACGAAGTTGCTGATCCCCACGTAGTCCACGCCGGCGCGCAGCCGCTCGCTGTAGTGGACCAGGCTGGCGAGCACCATGTAGCCACCGTACGAGCCCCCGTACACGGCCACCCGGTTCTGGTCGAGATCGGGCCGACCGGCGATCCAGTCGAGGAGGGCGCCGATGTCCTTCACCGAGTCCTCCCGGCTCCTCCCGTTGTCCAGCGCCACGTACGTCTTCCCGTAGCCCGAGGACCCGCGCACGTTCGGCGCCACCACCGCGGCGCCGAGGACGTCGATCCACAGCTGGAACGTGCTGCTGAAGCCGGGCCGGAACTGGCTCTCCGGCCCTCCGTGGATGTAGACGATGACTGGATGCGGCCCCTCCCCGCGCGGCCGGTAGAGAAAGG
Source organism: Gemmatimonadota bacterium (assembly GCA_019347645.1). Classification (GTDB taxonomy): domain Bacteria; phylum Gemmatimonadota; class Gemmatimonadetes; order JACCXV01; family JAHWKZ01; genus JAHWKZ01. The sequence goes on along the minus strand of JAHWKZ010000076.1, from coordinate 5,080 downwards.
CCGGGATCTCCCGCCCGTCGAACGTGTCGTAGTGGACCAGCTCGGGCTCCACGAACGAACCGGTGTCGAGACCGCCGACCTCGCTCTCGGTCCAGCGGACGAGCTCGCCCGCGTCGGCCGGGTCGGCGCCCGTCTCCAGGACGAAGACGTCGCTGGGAGTCGTGGGCGTGTTCAGCGTCATCCCGAGCCGCCCGTCGGGGGAGAACTCGAGGCCGCCGATCAGTCCCGCGGGGATCGATTCCACCCGCCGATACTCGAAGGTCCGCGGGTCCATGAGGTAGAGTCGATCGATGGCGTCCTCGTTGATCACGAACGCCGCGCGCGACCCGTCCGGCGCGATCACGAAGTCGTCCACGTTCCAGTCGATCTCGGCGGTTATGGGGGTCAGCGCCCCGCTGGCCAGGTCGAGATGGACGAGTCGCTGGAATTCGCCACCGGAATCGGTCGCGAGGAAGACGCCGTCTCCCTCGGCGTCGAATGCGGGATCGACACCGAGCCAGGAAGCCGGTTCCTCGTCCCCACCCACGAGCTTCCTCGTCTCTCCGCTTCCGAGGTCGAGCAGGTGGACACGCGAATCGGTGATCGAGATGTAGTTGGCGATCAGCAGCCGCCGCCCGTCGGGCGAGAAGTCGGCCGGCCCCCAGAAGGTCCCGTCCGGAGCCTCGAAGACGACCCGCGCGGAGGCGGTGTCCGCCACCTCCATCACCCACACGTCGTTGGACCGACCGTCCCGGCGGGTGGACGTCCAGGCGATTCGCTCCCCGTCGCCGCTCCACTCGGGCCCGCTGTTGCGGCTCTCGCCGTCGGTCAGCCGGCGGATCTCGCCGCTCCCGGGATCGAGCAGGAAGAGCTGGTAGAACTCGCTGCCTCCCTCGTCCATGCTGAACAGCACCTCCGCGGCGGCCGGCCGGCGGTCGATGCCGTTCACCGGCTCGTCCGAGAACGTGAGCTGCCGTCGGGCGCCGCCGGGCATGTCCACGCGGTGGATCTGGGAGACGTCTCCGAAGCGGGTCTCGACGAAGAGCCCCGATCCGTCCGCGGTCCAATCGACGAGGCTGGCGCCGCGCACGTTCTGGTAGCGGTTGAGCGCGTCTTTGATCCGCTCGGGCACCTCGGGCGCCTCCTCGAGCACCACCGCCCCGTCCAGGACGGTGCGACGCTCCACCTCCTGGGCGAAGCCGCCGGCGGCGGCGAGAAGGGAGAACGCGAGGGCGAGGAAGAGGCGTCGGAGCATAGCGACCTCCGTCGACGGGGGATCGTCCGGTCGATCGGTGGCTGGCGCCGACCGGGGCCGGACGGGAACTTCGCGGGCGATGGACATGGCTCCCGTCCCAAGGTATCCAACCCCGCGCGGCCGTCCATGCGCATCGTCTCGCTGACGCCTCGGCGACCGAGATCGTCGCCGCCCTCGGGTTCCGCGACGCGCTGGTGGGGCGCTCCCACGAATGCGACTGGCCGCCGGGGGTGGAGGCCCTGCTGGCGGTTACCGAGCCCAAAATCCCCACCGACGGCACCTCCTACGAGATCGACCGCCGGATCAAGGCGATCGTGGCCGAAGCGCTCTCGGTCTACCGGGTCGACGCCGGGGCGCTGCGAGACCTCCGACCGGACGTGATCGTGACCCAGACCCAGTGCGAGGTGTGCGCGGTGTCGCTGACCGACGTGGAGGAGGCCCTCGCCGACTGGACCGACGACGCGCCGACCGTGGTGGCCCTGGCGCCCGACTCCCTCGCCGACGTGTGGGCCGACGTGCGGAAGGTGGCCGCCGCCCTGGACGCCGCCGAGCGCGGGGACGCCCTGGTGGAATCCCTCCGGAACCGGATGCGCCGCGTCGAGGAGCGCGCGGCGACCCTCGACCCACGCCCGACGGTGGTCTGCGTCGAGTGGATCGATCCGCTCATGGCGGCCGGCAACTGGATGCCCGAGCTGGTCGAGAAGGCCGGTGGCCACGACGTCTTCGGGGTGGCGGGCGAGCATTCGCCATGGCTGGAGTGGGAGGCGGTGGTCGAGGCGGATCCAGACGTCGTCTTCGTCTCTCCCTGCGGGTTCGACCTCGAGCGGACGCGATCGGAGATGAGCGGGCTGTCGTCGCGCCCGGAGTGGGCGGATCTGCGGGCGGTTCGGCGCGGGAGGGTCGCGCTCGCCGACGGCGTCGCGTTCTTCAATCGGCCGGGGCCGCGGCTCGTCGAATCGCTGGAGATCCTGGCCGAGATCCTCCACCCCGAGGCGTTCGACTACGGCTGGCGGGGAGGCGGCTGGGAGCCGCTGTGAGCCGGAGGGGCCGCGGCCTCACCCGAGCAGCTTCACCAGCCGCTCGGTGTCGATGTTTCCTCCGCTCAGCACGCAGGCGACGGCCGCTCCCTCGGTCAACGGGACCCGGCCGGCGGCCAGGCCCGCGAGGCTCGCCGCGGCGGCGGGCTCGGCCACGACCTTCACCCGGTCGAACACGAGCCGCATCGCCTCCACGATCGCCGCGTCCGGCACCACCTCGATCGCGTCCACCCGCGCCTGGACGTGGGCCAGGGTGTGCCGTCCGGCGAACGGGGCGGCCAACCCGTCGGCCACCGTCTCCATGGACTCCAGGCGGACGGGCTCGCCGGCGTCCAGGCCGGCCCTCATCGCGGCGGCCCCTTCGGGCTCGACGCCGATCACCCGGGCCTCGGGCCGCCTCGCCTTCACCGCGGTGGCGATCCCCGAGACGAGGCCCCCGCCACCCACTCCCGCGAATACGGCGTCGAGCTCGGGCAGGTCCTCGAGGATCTCGAGCCCGACCGTTCCCTGGCCGGCGATGATCGCCGGGTCGTCGAAGGGGTGGACGAGGGTCAGCCCGCGCTCCTCCCGGATCGCGAGACACGTCTCCAGCAGGTCGCCCTCGGTGAGGACGACCTCGCCTCCGTAGGCTCGGGTCGCCTCGACCTTGCTCCGAACCGCGCCGGCGGGCATGACCACGATCGCCTCCATCCCCTCCCGTGCGGCGGCCCAGGCGAGGGCCTGCGCGTGATTGCCCGCCGAGAGCGTCACCACCCCGCGGGAGCGCTCCTCCTCCGACATGCGCGCGAGCTTGTTCAGCACTCCCCGGACCTTGAACGACCCGGTCTTCTGGAACGGTTCGAGCTTGAACCACAGCTCCACCCCGAACCGCTCGCCGAGCGTGCTCGATCGGACGAGCGGCGTCCGGTGGATCCGCCCCTTCACGACATCCCGGGCGGCCTCGACGTCCTCGATCCCGATCAGCGGCGGAGCGTCCGTCATCGCCCTTCCTCGACGAACCCGGCCCGGCCCCGCAGGAATTCGGCGACGCCGGGCCGGCGACGGATCTCCTCGAGCTCCTCCGCGGAAGGCCGCTCGGGTGCGTCGCGTTCGGGGTCGACCAGGCACAGGAACCCGAGGGGCGCGTCCTCGGCCGCCCGCAGCTGGTGCCAGGTGCGGGGCGGGACTCGGATCAGGTCGAAGGGAGCGACATGGCGGACCTCGGGGTCGACCAGCGCAGCGCCCCGGCCGCGGAGGACCATCACGGCGTGGGCGTGCTCGTGCCGCTCGAGGGACGACCAGCCGCCCGGCTCGATCTCGAAGTACCGGAGCTCGGCGGCGATCCCGGACTCCGGACCGAAGAGGCGCTGCCGGGTCACGCCGCGGAAGCTCTCCGGCTCGTCCTTGTACCCTCGGACCTCGACCTCTTCCCACCGGCCCTCCCGGCCCTCGCGGAAGCGCCTCACGTGGGCCTCCCCGTCCCCGCGGAGGCCGCGTCCGCCACCCGCCGGACGAACGTCCGCGCCCGCTCCTCCAGGCCGGCCCCGTCCACGTAGAGGGTCCCGCCGACCAGGAGCATCGTGTCGCTCCCGTAGAACCCGACCAGCTCCGCCACCCGCGACAGGCTCATCCCTCCCGCCGGGACCGGCAGCGCGGGCCGGATTCCCTCCACCGGCCGCCTCAGCTCGTCCGCCAGCCGCCGGCACGTCGCCTCGTCGAACGGGAACCGGCCGCCGGCGTGCGGGAAGACGACGGCGTCGGCGCCGAAGAGCCGGAAGAGGGTCCCGAGCAGGGTCTCGGGGGCCACCCGAGGAGAAGCCCAGGCCGGATGGGCGAGGACGGGGACGGGGCTCTCCCTCGCCAGCTCCCGGAAGGCGGGCAGCCCCGCCAGGAGCGGCGCCACGAGCACCGCACCCGCGCCCCCCTCCACTACCCGCTCGAGGCCGCGCGCCAGCGTCCGCGGCGAGCCGATCAGGTTCGGTACGTAGAGCGCTCGTCGCCCGGTCGCTTCGGCGGCGCGGTCGAGGGCCGCCGCGCATGCGTCGAGCCGATCCGCCAGCGGGGAACCCGGGAAGTCGGCCAGGCCGTGGTCGTCCTTGATCACGTCGATCCCGGCGCGGGCCAACGCCTCGCACCGCTGCGCCAGCGCCTCGACCGGATCGCCCATCGGCTTCAGAGCCGCGCAGGTGAGCGGACGGGCCTCCACCCCCGCGGCGGCGCGCAGCCCGTCGATCCCGTGGCGCGGCCCGCCGAGCGTCGCCGCGCTCGACGCGCCGACATCGAGCCCGACGAGCGTCACGTCGTCGAGGAGGGCGGCGTTTCCGAACACCACGTTCAGCAGCTGGGCGGGATCGGCGGCCGTCGCGGCCGCGGGATAGGCGATCGTGGCGCGCACCGCGCCGTCGGGCGCGGGCTCGACCGACTCCACGCCCCCGAGGAAGGCCCGGGCCGACTCCGAGCCGACCGCCGCGCGCGGCAGCTCGGCGGTCTGCTCCAGCGCGAGCGCCTCGGCGCGGGCGCGGCCCTCACCGGGCGGGACGTCGATCCGGTAGGTGGCGCGGACGGGATCCATCGCTAGGAGTCCGTCCGCCGCTCCATCACCCGCTCGAGCGCCTCGACGCGCCCGCGCACCGACTGCGCGTCGGTGGAAAGACCGCCAAGGCCGCGGTTCAGGTCGGCACGATCTTCCATCATTCCTCGCGCGACAGCCGTTCTTCCAGTCCAGTGAGCGTGTGAACGGCAAAGCGGTTCCCGGCAAAGCCGCTGATCCGCTGCGACACCAGCGACCAGCGGATCGGCGCGGCGAGCGGGATGAACAGCTGCATAGCGT
>JAHWKZ010000075.1 GCA_019347645.1 Gemmatimonadota bacterium | reverse complement strand
CATCACCTACACGGGGACGCCGGACCGCAGCGCCCCGCTGGAGGGACGCGAGCACAGGGATATCGCGACGCAGGCGGAGTTGGTGGTCGACGAGGCGGAGCGCCGGGGCGACCCGGGGCTGACCCAACCCGACGACATGATCGCCGCGGCCGGGTTCGGGCTGCGCTACCGGATCGACGGCGTGCTCCGCGAGATGATCGAGCCGCCGCTGAAGATGAAGGCGGCCATCATCTCTCGGATCAAGATCCTCTCGGACCTGAACATCGCCGAGCGTCGGATCCCCCAGGACGGCCGCATCAAGATGAAGATGGGCCAGCGGGTGATCGATTTCCGCGTCTCGACGCTCCCCACGCTCTTCGGCGAGAAGATCGTGCTCCGCATCCTCGACAAGAGCAACCTCTCGCTCGACCTCGAGAAGCTCGGCTTTCCGGAGAACGGCCTCGACACGTTCCTGAAGGCCATCGAGGCGCCGTACGGGATCGTGCTGGTGACCGGGCCGACCGGATCCGGGAAGACGACCTCCCTCTACTCCGCCCTGACCCGGCTCAACCAGCCCGGCGTCAACATCATGACGGCGGAGGATCCGGTCGAGTACAACCTGGAGGGGATCAACCAGGTCCACGTGAACGAGGAGGTGGGGCTCGATTTCGCGGCCGCCCTGCGCGCCTTCCTGCGTCAGGACCCGAACATCGTCATGGTCGGCGAGATCCGGGACGTCGAGACCGGCTCGATCGCCATCAAGGCGGCCCTGACCGGCCACCTGGTCCTCTCCACGATCCATACCAACGACGCCCCGTCGACGGTCAACCGCATGATCGACATGGGGCTCCAGCCCTTCCTGGTCGCCAGCGCCCTCAACTGCATCGTCGCGCAACGTCTGGTACGGCGGATCTGTGGTGAGTGCAAGGCGCCGCGGGGCTATCCGGCGGAGGCGTTGATCGAGGCCGGCCTCCCCGAGGACGACCTCGACCACGACTTCTACGAAGGCGGGGGGTGCTCGAACTGCGACGATACGGGCTACAGGGGGCGGGTGGGACTCTACGAGGTGATGCCGATCTCCAATGCCATGAAGCACCTGATCACCAATCACGCCGGCACCGCGGAGATCCTCGAGCAGGCGCTCGCCGACGGGATGATCACCCTCCGGCGCGATGGACTCCAGAAGATGAAGCGCGGGATGACGACGCTGGACGAGGTCCTGCGCGAGACGAGCTTCGTCGAATGAGGGAGGAGAGGAACGCATGAACGGGAGCGAACCAATGGGCGAGGCGATCACCCGTTCCGCTCCTCAGCCGGTCCAGGCACCGGCCCGGAACCGGACCGTGAGGGAGCTCCTCGAGGAGCTCGTCGCCGCCGCAGGCTCGGACCTCCACATCACCGTCGGACAGCCACCCAAGCTCCGCGTGGACGGCGATCTGAAGGACAGCGAGGTCTGGCGCGAGAAGCTGACCACCAAGGAGACGATCGAGCTCGCCTACAGCCTGCTCACCGAGAAGCAGAAGCGAGCCTTCGAGGTCGAGGACGAGCTCGACTTCTCCTTCGGCGTGGCGAACCTGTCGCGCTTCCGGGCGAACGTGTTCCGGCAGCGGGGCGCGGTCGCGCTGGCGATCCGTCAGATCCCGTTCGAGATCCGATCGTTCGAGAGCCTCGGCCTGCCGCCCGTGGTCGAATCGTTCGCGGAGCGCCCGAACGGGATGATCCTGGTCACCGGCTCGACCGGCTCGGGGAAGTCGACCACCCTGGCGGCGCTGATCGACGAGATCAATCGGACCCGGCGCAAGCACATCCTCACGATCGAGGACCCGATCGAGTTCATCCACAATCACCAGACGAGCATGGTGAACCAGCGCGAGGTGGGCAGCGACACGAAGTCGTTCGCGAACGCGCTGAAGTACGCGCTGCGGCAGGACCCGGATGTCATTCTGGTCGGGCGAGATGCGTGATCCAGAGACGATCGCGGCGGCGATCACCATGGCGGAGACCGGCCACCTCGTCTTCGCCACGCTCCATTCGAACTCGGCGGCGGAGACGATCAACCGGATCATCGATGTATTCCCCCACGAGCAGCAGCCGCAGATCCGGACCCAGCTGGCGTCCGTGCTCGAGGGTGTCATCACCCAGCAGCTGGTCCCGCAGAAGTCGGGAGGGCGGGCGATGGCCGCCGAGGTGCTCGTGGTCACGCCGGCCATCCGGGCGCTGGTGCGGGATGGGAAGACCCACCAGATCTACTCGTCCATGCAGGCGGGCGCGAAGCACGGGATGCAGACGATGAACCAGGCCCTGTTCGGCCTCTGGTCGGACGGCCAGATCCTCAAGGAGATCGCGCTGAACCACACCGAGGACCACGCCGAGCTCAACCGGCTCATCGAATCGCGTTCGGCGAGCATCGGCTCGTAAGGGAGGAACGAGGGAAGATGCCGACCTACGTCTACAAGGCCCGCACCGTCGGTGGGGAGACCCAGTCGGGAGAGCTGACGGCGTCGTCCGAGTCCGACGTCGTCGGCCTGCTCCGGCGGCGGCGTCTCGTCGTCACCAGCGTCAAGGAGAAGCCGAAGGAGATCAGCTTCTCGCTCGGCGGGCGCGTGAAGACCAAGGACCTGGTCCTTTTCACCCGACAGTTCGCGACGATGATCAACGCCGGCCTTCCGCTGGTGCAGTCGCTCGACATCCTGGCCAGCCAGCAGGAGAACCCCAAGGTCGCCGCCAAGATCAAGGCCCTCCTCAACAACGTGGAGAGCGGCTCGACGCTGGCCGACGCGATGCGTCACCACCGTGAGTTCTTCAACGATGTGTACATCAACATGGTGGCGGCCGGCGAGGCCGGGGGCATCCTGGACGTCATCCTCCTGCGTCTGGCCGACTACCTGGAGGCCGCCGAGGCGCTCCGCCGCAAGGTGCGGGGGGCCATGTTCTATCCCGCCACGGTGATGGGGTTCGCGATGCTGGCCATCGCGGTGCTCCTGATTTTCGTCATCCCCACCTTCGCCGGATTCTTCGAGAGCGCCGGGGTGGCGCTCCCGCTGCCCACTCGGATCGTGATGGGGCTGAGCGACTTCATGCTCGGGTACTGGTGGGCGATCCTGGCGGCCCTCGGGATCGCCTTCTATCTGCTCCGGATGTACCGCGGCAGCCCGCAAGGACGGCTCGCCACCGACCGGGCGCTGCTCAGGATGCCCATCCTGGGGGCCGTGCTCCGCAAGGCGGCGATCGCCCGGTTCAGCCGCACCCTGGGAACCCTCGTCTCCTCCGGAGTCCCGATCCTGGAGGGACTCGAGATCACCGCCAAGACCGCTGGGAACAAGGTCGTGGAGGACGCGGTCAACGAGAGCCGCGTGTCGATCGCGGGGGGCGAGACCATCGCCGAGCCGTTGAAGAAGAGCGGCGTGTTTCCGCAGATGGTCGTCCAGATGATCAACGTCGGCGAGCAGACCGGTGGCCTGGACGAGATGCTCGAGAAGATCGCCGACTTCTACGACGACGAGGTGGAGTCGGCGGTGGCGGCGCTGACGTCGATCATCGAGCCGGTGATGATCGTCTTCTTGGGGCTGGTGGTGGGCGGCATGGTTGTCGCCATGTACCTCCCAATCTTCGACATCATCCAGACTGTGGAGTAGAATCGGTCGCCCATCGCGGCCGATCTCGCCGCGAACACTCCTTAGGGGGGCTGCGGCGTGGGTTTTCCCACGCCTCGGCCCCCTTCGTCGCGAAGCCGCCGATCTGGACGACGCTTCGCCTACCGTCCTTGCGCGGGTGGCTTCGCTTCGCTCGCCTTCGCGTATACGGCCCGGGGCCCACCGCCGGACCCGTGGTCCCGTCACCCGTCCGACGGTCGGAGATTGCCGGCCGGGTTATGTTTCTGTCATGGTCTTGACGCCATCGGACCCCGAGGAGCCGCTTCGGGCGATCGGCCCGCGCGAGGGGGTTGCCGCGCGATTGGGAGTGACATCGAGGTCGAGCGAATGAGCGAGAGGTTCGATCCCGAGACGACGGTCCCCACGAAGTGGTGGAAGCCCCTCGACGACGGGCGCGTCGAGTGCACGCTCTGCCCGCGAGCCTGTCGGCTCCGCGACGGCCAGCGGGGGATGTGCTTCGTCCGGGGCGCCCGGGACGGGGAGGTGGTCTTCGCCAGCTACGGCCGCTCGAGCGGGTTCTGCGTGGACCCGATCGAGAAGAAGCCGCTGAACCACTTCCTGCCGGGGACTCCGGTTCTCTCGTTCGGCACGGCAGGGTGCAACCTGGCCTGCAAGTTCTGTCAGAACTGGTCGATCTCGAAGTCGCGCGAGGTCGATACCCTGGCCGACGCCGCCTCGCCGGAGGCGGTCGCCGCGGAGGCCGAGCGGCTCGGTTGCCGCTCGGTCGCGTTCACGTACAACGACCCGGTCGTCTTCCACGAGTACGCGATCGACGTGGCGGCGGCGTGCCGCGAGCGGGGGATCGCCGCGGTGGCGGTCACTGCGGGGTACGTGAATCCGGGGCCGCGCCGGGAGTTCTACCGCTCCATGGACGCCGCGAACGTCGACCTCAAGTCGTTCTCGAACGACTTCTACCGGAAGATCGCGGCCGGCTCGCTGGAGCCCGTCCTCGACACGCTGCGGTACCTGAAGCACGAGACCGACGTCTGGTTCGAGGTGACGACGCTGCTGATCCCGGGCGAGAACGACTCCGACGCCGAGCTCGACGCGATGACGCGCTGGTTCGTCGCCGAGCTGGGGCCCGACGTCCCGCTTCACTTCACCGCCTTCCATCCCGACTGGCGGATGCGCGACCGCCCTCCGACGCCGCCGTCGACCCTCACCCGCGCCCGGCGGATCGCGATGGAGAACGGCGTCCGGTACGCCTACACGGGCAACATTCGCGACCGTGAGGGGGGCTCGACGCTCTGCCACGCCTGCGGCGCCACGGTCATCGCCCGCGACCGCTACGACGTGACCGGGTGGGCCCTCTCCGAGGGTCGCTGCGCCGCGTGCGAGACGGAATGCGCGGGCGTCTTCGAGGCCGAGCCCGCGGGCTGGGGCACACGCCGGCTGCCGGTCCGTCTGAAACGTCCCCTGTAGACGGTCCGGATGAACGCGGAGCGGCTCTCGCGCGTTCTCTCGAGAGACCTTTCACGCGACGGATCGCTACGAGCTCCCCCTTCCGGAGGAATCCCATGCCCGCACGCGCGCCCGCCTTCCTCGCCCTCGCCCTCGCGTCCTCGCTCGCCTGCGTGGGCGGAGAGGTGCAGAGAGAGCCCGTGGCGCCGGCGGTGGGGGTCGACGAGGCGGTGGGGACGATCACCGAAGGCGACGTGCTGGCCCGCATCGGCGCGTTGGCCCACGACTCGATGAAGGGCCGGGACACGCCGAGCCCCGAGCTCGAGAAGGCGGCGTCGTGGCTGGCGGCGGGATTCGACTCCTTCGGCCTCGAGCCCGCCGGGGACGACGGGACGTTCCTGCAACGCTATCCGCTGCCGCTGCGCGCGCTGGACACCGCCTCGGTCCACTTCGGCACCGTGGTGGAGGGAGAGAACCGGATGCTCGCGCACGGGAGCGACTTCTACGTCTCGCCGGCGGCGCCGTTCGAGGACGCGGCCATGGGGCACGGGAGCCTGGTTTGGATCGGTCGGGTGGGGACCGGCGGACTGGCGATCGGTCCCGAGGTCGACGGCCAGGTGGCGGTGGTCGAACTGAAGGGCGACTACGACCGCGAATGGCGGATCGGCGCGGCCCGGCGGGCCGCGGAGGCCGCGGGCGCTCGGGCGCTGCTGGTCGTGCTGGGGGCGGAGTTCCCGCCGGACGCGATCCGGCGCCTCGCCGAACTCTCCGCCCGGCCGCGACGGGTGCTGGTGGACCCCGAGGAGATCCCGGTCTTCCACCTGGCCCGCGACGTGGCGCGGGGCGTGCTCGCCCGCGGCGGCGTCGAGCTCGATACCCTCCCGGACGAGCCGGAGTCGCCTCTCGTCGTCCGCGGGGTCGAGACCCATTTCGCCGCCGACGCCCGGATCCTCGAGTCGGCGAACCCGCCGAACGTCGCCGCGGTCCTCCGCGGGAGCGATCCTCTGCTGGCCGACACCTACGTGGTCCTGACCGCGCATTACGACCACGTCGGCGTGGGCGCCGCCGACGCCACCGGAGACTCGATCTACAACGGGGCCGACGACGACGCGTCCGGCACCGCGGCCCTGGTCGAGGTGGCCGAGGCGTTCGCCACGCTCGCCAACCCGCCGGCCCGGTCGCTCGTCTTCCTGGCGGTCAGTGGCGAGGAGAAGGGGCTGTTGGGATCGCGGTGGTACAGCGAGCACCCGACGGTCCCGATCCAGTCGATCGTCGCCAACCTGAACGTGGACATGATCGGACGCAACGCCCCCGACTCGATCGTGGCGATCGGGCTGGAATACTCGTCGCTGGGGTCGCTGGTGCGGCGGACCGCCGCGGAGAATCCGGACCTCGGGCTGGCCGTGGCCCCGGATCCCTGGCCCGAGCAGCGGTTCTTCTTCCGCAGCGACCACTTCAACTTCGCCCGTCACGAGATCCCGGCGCTGTTCTTCTTCGCCGGCGTCCACGAGGACTACCACCGGCCCTCCGACGAGATCTCGAAGATCGACGGCGACAAGACCGCCCGGGTGGCGCGCCTGATCTTCCGGACCGCGTTCGCGGTGGCCGACGCTCCCGAGCCGCCCCGGTGGGACCCCGCCGGGCTCGCGGAGGTGCGTGCCCTCACCCGTTGAGGAGCGGACCCGTCAGGATCCTTACCGCGACATCGCGGCCCGAGGATTATCCTCGAGATACCGATTGAACGGCACTCGCATACGGATTCGGAACCGAGGAGGACGACGATGGCGAACGAGCTGAATGGCAACCGCGTGGCGATCCTGGTGGCGAAGGGGTTCGAGCAGGTCGAGCTGACCAGCCCGCAGGAGGCGCTGGACGAGGCGGGCGCCGAGACGGTGATCGAGGGTTCGCTCGTGCTCGCGCCGGGCGCGACCGCCGCCGCGCTGACGGTCGAGGCCTCGCGCGGGACCGCAATCACGCTGAACGGCGAGGGCGCGCTCGCGGGCGTGCGCGTCATCGGGCCCGTCACCGCGGCGAACGCGACCGGGATCCCGGCGTCGCCGGATC
>JAHWKZ010000074.1 GCA_019347645.1 Gemmatimonadota bacterium | reverse complement strand
AGGTCGACCCCGCGCTTGTTCGTGAGCCGCTTGATGCGATCGGCGACGTCCTCTGTCGTGTAGTCGATGGCGACGTCGGCGCCGAGATCGATCGCCCGATCGAGCTTCGCCCCGCTGGAGGAGGTCACGTAGACGTAGGCGCCGGCGTACCGGGCGATCTGGAGCGCCGCGCCGGCGACCCCACCGCCCACCCCGTGGATCAGCACGCTCTCGCCGGGACGGATCCCGCCCCGGGTGACGACCATCCGCCATGCGGTCTGATAGGCGAGCGGGAAGGCGGCCGCGTCGCTCCACGAGAGGCCGCGCGGCTTGCGATACACGTTCTCCACGGGGACCACGACGTGCTCGGCCAGGGTGCCGTCCACGTGCTCGCCGAGCAGGCGGTAGCGGACGCACGTCGATTCCTCCCCCTGGAGGCAGAACTCGCACCGCCCGCAGAACAGACCAGGCTGGATGAAGACGGCGTTCCCCTCGTTCCAGCCCGAGACCCCCTCGCCGACCGCGTCCACGTACCCGGCCCCGTCGGCTCCCGGGACGTGCGGCATCTCGAACTCGATCCCCGGAATCCCCTCCCGGACCCACAGGTCCAGGTGGTTGAGCGCGGCGGCGAGGATCTTCAGCCGGACTTCGCCGGGACCGGGCTCGGGGGCCGGCAGGTCGCCGACCTTCACGACCTCCGGGCCGCCATGCTCTTCGATGTAGACGGCGCGCATGGATCGAGGAATATAGTCGGGCAGGCGGAGATCGCTTTCAGGGAGCCGCTCGCCCTCCAGCGGGAACGGGTCGCTCCGACCCCAGCGGCTTCCAGTCCGGATCGCCCGTCATCCGCCGGCCGATCCAGGGCACGGGGGGAGCGCCCTTCGCCATGAAGGCGTCGTGGAACGCGACCGGGTCGAACGCCGCGCCGCGCCCGGCCTCCAGGTCGGCCCGCAGCTTACGGATCATCATCTTCCCGAGGGTATAGTTCAGGAACTCCGGATCGTAAGTGCCGCGCAGCGCCTGCTGGCGGGCGTTGACCGAGTCCTGGAACGCGACCGTGGCGAACATCTCCTCGGCCTCCTCCACCGTCATCCCCTTCGTGTGGAGACCGATCGAGACGAGATACCGGACCGCGCGCAGCAGCGCGTCCTGGACCATCCCGAGCCCGAGCCGGGGATTCGCGTCGGCGAGCCCTTCCCGCCAGCTCATCTCCTCGGTGTAGTGCGCCCACCCCTCCGTGGTCACGTAGGCGGTCAGCAGTCGCTGGGTCTTGGTGGGCGCGCGGTTCACGTGGTTGTAGTGGTGGTAGTGGCCCGGGTAGGCCTCGTGGCCGCTCACGTTCAGGATCGACCACCGGTTGTTCCGCTCCAGGAACTCCTCGGTGACCCGCTCCGACCACTCGTCCTCGACCGGCTGGATGAAGTAGAAGCCGGTGTTGACCGTCTCCTCGAACGGGCCGGGGATCCAGATGTAGGCGAAGTTCGTCCGCGCGTACGGCGGGATCTCGAGGACTTCCACGTCGCCGGGGAGGACGGTGGCGATCTCCTCCGTGAACGTCCTCAGGCGATCGATCACCTCGGCCGCCGTCGACACGATGGCGTCGGGCTCGGGCTTGTCGTGGCCGAGCGAGTCGAAGGCCGCGGTGACGCGGGAGCCGGCAGGCGCGGTGGGCGCGATCTCGGTCGCCAGCGAGTCGGCCAGCGCCTGGATCCGGCCCAGCTCGGCGCGGCCCAGTGCCTCGAGCTCGTCGATCGGCAGGTCCACCCCGGCCAGGAGCGCGTTCATCGTCCGGTACCTCTCGGGGCCCAGCGTGTAGTCGCCGTCGGCGCTCGGAAGCACGTCGGCCTCGAGATGCCCGGCGTAGCTCTCGAGCGACTCGATCGCGGCGTCCCGGGCGGTTCGGAAGTCGGTCTGGAGGTCGGGGTCGTCGACGCCGGCCAGCGCCTCCGTCAGGTCGTTCTTCAAAAACGGCGGCCAGCCGCGGTAGGTGATGAGGGCGGTCTCCACGAACGGCCGCGGCGGGTCCTGGACGTTGGCGCGCGCCGCGGCGACCAGGTCGGGGAAGCGCTCGAGCCGAGAGACGATCGAGCGCATCCGCTCCTCCAGCGGCGCGTAGTCCAGCATCAGGAGCAACGTCATGTCCATCTGGCCCGAGTAGAACCGCGGGTCCTTTCGCCAGGTGCCGACCTCCTCGAGCCAGAAGAGCTCGCCGCGGATCTCGCGGAGGATCAGCTCGCGGTCGAGGCGCCGGTCCTCGTCGAGAGCCGCCGGGTCGAACGCTTCGAAGCGGGCCTCCAACGCCTTCAGGTCGGCGACCCAGGCTTCGATCGCCGCGGCGTCCCGGGGCCCGAGCAGCGAGTCGTACTCGTGGAGCCCGGCGCCGGCGGCCGCGGTCGGATAGAAGGCGAAGAAGCGCTCGAAGAACGCGTCCACGGCGGTGTCGAAGTCGTCGGGTGAGGGAACCGCGGCGGAGCGGGCGAACAGGAGGACGGGGAACAGCGCGAAGAGCATCGTGGGGACGAGCTTCATGGCCTCTCGGTCTCGGTTCGAGGTCTCGGTCGGGGCGAACCGCAGCGCGACGCGTCGCGAACGATAACAGCCGGGGGCTATATTGGCCCGTGATGAGCTGGATGACCCTGGAAGACGACGGCGCTCTCACCTTCTGCGACCAGTGCGGCCACCTGCAGCCCGGCGTGCGGGACGAGTGCGAGCGGTGCGGCGTGCCGCTGGACCGTTCGGTCTACGATCCGTTCGTGGCGATCCACCAGAACGCGGCGGTCGTGCGCCAGGCCGTCCGCGGGCGGATCAAGCCGTCCCGGTTCGGGAAGTTCGCGCTGGTCGCCCTGGGACTCTTTTATCTGGCCTGCTCCGGCGCGCTGCTCCAGGCCATGCTCCACGGGCCGTTCTCCGTGGTCAAGGCGTTCTGGATCCTCCTCGACCTCGTGATCGGCCTGGCCATCCTCTCCGCCTTCCATCGAGTGATGCAGCGGGACTCGTGGGACGAGTACCGGAAGTGGTCGTCCTGACGAACGAGGTTCCTGGCCCGGACCGTCGAGATCCCGCCACCGTCGAGAAACCGACATGTGCTCGCTGATCGCCTTTCACGGTATCTGGGACGACGCCCCGCTCGTCCTGGCCGTGAACCGCGACGAGGCCTACGATCGGCCGTCGAGCCCGCCGGCCTGGATCGCGGGCGAGCCTCGCGTCCTGGCGCCGCGCGACGAGCGCGAGGGCGGCACCTGGATGGGAGCGACCGAGGCCGGCCTGTGGGTGGGCCTGACCAACCGCCATCGGGGGGACGTGGATCCCGGCCGGAGGTCGAGGGGCCTGCTGTGCCTGGACCTGCTGGCGGAGACGCGCCCCGCGGCGGTGGTGGACCGGATCGGCTCTCTGGAGGAGCCGTACAACCCGTTCCACCTGGTGACGGGGGACGGGCGGACGTTGTGGCGAGTGGAGTACGACGGTGGGACCGTGGAGGTCCGCGAGCTGCCGCCGGGATGTCACGTGGTGACGAACCGTCCGCCCGGCGAGGCCGAGGAGGAGCCCAAGGTCGAGCGCGCGTGGGCGCTGCTCGGGGAGGTGGGGTTGTGGCCCGCGCCGGCCGGGGGCGAGTCACCGCCGGATCTGGAAGGGCGCCTGGCGGAGATCCTGGCCCACCACGGCCGGAGGGGGGACGACGCCCTCTGCCTCCACGGCGGGCGCTACGGCACGCGGAGCGCGGCGGTCTGGCGGATCCGCCCGACGGGACCGGACGGCGAGGCGGAGATCCGCCTCGATTTCGCCGACGGCCCGCCGTGCAGCGCCCAGTTCGAGCGGTTCGAGCGCTGACGAGACGGCTCCGCCCTGACTAGCAGTCGGTTCCCTCCACGATCCGGGACGTCGCGCTGCTCGCACAGAAGGCGGTCGATCCGTGGTCGTGGCGGGAGACCATGACATATCCTTCCCCGCCGCTCCGAACCTCGATCGTCATCGTCGCCGGGAGTTCGAGGTCCAGCTCGAATGCGTCGGCGTACTCGCCGTTCGCGGATCGGTACATCTCCTGTGCCGTCATCGCGCGCCGGAGCGCGGTTCTCGCGATCGCGTCGGGGTCGGTCTCGGCTTCCACATGCACGGGATCGGTTCGTCCCGCCGACTCCGGTTCCTGATAGAGGCGGATCGGCTGGGCGATCCAGGCGACCACGGGATCTCCGCTCTGGCGGGCCGGCGTCCAGCGGGTGGATTCGGCCCAGTCGGTCAGCGCCGCGTCGCACGTCTCGTCCGACTTCAGGACGTCGGTCGCCGTGACCGCGCCCTCCACGCCGATCCGGATCCCGATCACCGCGTCGCACCTAGCCGAGCCGACACCGCGATCCCGCAGAGCGGCGAGGATCGCCTCACGCTCGCAGTTCTCGACGCACACGGGGTGCTCGTCGAAAGGGGTCCGTTCGAAGCTCGGCGGTGTGTCCGCCACCGTTGAGGACGTCGAAGGCAGAGGTTGCTCGATCGACGAACGCTCCATGGGACGCCGCAGGTCGCGCTGCCCGGGCTGTTCCCGGACGCCTGCTTCGATCCGCAGCCCCGGGAATCTGGAGAGATCCCAGCTCTTCGGGATCAGGTAATAGCAGGTCGTGCCCTCCGGTGGGCCTTGCGCGGGATCCCCTAGACTGACCGTGAATTGAAGGACGGCGTCTCCGTCTTCGGGCCATCCTGATAAATTCAACCCGCATCCGATTTCTTCGGGAGCGATGAGGGACCTCTTGTCGTAGATCCGCATCTCCCGGAGGTCGAACTGCGCTCGATATCCGGCGGCGTACAGTTCCTCGCTGGTGTCGAGGGAGAGATCCTCCGGTGCCACGGGAATCACGACCGGGTGAGGCTTGTGTCCCACTCGGACGAGATAGCACGTCGTGGGCTCAGCGAACGAACGAGTCAAATCTCTCGATCGGGTTTCGTCCTGGGACAGCGCGCGACCGTTCGTTCCCCTGATCATTCCACAGGAGCCGGGACCGTCGACCGAGATCCGGTCCTCGATCGCCTTCCAGGCGACGGGGCCTCGAAGCTCGAGCCTTGGGGCGAAGCGCTTCAGGTCCTCGAGTGAAGCATCCGTACCGTACGGCGTGAGAACGATCTGGTACCAGTCGTTCGCCGATCGATCGGCGGTCGGGGAGTCGGAGGCCGGTTTGATCAGGAATCGGGGTTGCTCCGGAACCGGCGCGACGGCGATCGCGGAGGCTGTCGCCAGGATCAGCGACAGGGCGGTCAGAGATGAGATCCAGCGTTTGCGGGGAGGAGACGTGGTCATGACCCGGATTCTCCTTTCGAGGAACGACCGAGGTTCGTAGAGCCCGACGAGGGCGTAGGGGCGACCGCTGCTCCGGCGGCCGACTTCCAGCAGCAGAGAGCCGTAGCGGGCCAGCGAGGCGCCTCCGGCCAGGATCCGGCGGTCGCAGTCGACCTCGATCGCGAGGCGCAGCCGCCTCAGTTGCCACCACAGCGGGATGCACCACGGCACGGCGACGCAGGCCGCTACGCCTAGCCACAGGAGCAGCGGGTCGGAGGCGGCCTGATGGGACCGCTCGTGCGCCAGGACGAGCGCCTGCAGGTCCTCGTCCAGCTCACGGATCCACGCGGGGACCGCGATGCGGGTCCTCACCACGCCGACCACGGCCGGGCCGATGGAATCGGACTCCAGCACCGGCTGACCGGAGATCTCCACGGGCCGCCAGCGCCGACGCGCATGGCGGAGCCTCCACGCGGAGCGGCCGAAGGTGACGAGGAGGACAAGCGAGGCGACCCCCCAGCCCACCAGCAGGTACAGGCCAACGTCGTGCCACGCCGAGGCCGGCGCGACCGGGAGCCGGTCGACGATCGGCCCCGCCAGCGGGGCCTCGATCGCAACCGGCGGGGCGGCGTCGACCGCGCCTGTCGGGGTGGTCCGGGGGACCACGAGCAGGGCGGCGGGGATCACCATCGAACCGACCATCGCCGCGACCCACGCCCAGCGGGTCGGCCGGCCGTAGACCCCGACCGCTCGCTCGAGCGCCAGCGCCGCGAGCCCGAGCGCCGCCGAGATCCCGACCGTGTAGAGCGCCCACGCGATCATCGGCATTCCTCCTCTTCGGTCAGCCGCCGGTCGAGGATCTCCCGCATCCGGCGGATCTCGGCCTCGGTCAGCGAGCGGTCGGAGACGAGCTGGGTGATCAGCATCTCGGGAGAGCCGCGGAAGATCCTCCCGATCAGGTCTTCCAGCGCGCTCCGGCCGGCCTCCTCGCGGGCGACGAGCGGGTGATAGCGGTGCGCGCGGCCCTCCTCGGTGTGACGGACGTATCCCTTCTCCTCGAGGATCCGGAGGATCGTGAGAACGGTCGTATAGGCGAGCGGCTCGGGAAGGCGGGCGTTGAGGGTCTCCCGAACCTCGGCCACGGTGGATGGGCCGCCTTCCCACAGGATGGCCATGACGTCCAGCTCGCGATCGGTGAAGTCCACGTCGGGCATCGCCTCCCCTTCTATTAAGTTTATAGTTGACCATAGCATGAGATTGACCGGGTGTCAACTAAACTTTTCGTTGAACATTTAACAAGTTGAATATTGTGACCAGCGGCGGTATCCTCGAGCCGATGGACCCCGCGCATCTCGACTCCCGTGCGGTGACCGAACAGGTCGCGGACGCGCTGGGCCAGGTGCGCGCTCTCGCCAAGCGGGCGCCCGGGGGCGCGGACGGCATCGAGGAGGCGGAGCGATGGGCTCGGACGGTACGGTGAAGACGATCGAAGGCTTTAGCGCCCGACGAGAGCTGCCGCGGCTCTCTCCCGAATCGTGGTCCTCCCGCCCGAGGGACTTCCTGGAATGGAAGACGCTGCGCGCGTGGGGGGAGCTCCCCTATTGGGAGATCGACCCTCCCGGATACCTTCTGCGCCTGGTCCGCGAGGACGCCGGCCTCACCCAGGCGGAACTCGGCGAGCGGCTCGGCGTCACCCAGCAGGCGGTGGCCCAGGCCGAGCGGTGGGATGCCAACCCCACGGTGGCGCTGATGCGGCGCTGGGCGGTGGCGTGCGGGGCCCGGCTCGCGATCGACTTCGTCCGTCCCGACGCGGCCTCCGGCTCGCGTTGACGACCCCCGTACGCGGGCGTACCCTTTCGGCCCACACCGCGCTCGCCGCATACCGACCGTACCGACGGAGGATCGATGGCCGACATCCCCGAGGACCTGCGCTACAGCGAGGATCACGAGTGGGTCCGCTACGACGAGGACTCCGAGACCGCGACGATC
>JAHWKZ010000073.1 GCA_019347645.1 Gemmatimonadota bacterium | reverse complement strand
CCGGTCGGCTCGGGGTTCCGGAGCGTCAACGTGACGATCCGCCGGAAGTTCGGTCTCTACGCCAACGTCCGCCCGGCCAGGACGATGATCCCGGGTGGACGCTACCGGGACGTCGACCTGGTCGTGGTGCGCGAGAACACCGAAGGTCTCTATTCGGGGATCGAGCACTACGTGGATCCCGACGGGAATTACGCGGAGTCGATCACGGTGGTGACCCGGCCGGCGTCCGAGCGCGTCATCGACTTCGCCTTCCGCCTCGCCGCCTCCCGGGACGACCGGCACCTCACGCTCGTCCACAAGGCGAACATCCTCAAGTACACGAGCGGCTTGTTCCTCGCGATCGGCCGCGAGAAGGCGGAGGAGCACCCCGAGGTGGAGTTCGACGACCGGATCATCGACAACATGGCGATGCAGCTCGTGCTCGATCCCACCCGGTTCGACACCATCGTCACGACCAACATGTTCGGCGACATCCTGAGCGACCTGTGCGCCGGCCTGGTCGGCGGGCTCGGCCTGGCCCCGGCGTCGAACATCGGGGACGACGCGGCGATGTTCGAGGCCGTGCACGGCTCCGCTCCGGACATCGCCGGGAAGGGGATCGCCAACCCGGCGGCGCTGATCCTGGCCGGGGCGCTGCTCTGCGAGCACGTCGGCCAGGAGGCGGTCGGGCGGGCGGTCCGGGGGGCGGTGGAGCGGACCCTCCGCGCCGGCGAGATCGCCACTCCGGACCTCGGCGGTGAAGCCACGACCCGGCAGTTCGCGGACCGGCTCGTGGACGCGCTCGGCGACTGAGGCAGTCTACCGCGCCCGGAAGCCCCGCCGCTTCTTCTTCTTCCCTCAGCGAGCCCTTCCCCCTCACACCCCGGCGTCTCCCGCGGGCGAGGCCCCGAAATGACGGCCCGGGATACTCGGGCTAGATTCGTTGTGCTGGATCCCGACCCGATCGGGCCGAAGGAATCGGAAATCGGCCGGATCTCCATCCACGAGAGCGGGACGCATGGCCTTCAAAGGAGTCGATTACGTCGGCCTCGACGAGGATCTGAGCGTCGAGGAGCGGATGGCGCGCGACACGGTGCGCCGCTTCGTCGACGAGCAGGTGCTGCCGGTGATCGAGGAGGCGTACCTCGAGGGCCGCTTCCCGACCGAGCTCGTCCCCGGCCTCGCCGAACTCGGCGTGCTGGGCGCGAACCTTCCCGAGGAGTACGGCTGCGCGGGGATGAACAACGTGGCCTACGGGCTCGTGATGCAGGAACTCGAGCGGGGCGACAGCGGAGTGCGCTCGTTCGCCTCCGTCCAGGGCGCCCTCGTCATGTATCCGATCTTCGAGTTCGGTTCCGAGGCGCAGAAGCGGAAGTGGCTGCCGGCGATGGCGGCGGGGGAGGCCATCGGCTGCTTCGGGCTCACCGAGGCCGACTACGGCTCCAATCCCGGCGGCATGGCCACCCGCGCCGAGAAGCGGGGCGACGGATGGGTCCTGAACGGGTCGAAGATGTGGATCACCAACGGCTCGATGGCCGACGTCGCGGTGGTGTGGGCGAAGACCGACGAGGGCGTGCGGGGGTTCCTGGTCGAGGCCGGGACGCCGGGCTACACCACGAACCGGATGCACGGCAAGCACTCGCTGCGCGCCTCGGATACGAGCGAGCTGATCTTCGTCGACGTGGAGCTCCCCGGCGATGCGATCCTCCCCGGCTCGAGCGGGCTGAAGAGCCCGCTCATGTGCCTGAACCAGGCGCGCTACGGGATCGTCTGGGGGGCCGTCGGGAGCGCGATGGCGTGCTACGAGGAGGCGCTGCGCTACAGCGGCGAGCGAATCCAGTTCGACAAGCCGATCGCTTCGTTCCAGCTCGTCCAGCAGCGGCTCGTCGAGATGCTGGAGGGGGTCACCCTGGGCCAGCTCCTGGCCCACCGGCTGGGCCGGCTCAAGGACCGGGGAAAGCTCGGGCACGCGCAGGTCTCCCTCGCCAAGCGGCACAACGTGATGATGGCCCGCCAGGTAGCTTCGGCGGCTCGCTGGACGCTCGGCGCCAACGGGATCCACTCCGAGTACCAGGTCATGCGGCATATGGGGAACATCGAGAGCGTGTTTACTTATGAAGGCACCCACGACATCCACACTCTCGTGGTTGGACAAGATATTACGGGAATCAGCGCGGTTACATGACGACGGTCGCTGAAGACGGCGCATCTCGCGGTGATCCCTCGTCGGGGCTCCTGCGGCGTAGGTTTCCCTACGCCTCGGAACCCCTCCTCACGATCACCACGATCTGCCCCGTCTTGAGCGACCTCCGGTCGTATCGGCGGGACCTCCGGTCGGGATGTTCAATGGACATGAACGCAGGAGAGAAAGGGGAAAAGCATCATGGCTGACGAGAAGCGGTTGATTCGGGTGGAGAAGGAGGAGGGGGTGGCGGTGTTCGTGCTCGACGACCCGCCCGCCAACACCTACACGCACGAGATGATGAAGCAGCTCGACGCGGCGATCGTCGAGGCGCGATTCGATACGGAGGTGCAGGTGATCGTGGTCCGCGGGGCGGGGGACAAGTTCTTCTGCGCGGGGGCGAACATCGACATGCTCTCGAAATCGGACCCGACCTGGAAGTACTACTTCTGCCTCCACGCCAACGAGACCCTCTCCCGTCTCGAGCACACGCCCAAGCTGGTGATCGCCGCGCTCAACGGGCACACCGTGGGCGGCGGGCTCGAAGTGGCGATGGCCGCCGACATCCGGATCGCCCGCAAGGGCGCCGGCAAGGTCGGGCTCCCGGAGGTCACCCTCGGAGTTCTGCCGGGCACGGGCGGCACGCAGCGGCTGACGCGCCTGGTCGGAAAGTCGCGGGCGATCGAGCTGATGGCCGAGGGCCGCAACTTCGACATGGACGAGGCGGTCGACCTCGGGATCGTCAACAAGGTCTACGAGGCCGACACCACGGACGGCTTCATGGACCAGATCCTGGACTACGCGCGCCAGTTCACCGTGCCGGCGAAAGCCGCCATGGCGGTCGGCCACATCAAGCGCGCCTGCCAGTCCGGCGCCGACGTCACGCTCGAGCAAGGGCTCGCGATCGAGCGCGAGCTGCAGGCCAAGCTCTTCGCGTCCGAGGACGCCAAGGAGGGCCTGAACGCGTTCGTCGAGAAGCGCAAGCCGCAGTTCGCGGGGAAGTAGGGGTCGGCGTGGGCGACGCGACTCTACCCGGGCTCCTGACCCCGGGCCGGTTGTTCATCGGCGGCGAATGGGTGGAAGCCGAGAGCGGGAAGGCGTTCGAGGTGACGAACCCGGCGAAGGGCGAGATCCTGACCGAGGTCGCCGAGGGCGAGGCCGCCGACGTGGATCGCGCCGTCGGCGCCGCCCGCCAGGCGTTCGACTCCGGCGCCTGGCCGGATACGACGCCTCGGAAGCGCGCCCGGATCCTGTGGGAGATCGCCCGGGGTCTCGAAGCCCGCAAGGACGAGATCACCCGGGTCGAGACGCTCCAGAACGGAAAGCCCCTGTTCGAGAGCGGGATCGACCTCGACATGACGATCGAGACCTTCGAGTACTACGCCGGATGGACGACGAAGATCGAGGGCGCCACGATCCCGCTGTCGGTCCCGAACCAGTTCGGCTACACGCTCCGCGAGCCGGTCGGCGTCGTGGGGGCCATCGTGCCGTGGAACTTCCCGCTGAACCTCGCCTCGTGGAAGGTGGCGCCGGCGCTGGCGGCGGGCTGCACGGTGGTCCTAAAGCCCGCCAGCGAGACCCCACTGACCGCGCTGCTGCTCGCCGAGATCGCCGCCGAGGCCGGGTTGCCCGCGGGGGCGTTGAACGTGGTCCCGGGCGGCGGCCGGACGGCCGGAGAAGCGCTGGTCGCGCACGAGGGCGTCGACAAGATCGCCTTCACCGGCTCGACCGCCGTGGGTCAGCGGATCGCGAAGGTCGCCGCCGACACGGTGAAGCGAGTCTCCCTCGAGCTCGGCGGCAAGAGCCCGAACATCGTGTTCGCCGACGCGAACATCCCCTTCGCCGCCAGGGGCGCCGTCACCGGGATCTTCTACGGCAAGGGCGAGGTCTGCGCGGCGGGAAGCCGCCTGCTGGTCGAGCGATCGGCGCATGACGAGGTGGTCTCGGCGGTCGCCGAAGGGGCCGGCAAGATGACGGTCGGCGATCCCTTCGAGAAGGGCACCCGGATCGGAGCGATCGTCAGCGAGAGGCAGATGGAGAGGGTGCTCGACTACATCGAGAGGGGGAAGACGGAGGGCGCCAGGGTGGTGGCCGGCGGCGAGCGCGTCCAGGAGCTCGGGCCCGGCTACTTCGTCCGGCCGACGGTGTTCGACCAGGTGACGCCGGAGATGACCATCGCCCGGGAGGAGATCTTCGGCCCCGTGCTGGCGACCCTCTCGTTCGAGGACGTCGACGAGGCGATCGAGCGCGCCAACGACACGATGTACGGACTGGCCGCGGCGGTATGGACCCGCGACGTGAAGAAGGCCCACTACGTCGCCCGGCGGTTGAAGGCGGGGACGGTGTGGATCAACACCTACAACCTCTACGATGCCGCGATGCCCTTCGGCGGCTACAAGGCCAGCGGCTACGGGCGCGACCTCGGCCGGCACGCGCTCGAGCAGTACACCGAGACCAAGGCGGTCTGGGTCGACCTCCGCCGATGAGGAAGCGGTACCTCCTCGACACCAACGTGCTGCTGCACGACCCCAAGGCGCTCAGCGCCTTCCAGGACAACGCCGTGCTCGTGCCGATCTACGTGATCGAGGAGATCGACGGGTTCAAGAAGGAGATGACGCGCCTCGGCGAGAACGCGCGGTGGATCAGCCGCTTCCTCGACGGCCTGCGCGAGCGGGGACGGCTCGCCGAGGGGGTCCCGCTCGACGGCGGCGGCTCGCTGCGGGTCGTGTTCGACCCCGACGACCCCGATCGGGTGGTCGGGCGCGCCAACGGATGGGTCGACACCGAGATCCTCAAGATCGCACGGCGGCTGCAGGGGGACTCCCCCGGGGTCCCGCTCGTCGTGGTCACGAAGGACGTGAACCTCCGAATCCGCGCCGACGCGATGGGGCTGAAGGCCGAGGACTACGAGACCGACCGCGTCGCGCTGGACGAGCTCTACACGGGGCAGTCGGAGATCGATCTCGGGGCCGACGCGATCGAGGCGCTCCGGGACGAGGGGGAGACCGGGCTCCCGGAGGGGGAGTTCCACCCCAACGAGTACGTGCTGGTCCGCGACCTGGAGGGTGCCGGCGACACCGTCCTGGGCCGGATCGACACGGTGGAGCGGAAGATCCGGAGGCTGGTCGACGCCAGCCACGGGGTGCAGGGGGTCCGGCCGCGGAACAAGGAGCAGTACTTCGCGCTCGATGCGCTGCTCGACCCCTCGATCGTGCTCGTAACCGTCATGGGCAAGGCGGGAACCGGCAAGACTCTCCTCGCGCTCGCGGCCGGTCTTGAGCAGGTGCTGGCCAAACCGGTCTACCGGCACCTCCTGGTCTCCCGTCCGACGTTCCCGATGGGGAAGGACATCGGCTACATCCCGGGGACGGTCGAGGAGAAGCTCGGTCCCTGGATGCAGCCGATCTACGACAATCTGGCCTATCTGCTCGAGGGACCGTCCGAGCGCGTGGGCGGCGCCCGCTCGGTCGACGACCTGGTGCGCCGGGGGGTTCTCGAGGTGGAACCGCTGACCCACATCCGGGGCCGGTCGATCCCCCAGCAGTTCATGCTGGTCGACGAGGCCCAGAACCTGACCCCGCTGGAGGTGAAGACGATCCTCACGCGGGTCGGGGAGAAGACCAAGCTCGTGCTGACCGGCGACCCGTGGCAGATCGATACCCCCTACATCGACTCCTCCACGAACGGCTTCAACCACGTCGTCAACCACTTCCGAGACGTCCCCCTCGCCGCCCACGTGACCCTCCGGAAGGGCGAGCGCAGCAAGCTGGCCGAGTACGCCGCGAACCTGCTGTAGCGGATCGCGCCCGGGATGTCCCGACGAGATGTGAATAACCCGTGGATAGTTGGTGGAGAATCGGGCCTGGACCGTGGAGAATTCGACGTTTTCTGTGAGCCTGTCGTGGACGGCGGAGAGCGCCTGGCGCAAGCCGCTGGCGTGAACCGGGTTGAGCCGTTGAGATCGAGGGGGACGCGAGGTAGGTCCCTCTAAACCGACGGCTTCAAACAGTTTGTAGAAGTCGGCACTGACCCTTGTAACTTCTTGCAGCACAAGAGTTTGACAGTCACCCTGAAGATCCTGTACGCTGGTAAGCGAGGGTCGGATGACGGCCCGGCACCTGGCACCGAAACTCCCTCCGCGAGCCCTCCGGGAGAGCCCGCGGACGCTCCAAAGACGGCTGGCCGGGACGGCGACGTTACCGGAGGCCGTCGGCGAGAGCCCGGAGCGACGCGGCTCGAAGTTCGCGGATGCGGAGACGAGGTGCGAGAAGCGCAGAAGGGTTGCGGTTCCCGCCGGTTCACGCCGGAGGGGGCGTCGGCACTGACTTTGCGGATCGATACCCTGAGAGGCCACGGTCGATCGTGAAAGCGGTCGATCGGGAAAGCCTGTGAGGGGAGCGCCCGGGAAGCCGGACGCAACGCAGCGTCGGAATGCCCTA
The DNA here is from genome assembly GCA_019347645.1 of Gemmatimonadota bacterium. Lineage (GTDB taxonomy): Bacteria > Gemmatimonadota > Gemmatimonadetes > JACCXV01 > JAHWKZ01 > JAHWKZ01. The sequence continues at coordinate 694 of JAHWKZ010000073.1, read as the reverse complement.
GAGCGCGGAACCCCAAGGGAGCATCGAGCGATCGGCTCGGCTAACCCCCGACCGGTCGTGACGGATCTCCGTGGGGAGCAAAGCCCTGAAGCCGCATCCGCCGCGCGGTCGCCGCGGTTCGCCGCGGAGGCTCCGAGCGGACAAACGGCAGGAGGGCAACGGACGTCGAGAGGCGTCGCGGCTCCACGGAGGGGAAACGCTTCGAAGGGGAGAACCCCATGAGCGTTACCGGTCCGAAAGGACCGGAAGGACGCGGGAGGACGAAGACGGCAGGAGGGTGAGAAACCCTGAAGCCGTACCGAAACCGGAGCGAGGCAAACTCCGGATGAGTGGCTTCCCGCCTCCGCAAACGCTGAAGGGGGAGAAACTCCATGGGAGACGCCGTCGCCCGAGAGGGTGTCGGCAGGTCGCCCCGGTCATACGCTGAAGGGGAGGCCAACCCTAGGAGAGGTCGGTGCGTGGATGTCCGAGACTTCCGCGGACCGCCGACGAGTCCGGAACACCCCACGGCCGAAGGCCGCGAGGCCGACGGCGCAGGGGGAGCGCGAAACCCATGACGCGCTACGACTCGTCGGGACGGCCTCTGAAAGGGAGGCTGACCCCATGAGCGGAGGCGACGCCCGCGCGAGCGGACGTCGCAGCCGGGACCGACCCGAGCTCCGGAGGAGACCCAGGGTCCGGCCCCGTCCGATCC
>JAHWKZ010000072.1 GCA_019347645.1 Gemmatimonadota bacterium | reverse complement strand
CAGACGCGGATCAACGAGCGCATCCGCGTTCCCGAGGTCCGGCTGATCGACGAGAACGGCGAGCAGGTCGGCGTCATGAAGATCGAGGACGCCCAGAACTACGCCCGCGAGCGCGAGCTGGACCTCGTGGAGGTCGCCCCCCAGGCCCGCCCGCCCGTGTGCCGTGTGCTCGACTACTCGAAGTACAAGTATGAGCAGGCCCAGAAGCAAAAGCAGGCGCGCAAGCACCAGCAGTCGATCGTGGTGCGCGAGATCAAGTTCCGACCCAAGATCGCCGAGCACGACTACGCGACCAAGAAGGGCCACGTCGAGCGCTTCCTGCGCCACAAGGACAAGGTCAAGGTCACCATCATGTTCCGAGGTCGAGAGATGGCGCATCCGGAGGTCGGCCGCGAGGTGCTCGACGACGTGATCGAGGAGATCGGCGACGAGGCGATCCTCGAGCAGCAGCCGCGGATGGAAGGCCGGAACATGTTCATGATCCTGGCGCCGAACACCAAGAAGTAGGCGCCGTTTCGACTCAGTGGAGGAGGCACGCCGTGCCGAAGATGAAGACGAACCGTGGCGCCGCGAAGCGGTTCAAGAAGACCGCCAAGGGGAAGATCAAGCACAAGAAGGGATACCTGCGCCACATCCTGACCAAGAAGTCGAGCAAGCGGAAGCGGAAGCTGCGGCAGTCCGGGATCGTGTCCAAGGCGGACGAGAAGCGGATCAAGCGCCTGCTGAGCTCGTAGGAGGGGGAGACCATGCCTCGCGCATCGAACAACGTCCAGCGCACCAAGCGCCGGAAGAAGGTCCTGAAGGAGGCCAGGGGGTACCGCGGCGGCCGCCACCGGCTGTACATCCCGGCCAAGGAGGCGATCGAGAAGGGGCTCCAGCACGCCTACCGCGACCGACGCCGGAAGAAGCGGGAGTTCCGCAAGCTCTGGATCACCCGCATCAACGCCGCCTCGCGCCAGCACGGCCTGTCCTACTCGCGCTTCATGCACGGCCTCAAGCAGGCCGAGATCGAGATCGATCGAAAGATGCTGGCCGAGCTCGCCGTGAACGATCCGGACGGGTTCGCCGAGCTGGCCGCCGCCGCCAAGGCCCAGTTGTAGCTCGCCCTCGGGGAAGGGGATGATCGACGAGCTGCGCGAACGGCTGGAGGGGGTCCGCGAGAGGGTCGATCGCGAGCTCGAAGCCGCCTCCTCGCCCGAGGACGCGGAGGAGATCCGCGTCCGCGCGCTCGGGAAGAAGGGCGTCCTCACCGCCGAGGCGAAGGCGATCGGCTCGCTCCCGGTCGAAGCGCGGCCCGAGGCCGGGCAGCTCGTCAATCGGATCAAGGACGCGATCGAGGAGGCGATCTCCGAGCGCGAAGCGGCGCTCGCCGAGAAGGCGCTCGCGGCGCGGCTGGAATCCGAGTCCCTCGACGTCACCCTCCCGGGTCGTCGCCACGGCCAGGGGGTTCGCCACCCCCTCTCCATCGTCACCGATGAGCTCCTCGACATCTTCCGGCGGATGGGCTTCACCGTCGCCCGCGGTCCGGAGGCCGAGGACGTCTGGCACAACTTCGAGGCGCTGAACATCCCCGAGGGCCATCCCGCCCGGGAGGAGATGGACACTCTCTATCTCGAGCCCGGCGGCCTGCTCCTGAGGACCCACACCTCGCCGGTCCAGATCCGGGTGATGGAGGCCCGGGAGCCGCCGGTCCGCGTCGTCGTTCCGGGCCGCGTGTTCCGCAGCGACACCCCCGACGCTTCCCACTCGCCGTACTTCCACCAGATCGAGGGGCTGTGGGTGGACGAGGGGATCTCGCTGGCCCACCTCAAGTGGGCGTTGACCGAGTTCGTCCACCAGTTCTACGGGCCCGACGTGGGCGTCCGCTTCCGCCCTTCCTACTTCCAGTTCACCGAGCCCTCCGCCGAGCTCGACATCCAGTGCGTCCTGTGCGGCGGCGCCGGGTGCAGCGCCTGCAAGCGGACCGGATGGATGGAGCTCCTCGGCTGCGGCGTCGTCGACCCGGCGGTCCTCGAGGCCGTCGGGGTCGATCCCGAGCGATGGAGCGGCTTCGCGTGGGGGATGGGCGTGGAGCGGATCGCCATGAACAAGTACGCCATCCCCGACATCCGTCTGTTCTTCGAGAACGACGTCCGCTTCCTGCGGCAGTTCGGCGGGGGAGCGTAATGCGGGTTTCCTACCGTTGGCTGGAGGCGCTTCTGCCCGAGGGCGCCCTCGCGGAGCTGCCACCCGAGGAGCTGGCCCGCCGGCTCACCCTCCAGGGGATGGCGGTCGACGAGGTGCGACCCGCCTTCGCCGGCTTCGAAGGGGTGGTGCTCGGCAAGGTGGTGGAGGTCGTCCCGCATCCCGGCGCGGACACGCTCCGGCTCTGCACGGTCACGGCCGGCGGCGGCGAGCGTCGTCGGGTCGTCTGCGGCGCGCCGAACGTCGAGGAGGGGGCGGTCTACGGCTACGCCACCGTGGGCTCCCGCCTGCCCGGCGACCGGAGGATCGGCCGGGCCGAGATCCGGGGCGTCGAGTCCGAGGGGATGCTCTGCTCCGCCCCCGAGCTGGGGCTGGACGCGCTGGGCTCCGCGGACGGGATCTGGCGCGTTCCGGGGACCGGGGAGACCGATCTGGGGCGCGACCTCCGGGAGGCGCTGGACCTCGACGACACGATCCTCGACGTCGACGTCACCTCCAACCGCGGCGACGCCTTCTCCCACCTGGGCATCGCCCGTGAGGTGGGGGCGATGGTGGGGGTGGCGCCGAGTCTGCCGGAGATCGAAGTGACGGAAGAGGGCGAGGCCGCCGGGGACCGCGTGACGGTCCGGATCGAGGATCCCGACGGCTGCCCGCGCTACCTCGCGCGTCTCGTCGACCGTCTGCAAGTCGGACCCGCGCCGGGATGGATGCAGGCCCGGCTGCTGGCCCTCGGCGTCCGGCCGGTCAACGCCGTGGTGGACGCCACCAACTGGGTGATGCTCGAGACCGGTCAACCGCTCCACCCGTTCGATTTCGCGAAGGTGCGCGGCGGCGAGATCGTGGTCCGTCGGGCCGTGGAGGGCGAGAGCTTCGTCACCCTCGACGGCAGGACGCGGACTCTCGGGTCGGAGACGACGATGATCTGCGACGCCGAAGGACCGATCGCCGTGGGTGGCGTGATGGGCGGCCTGGAATCGGAAGTCGCCGACGGAACGAGGAGCGTGCTGCTCGAGAGCGCGTGGTTCGACCCGGCCCGGATCGGGCGGACGGCCCGACGGCTGGGGCTCGTCAGCGAGGCCTCCGCGCGCTTCGCCCGCGGGGTGGATCCCGAGATCGTGGATGTGGCGCTCGATCGCGCCGCGGGTTGGATCGCCCGCCTGGGGGGCGGCCGACTGGCTCCGGGTCGAGCCGGCGCCGAGGCCGTCGACCGCCCGGAGGCGTCCACCATCGAGCTCCGGCTGGTCCGGTTGGAGGGTCTGGTCGGACGGCCGTTCTCTCCGGAGGAGTCGCGGAGGGCGCTGACCCGTCTGGGCTTCGAGGTCGAGGAGCGCGACGAGAGGACCCTGGCGGCCCGGGTCCCCTCGTGGCGGTTCGATGTCGGCCGCGAGGTCGACCTGGTGGAGGAGGTGGCCCGGGTGGTGGGCTACGACACGGTCCCCGAGACGCCGTTGCCGACGCTGCCCGTGGCCCCCTCCGTCCGGGCCGAGGAGGCGGGGCTGGATCGCCTCGCACAGGCCTCCCGGGCGGCCGGTTTCGACGAGGCCCGGACCCCGTCGTTCGTGTCCCGGGAGGTGCTCGGCGAGGCGACTCCTGTTGACAGGCTGGTCGAGATACGGAATCCTATCTCGAAGGCCGAAAGGTTTTTGCGTCCTTTCGTCTTCACCACCCTCGGGGCCGCCGTCGCCCACAACGTGGCGCGCGGCGCGGACCGGGTGAAGCTCTTCGAGATCGGCCACGCGTTCCTGCTCGGGGAGAGCGGCGAGGCGGTCGACGAGAGCCGCCGGCTGGCGCTGGCGGCGGCGGGGCAGCGGGAGCCGCTCCACTGGTCGGAGACCGATCCACCGGCGTACGACTTCTTCGACCTGAAGGGCGACGTCGAGGAGCTGGTGGCCCGCGCCGGCGGCTGGAGGCCCGAGTTCGCGCCGGCCGACCGGTCCTGGCTCCATCCCGGACGTCAGGCCGAGATCCACGGCGCGGACGACGAGCCCGTCGGCTTCTGCGGCGAGCTCCACCCGCGGATCGTCGAGGAGTGGGGAGTCGGCCGACGGCTGTACGTCGCCGAGCTGGAGCTCGCGCCGTTCGAGCGGCCGCCGGTCGTGGGCACGTATCGGGACTTCGCGCGCGAGCCGGCCGTCGAGCGCGACCTGGCGCTGGTCGTCCCCGACGAGGATCACGCGGCGGAGGTCGTCGGCGCGATCCGGGAGGCGGGACTCGAGAGCCTCGCCGAGGTCACGGTCTTCGACCGCTATCGGGGAGCGCAGCTTCCGGAGGGGCGGTACAGCCTCGGGGTCCGGCTCGTCTTTCAGGCCGGCCGGACGCTGACGGACGAGGAGGTCGATCGGGAGGTGGACCGCCTGATCGAGCGATTGGAACGGGAGCGCGGCTGGACGCTCCGCTGACGGGAGAGGACGATGAGCGAGGACACGCGTGCCGGACGCGATGAGGAGATCCAGGGCGAGATCAAGGGCCTGATGTCCGGGGACGCGGGGCCCGGCGTTCCGCCGCCCCAGGACACGGAGGACCCCGCCGGCGTCGGGCCCGCGGAGGGAGAGGAGCCCGCCGCGGCCGTGGCCGAGGAAGCCCGCGCCTCGGGAGCGCGGGATGCGGAGGCACCGGCGGGCGAAGAGGTTCCCGACGCGCAGGGAGATCGGCTGTCGGGAGTGCTGGAAATGCTCGAGGAGCGCGTTAGCTTGTTGTTGGAGCGTCACGCGGATCTCCTGCGACGCCATCGAGAAGCGGAGGAGGAGAGCCGCGAGATGGCCGGGCGGCTCGCCCGTCTCCGGGAGGAGGGGGCCGACCCCGACGAGTTCCTCGCGCGGATCCGTTCGCTCGAGAGCGAGAACGACCGGCTCTCCGAGCACGCGGCTTTCCTCGAGGGCCGGATCGAAAGCCTGTTGACCCGCGTCCGATACGTGGTGGAGTCGTGACCGAGCAGAGAGCGACGGGCGGCAAGGAGACCACTCGCGTCACCGTCCTGGACGAGCCGTTCGGGATTCGATCGGAGGCGGATCCGGACTACACGCGCCGGGTGGCCGCCCACGTGGACGGACGGCTGCGTGCGCTCCGGAAATCCTCGCCGGCTCTCGAGCCGTTTCCCGTGGCGGTACTCGGGGCGATGGAGATCACCGACGACCTGTTCCGCTCACGGGAGGCGATCGGAACGGCGATGCACGACGCGGTGTACAGGATCGAGCGTCTGGTAGGGAGGATCGACCGGGCACTGGAGCCTGGCGAGCCTCGCGAAGCGGATCGAAAGGAGGACGGCGCGGAAGGCTGAATCGGGACCGCGCCCGGGCGAACGACCCCGTCCGAGGCGACCCGGAGAGACTAATTTTTTGAGCCAACACGCACTCAAAGGGATCCTCGCTCCGCCTGGCGATCACACGCCTCTTCGAAGGAAGTGAGACCCGGGTGGGGAGGTTACCCACCGTATCAAAGAGGGCGTCAAAAAATCCTCTCCGGCGAGCCACGGCGGGGTCGTTCGCTCTCCAGGATCTATCCCACGGAGGTGGGCCACCATGGCGAGGAGGTCGGAGGGGACGGAGGACGCCGCCGCCCGGGGCCGGATCGCGGCGGGCGACATCCTGCTGAGATTCGGGTCGCGCCACGGCGCGGCCGCCGAGCGACTCACCGCTTCCGAGACTCCCACGCCGAAGCCGCGGCCGGCGAACCCGCCGGCGGGCCCCTTTCCCGAGGTGGTGGACCGGATCGACGAAATCGAGCGGGCGGGCACCGCCCTCGTGGCCACCCGGCCCGTCCTGCTCCACGGCCCGCCCGGCTCCGGGAAGTCCACGCTCCTGCGCCACCTCTCGAGGACGGCCGCTCACGACGCCCCGGACGGCGCGGGCGCCTGGCCGGACGGGACCGTGTTCCTGTCGGCCCGCGGGACTCCGCCGGGTGACCTCCTGCGCGTCCTCCACCGGGCGCTCCACCACTCCGACACCCCCGTTCGCGCCACCGAGCTCCAGATCGAGAACGGTCTCCGCGAGCGCCAGGCGCTGGTCCTGATCGACGATGTCGAGCTCTCCGCCGGGGAGGCGGGGGCGATGCTCGAGACGGCCGCCGGATGCGCCTTCGCGCTCGGGTCGGAGACCGATCTCGACGGCCTCCAAGCCGTCCGGGTTCCCCTCCGCGGTCTGCCGGCGGACGCGGGCATCGAGCTGGTCTCGCGGGCGACCGGTCGCGAGCCCTCTCCCCTGGAGGCGGCGCGGATCCGCGAGATCCACGGAGGGTTGGGTGGAAGGCCGCTCCTGCTGCTCCAGATCGCGGCGCTCCTGCACACCGGAACGAGCGACCTCGAGGCGATCGCCCGGACGGCCGGCGGCGAGGACGCCGTCGGGACCCTGGCCGAGCGCCTCGAACGCACGCTCTCCGAGGAGCGGCTCCGGACCCTCCTCGCGCTCGAGGCCGTCGATCCGGCCAGCCTGGCGGCCTCCGACGTGGCGGCGATCGCCGAGCTGGACGATCCGGCGGCGACCCTCGAGGCGCTCGCGCACCGGGGCCTCGCCCGGGTGGAGGGCGCCCGCTATCGCGCCGCCGGGGGACTGGGAGCCCTGGTCGCGGCGCGCCACGATCGCGAGGCCTGGCGCCGCAGGGCGCTCGACCACTTCGCCCTGCGGGCCAAGGAGGACCCGGAGGCGATCCGGACCGGCCCCGAGCGGGAGACGCTGCTGTGGGCTCTCGAGCGGGCGATCGAGTCGGAGCGGTGGGGCGTGGCGGTCGACCTCGCCCGTGCGGTGGAGGCGGACCTCGCCTTGCGAGCGAGGTGGGACGCCTGGGGCGAAGTCCTCGAGCGGGCCCGCGAAGCGGGCCGGGCGGCGGACGACCCGGTCGCGGAGGCGTGGGCGCTCCACCAGCGCGGCACCCGGGCCCTCGCCCTGGGCGAGCTCGAGCGGGCGATCCACGACCTGGACCGGGCGGTGGAGATCCGTGAGGCGATCGGAGAGGACGCCGCGGCCGCGGTCAGTCGGAGGAACCTCGAGCTGGCCCGTGGTGTGGAGGCGACCCCGACCGTCGTCTCCGTGCCCCGGGCGCGGCGCTCCCGGGGTCTGCCGTGGGTCCTGCTCGCGGTCGCGCTCGTGCTGCTGGGGGCGATCGGGCTCTTCGCGCTCCGTGCGGACCGGGACCGGACCCTCTCCGCGGTCGACGCGGGGTCGGTCCGAT
>JAHWKZ010000071.1 GCA_019347645.1 Gemmatimonadota bacterium | reverse complement strand
CCTTCTCGAGGCGGGCCTCCCCGGGGGGGTGATCGGGCTGGTCACCGGGTTCGGTTCCGAGGCCGGGGCGCCCCTGGTCGATCACGACGACGTGACCGGCGTCTCGTTCACCGGCTCCACCGAGGTGGGCAAGAGGATCGCCGCCGCGTGCGGGGCGAAGGCGAAGCCGGTCTCGCTCGAGATGGGGGGCAAGAACGCCCAGCTCGTCATGGACGACGCCGACCTCGAGCTGGCCCTGGAGGGGGTGCTGTGGGGCGCCTTCGGGACCGCCGGTCAACGCTGCACCGCCACGAGCCGGCTGATCCTCCACGACGCGGTCCACGACGAGTTCGTCGATGCCCTGGTCCGACGCGCCGAGGCGCTGGTGCTGGGAGACGGCCGGGAGGAGGGCGTGGACGTGGGGCCCCTCATTCACGAGGACGCGCGGCGGAAGGTCGAGAAGTACGTGCGGATCGGGCGCGAGGAAGGCGCCGAGATCGTCACCGGCGGTTCACCCCCCGACGACGGCCGTCTGTCGAAGGGGTGGTTCTATCGACCGACGATCTTCGTCGACGTGGAGCCGGGGATGCGGATCGCCCGCGAGGAGATCTTCGGGCCGGTCCTTTCGGTGATCCGGGTGACGGACTTCGACGAGGGGATCGAGGTGATGAACGGCGTGCGCTATGGCCTGTCGTCCTCGATCTACACCCGCGACGTCAACCGGGCGTTCCGCGCCATCGATCGGGTCGAGGCCGGCATCACCTACGTGAACGGTCCGACCATCGGCGCCGAGGCGCACTTCCCCTTCGGGGGGGTGAAGGACACCGGCAACGGCCACCGCGAGGGCGGCTGGCCGGTCTACGACTTCTTCACCGAGACCAAGACCGTGTACGTCGACTACAGCGGCAAGCTGCAGAAGGCCCAGATCGACACCTGAGGGAGGATCGATGACCGAGAAGACGATGGAGAGCGGCGGAATCCGGGCGGAGTCGCGGACGACGCCCGAGCTGGTGATCGCGCCGCCCGGCGAGAAGGCGCGGGCGTGGATCGAGCGTGATCGGGCCACGATCTCCCCCTCCTACACCCGCGAGTATCCGGCGGTGATCGAACGGGGCTCGGGATGCACCGTGTGGGACGTGGACGGCAACGCGTACCTGGACGTCAGCGCGGGGATCGCGGTCGCGGCGACCGGCCACTGCCATCCCGACGTGGTGAAGGCGATCCAGGACCAGGCGGCGCGCCTGATCCACATGTCGGGGACCGACTTCTACTACCCCAACCAGATCCGCCTCGCCGAGAAGCTTTCCGAGCTGTTTCCCGGCGGGGACGGGGCCAAGGTGTTCTACGGCAACTCCGGGGCGGAGGCGATCGAGGCCGGCATGAAGCTGGCCCGCTACCATACCAACCGGACCCGATTCATCGCCTTCCGCGGCGCCTTCCACGGCCGGACGTTCGGCGCACTCAGCCTCACGGCGTCCAAGGCCGTCCAGCGCAATCGCTTCGCCCCGCTCCTGCCGGGGGTCACCCACGCGACGTATCCCGATCCGTACCGCGGCGGCACGGTGGAGGCCAGCCTCGAGGAGCTGAACCGGATCTTCGAGACGACGACTCCGCCCGAGGAGGTGGCCGCGCTCGTGGTCGAGCCGATCCAGGGCGAGGGCGGGTACGTCGTCCCGCCGGAGGGGTGGCTCGAGGCCATCGAGGAGCTGTGCCGCGAGCACGGGATCCTGCTGTTCCTCGACGAGGTCCAGAGCGGCATGGGCCGGACCGGGAAGATGTTCGCCGTGGAGCACACCGGAGCGGAGCCCGACATGGTGGCGGTGGCGAAGGGGATCGCGAGCGGGATGCCCCTGGGCGTGCTGATCGCCCGCGCCGAGCTGATGGACTGGAAGCCGGGTGCGCACGCGTCCACGTTCGGCGGCAATCCCGTCGCCTGCGAGGCGGCGATCGCCACCATCCGCCTCCTCGAGGACGAGCTGATGGCGAACGCCACGGAGGTGGGCGGGTATATATTCGAGCGGCTCCGGGAGCTGCAGTCGCGCTTCGACGTCATCGGCGACGTCCGCGGCCGGGGACTCATGATCGGCGTCGAGATGGTCGAGAGCGGCGAATCGAAGAAACGGGCCCGGGAGCTTCGGAACGCGATCGTCGGCCGGTGCTTCGAAAAGGGCCTGCTCATCCTCGGCTGCGGCGCGAACACCGTCCGCTGGGCGCCTCCGCTGGTGCTCACCAGACGGGAGGCCGACCGGGCGCTGGAGATCTTCGAGGAGACGCTGGAGGAGCTCGCCGGCTGAATCACCGGTGCGGCGTGGAAGATCGGCCGCCGGGTGGCCGTCCACAGGAGCCAGGAGAAAACGTCGTGACCGAGAAGAAGCGCAGGACGCCGCCGAGGAGGACCGTCGAAGACGGCTCCTTCGGCAAGGTCGCGTGGGAGTGGACGAAGTCGCTCGCGGTGGCCTTCGTGCTGTTCCTGCTGATCCGCACCTTCCTCGTCCAGGCCTTCAAGATCCCGACCGGGTCGATGGAGGATACCCTCCTGATCGGCGACTTCCTGCTCGTCAACAAGGCGGTCTACGGCGCGCAGATCCCCGGCACCCACGTCCGGTTGCCGGGTTTCGACGAGGTGAAGCGCGGGGACATCGTGGTCTTCGTCTATCCCGACCCCTACAACGAGTACGATCCCGATCCGGACTACGTGAAGCGGATCGTCGGGGCGCCCGGAGACACGATCGAGATGCGGGAGAAGGCGCTGTACGTGAACGGGGAGCGGCAGGTCGAGCCCTACGTACGCCACGTCGACGGTCTCGACGAGCAGTACCGCCCGCAGTTCAAGTGGCAGAGCCGATTCCTGGCGCCGGGCGTCGACCCGGAGGCGTACCGCCCCTCGCGCGACGACTGGGGTCCGCTCGTGGTGCCCCCCGGTCACTACTTCGTGATGGGCGACAACCGCGACAACTCGGCCGACAGCCGCTACTGGGGGTTCGTCCCCGAGCTCGCGATCAAGGGCCAGCCGCTGATCGTCTACTTCTCGAAGGACACGGGAAAGCCGATCCCGTGGCTCGACGAGATCCGCTTCGGCCGGATCGGCAGCCTCATCCACTGAACGATCCGCGGGCGGGGCGGAGACCGCCCCTCCCCCCACGGGCACCGACCTCCGTGCCAGGGTTCGATTTACAGGAGTCGAGGGGTGTGATATACTCGGTGGAATCCACCACCCGCCGGCGCCCCTGAGGCGCCCGCCGTCCATACGCCAGAAGGGAGACCGGGACCTGCATGGCTGTGGCACTCGGTAAGTCCAGGAAGACGAGCTTCGACGAGGGATCCCTCGACCTCTACCTCAAGGAGATCAGCCGGTATCCGCTGATCACGCGCGACGAGGAGGCCCGGCTGGCCCGCCGGATCCGCGACGGAGATCAGGCGGCGCTGGAGAAGCTGGTGCGATCCAACCTGCGGTTCGTCGTGAGCGTGGCGAAGAAGTACCAGAATCAGGGGGTGTCCCTCGCGGACCTGATCAACGAGGGGAACGTCGGCCTGATCCGGGCCGCCCACAAGTTCGACGAGACGAAGGGGATCAAGTTCATCTCCTACGCCGTCTGGTGGATCCGACAGGCCATTCTCCAGGCGCTCGCCGAGCAGTCACGAATCGTGAGGGTGCCGTTGAACCGCGCCGGTACGCTGCACCGGATCGGTCGACGCTCCAACGCGCTGCTGCAGGAGCTGGGGCGGGAGCCATCGGCGGAGGAGATCGCCAAGGGCCTCGACATCTCGATCGAGGAGGTCCGCAAGACCCTCGCGATCTCGCAGTCCCACCTCTCGCTCGACGCCCCGCTGACGCCGGGCGAGGACAACAAGCTCCTCGACTACCTTCCCGACGACTACAACCCCACGCCGGACGACCACGCCTTCGACCGGGCGATGAAGGACACCATCCAGCAGTCGCTGGGGACCCTGAAGGCCCGGGAGGCGAAGATCCTCCGGCTGTACTACGGGCTCGACGGGGACGAGTCGATGACCCTGGAGGAGATCGGGTCGGTATTGGGGATCACCCGGGAGCGGGTGCGGCAGATCAAGGAGAAGGCGTTGGCGCGTCTTCGTCACGCCTCCCGAGCGCGGGCCCTGGAGTCGTTCACGGGCTGATGGTCGGGGCCGCCCGGGGGACGCCCTTCCTGCCGTGATCGTCGTGGGCCTGCGATTGGCCCTGGCCGGTTCGCTCCTTCCCCTGTCTCTTCCTCACGTGCTGACCGCGCAGACGATCCCGGCCGGAGTCGTGGCGGACACGGTGGTGGTGCGGGCCGCGTCGCCGGGGGTGAATCCGGCGGTCGCGCTGGCGGCGGGGGAGAGCGTGGCGGTGTGGGTGGCGCGGGACGTGGAGGTCGGGGAGCCGGGCGTGGGCGGGCGGCCGGTGCCGGACGCGCCGGTGGGGGCGGTGATCGCGCGGTTCGGCGACTCCGGACCGTTCGCCTGGCCGATCGAGCCGACCGTGTGGACGGCGCCGGCGGCCGGGCGACTGGCGTTCGGGCTCAACGGGCACGCGGGGCACGAGATGGAGGGGGAGGCGGTCCTGGCGGTGGCGCGGCTGGACGCCGGGACGCTACGAGCGTTCCCGCCGCCGGCGGTCGAGCTCGAGCGGGTGGAGAACGGGGTCCGGGCGCGGTGGACGGACCGGGCCGGGTTTGAGGTCGATCGCCGCACGCTCGCCTTCCGACTGACGACCTCGCACGGCTCGGTGTACGCGCTCGGCTCCTGGGTCCCGGCCGGCCGGAGTCAGGTCTTCCTGCCCCTCCCTCCGCCCGTCGATCTGCCGCCCGGCGTCCACACCCTGGCGGTCACGATCACCGACCGCCTCGGCAACATGGCGCCGCCGGCGACGATCGCCTTCGACACCGGGGGGTAGACTCTCCGGTACCAGGACGGACTCCTACGAACGAGCCGCCAGCGCCTCCGCGATGCGCTCGACGAGCTCCTCCCGCCCGGAGGCGGGCTCCAGGCACCGATCGCCGATGCAGACGTACGCGCGCGGCGGCCCGTCCGTCGGGTATCCCAGCGACGCGAGGCGCTCTCCGTCCCGCGAAGGATCCAGGATCTCCGTCACCCCCCCGGGGAGCCAGGCGCGTCCGGCCTCCGTGCGAAGCCCCCGCAGCTCCGGAGCCTCGGTCGAGCCGACGAGGTGGACCCGGATCGGATCGGAGACGACCTGCGCCGCGGCGAGGCCCCATCCGGCCCCGTGAACCCCCTGGCGCAGCGCCTCCTCGCGCGTCGCCGCGAGGATTCCCGCGGCCCGCTCGCGCCACCGCTCGCCGCCGCCGAGGGCGGCATGGGCGATCAGTCCCTCGGCCAGGGCCACATTGTCGGCCAGCGGCCAGTGCGGATCCGAGAGGCCACCCTCCGCGCCACCGGACGCTCGATCCCGTGCGGCGCCCCGCTCGACATCGAACAGCTCGCGCTCGACGAACCGGACCAGGGCGACCGCCCGGTCCCGCCACGCCGGGTCCCCCGTCGCCTGGTAAGCCGCCAGGACCGCCCGGAGCCACCACGCCTGGTCGCCGAGCAGCAGCGGGGCCTCGTCGTCGACCCTCTCGTCGTCCTGGGGACGGAGCACCCGCCGGACACCCCCCGCGTCCGTCGCGAGCTCCGGATCGAGCCGCTCCAGCGTCCGTCGCGCCCAGTCGTCGAGCTCGGGCCAGCCGAGAGCCGCCCCGGCCTGAAGGGCCGCGACCACCATCATCCCGTTCCACGACGCGTAGAAGCGACGGTCGATGAAGGGCGTCTCCATCTCGGCCCGCTCGGCCAGCGGCTTTCCGTAGTAGGCGGCCTCGCCGTCGGCGTCCTGGCTCCCGTACGCGCCGCCGTCGGGATCGGAAAGCGTGCGCAGGACGAAGTCGAAGATCCCCCGCACGGTCCCCTCGTAGAGCTCTTCGCCGAAGAGCCGCCACCCGTCCAGGTACGCGAGCGCGAGACGGGCGTTGTCCTCGCACATCTTCTCGAAGTGGGGCTCGGTCCAGTCGCGGGTGGTGGAGTAGCGGAAGAACCCGCCGGCGGCATGGTCGTACAGCCCGTAGGTCCTGCCTTCGGCCTCGCCGGCCGTCCGCATGCGAATCAGCGTCTTCTCCGCCGCCTCCCGGGGGCCGTCGGCCTCGGAGCCGGCGTGAGCGTGCAGGAGTAGCCGCACCGCCTCGGGCTGGGGGAACTTGGGCTGCGTGCCGAAGCCCCCGTGGCGCCAGTCGTAGGTGTCGAGCGCGGCCTCGACCAGGTCGGCGATCGCCTCTCCCGTCACGCGCCCCGCCGCATCGCCGGGGACGCGCTTCTCCAGGCTCTCCCGACGGCGCCGCCGGATCCGCTCGACCTCCGCGTCGAGCTCCTCCCGGTGCTGGCTCCACCCTTCGTGGATCCGCTCGAGGATCTCCCGCATCTGGGGAGCGGGGAAGTACGTCCCGCCGGTGATCAGCTCGCCCTCCGGGGTGAGGAAGGCGGTCGTGGGCCAGCCCCCGAGGTTGTAGCGATCGTTGACGTCCGGCCGCTCGTCGTTGTCGACCCGGACGGGGACGAACCACTCGTTCATCCGCCGGGCCACCTCGGGATCGGCGTCGGTCTTCTCGTCCATCACGTGGCACCAGTGGCACCAGACGGCCGAGATGCGCAGCAGGATCGGCTTCTCCTCCCGGCGGGCGCGATCGAAGGCCCGAGGTCCCCATTCGAGCCAGTCGACGGGAGAAGAGCGGGCATGAGGATCGAGCGGCATGGGCGACGCCTCCTTCCGGAGCAACGAGGAACGACCACCTTCTCTACACTACGCCGGCCCGCCGCGAAAGGCTGTAAGACGGCGTCCAGGCGGACGATGACGGGCTCCCGCGGGGGTGGTATACTGGCCGGTCCCATGTCGGAGGACCTCGAGGCAGCCGGGACCGGATCCACCGCTCCCACGGTGGACATCGAGGCGAACCCGTTCGCCGCGGTCAACCACTGGTTCGATCTCGGGGCCACGGCGGCCGGAATCGAAGACGACTTCCGGCTCCTGCTGAAGACCCCGTACCGCGAGATGCGGGTCGAGGTGCCGGTGCGGCGGGACGACGGGACCCTGGATGTCTACATCGGCTATCGAGTCCAGCACAACGGCGCCCGGGGTCCCTACAAGGGTGGGGTCCGCTATCACCCCCAGGCGGACCTGGACGAGATCCGGGCCCTGGCCTCGCTCATGACGTGGAAGACGGCCGTTGCGAACCTCCCCTTCGGGGGGGCGAAAGGCGGCGTCGACTGTGATCCGAAGAAGCTGACGCGCCGCGACCTTTCGGAGATCACCCGCCGTTTCGTGCAGCGGATGCACATGTTCATCGGACCCGACCTCGACATCCCGGCCCCGGACGTGAACACCGATCCGGAGGTGATGGCCTGGATCGTCGACGAGTTCTCCAAGTTCCAGGGGTGGTCGCCCGGGGTGGT
>JAHWKZ010000070.1 GCA_019347645.1 Gemmatimonadota bacterium | reverse complement strand
GACGTGGCGGTAGTGGAGATCCCAGCCACGATGGACGGCCGCGCGGTTCTCGGCCGCCTGCTCGGGCGTCAGCGAGCCGGCTTCGGGCGCCCGGTGGACCGGCGCGGGCATCACGTTGGTCGCGCCGTCGGAGAGCCAGACGCCGGTGTCGCGCAGGACGACCTGCATCACGTGGCGGGCGAAGTCGCACGCCGGGTGGTCGAGGTCCTGGTCGAGCGCAGTGATCCCGAGGGACGCGGTGTAGTCGTAGACCCCGAAGTGGGCGGCCACGCACCGGCCGCGGGCGGCCTCGACCAGCGCGGGGAGCGCGGCGCGGCCCCGCTCGTCCAGGACCGACCCGGGAGTCTCGACCATGAGCTCCATCTTCAGGGAGCCGGGCTCGAGGCCGGAGCGGTCCTCCAGGGCCTCGAAGAGGTCCGCCAGGGCGGCTGCCTGATCGGGGACGACGACTTTCGGGTTCGTCACCACGAAGCCGGGGGGCAGGGCGCCGCCCGTCTTCTCCAGCAGCGTGGTGACGAACAGGTCC
The DNA here is from genome assembly GCA_019347645.1 of Gemmatimonadota bacterium. Lineage (GTDB taxonomy): Bacteria > Gemmatimonadota > Gemmatimonadetes > JACCXV01 > JAHWKZ01 > JAHWKZ01. Next base: position 7,015 of record JAHWKZ010000070.1, on the reverse strand, counting down.
AGCGTCCGGGCGGCCCGGGCGCCGAGCTCGGGAGTCAGCGTCTTCACCCGGATCCCGACGAACGGCGGGAGCGTCCCGAGGTCCAGCCCTCTGGCCACCTCGCGCGCGGCCGCCTCGGCGGCGGCGTCTTCCTCCTCGTCCGGACGGCTCCCGTAGCCGTCCTCGAAATCGATCCGGAAGTCCTCCACCGGCTCGGTCTCGAGCTTCTCGATCACGCGCGCCCGGACCGTGGCGGCCAGTCCCGGCGCGAGCCGGATCGCCGCGGCGAAGGTCTCGGCGTCGGGCGCGTAGGCCTCCAGCGATCGGAGGGCGAGGTCGCCGAGCCGGCGCGCCGTATCGTGGCGGAAGAGGTGCGCGCCCCCGTAGACGGTGTGGACGGGCTGGCGGGCGTCGGTCTCGCCGGGGAAACGGGCGTGGCGTTCGCGCCACGCTTGGGCGACACGCCCGAGAGCGGCGTCGCTCGCCTGAGAGGGAAGGGAGCTCGGCACGGCCGGCGAGTCTACGCGGCTTCGGCGATCGCGTGCCAGAGGACCCGCGCCAGGACCATCTCCCGGTATCGAGCGGTGGATCGCAGGTCGTCGATCGGGGTCACGTCCTCGCGCAACAGCGGGAGGAGGTCCTCCGGCGCCGCGAAGGCGTCGCCGGCGTCCAGCGCCGCCTCGACCGTCCGGCAGCGGACCACCGTCGGCGCCACGCTGGCCGCCACGACTCGCCAGCCGGCCTCGGAGCGGGCCAGGGCGAGGCCTACCTTGGCGATCGCCTGGGCGCGTCGGGAGCCGACCTTCACGAACGTCTGGACGGCGTTGCCGCGGTCCGGCAGCCGGACGGCGACGACCAGCTCGTCGGCGCGGCGGACGGTCGTCCGGTATCCCGTGTAGAAGGCGTCCAGCGGGACCTCCCGACGGCGGCTGGCCGAGGCGAGGACGACGACGGCGTCGAGCGCCATCAGCACCGGCACGCCGTCGGCGGCGGGCGAGGCGTTGACCACGTTGCCGGCCCACGTCCCCCGCGACTGGATCTGGATCGCCCCCACCTGGCGCGCCGCCTGGACGAGTATCGGGAACTCCTCGCGGATCCGGGAATCGCGGATCGCGTCCCAGTATGTGGCGAGCGCCCCCAGCGTGAGCCCCTCGGCGTCGCGGCGGATCCCGCGCAGCTCGTCGAGGGCCCAGAGGTCCACGTAGTGGCCGGCCTTGGCCTCGAGGTTCCCGGGCCAGTGGACGAGCAGGTCGGTCCCGCCTGCGAGCGGGACGAGCGGGGCCGCCTGGAGGCACGCGAGCGCCTCGTCCAGGGTGGCGGGAGCCTCGACCTTCACGCCGGCTCCCTTTCGGTGTCCCGCGTCGCCTCCAGGGCTTCCAGGACCCCCTCCACGATTCCATCGTATCCGGTGCAGCGGCAGAGGTTACCGGCCATCAGCTCACGTACCGTGTGAGTCTCGAGCAGGTCGGGATGGTCGAGGATCCACAGGGCCGTCATGACCACACCCGGAGTACAGGCCCCACACTGCGTGGCCCCGGATTCGAGGAGGGGCCGCAGCCGCATCGGGTCGACGGCCTCGATCGTCACCACCTCGCGCCCGCGCGCTTGGACCGCCGGGACGAGGCAGGAATCCACCGGCAGGCCGTCGATCCACACCGTGCACGCGCCGCACTCGCCCTCGGCGCACCCCTCCTTCGTCCCGGTGAGCCCGAGGCGGTAGCGGAGCACGTCGAGGAGGCGCTCGGCGGGGTCGACCCGGATCCGGACCTCGGCTCCGTTCAGCGTGAAGGCGATCTCGACGTGATAGTCGACAGCGGGATCCGCGTACGATCCACGCTCAGGCGACATCGGCGCGACCCTCCTCGAGCCGCTCCATCAGCCGCTCGGGGGTCAGCGGGACCGTGGTCGGTCGGGTGCCGGTGGCTCGCGCCACCGCGTTGACGACCGCCGGCGCCGGTCCGTCGATCGGCAGCTCGCCGAGGCCCTTCGCTCCGCGAGCGCCGTGGGCGTAGGGGGTCTCCTCGAACGTGACCCGGATCGGCGGCACGTCGTCGGAGGTCGGGATGATGTAGTTGGTGAGCTGGGCGTTGGCCATCGCGCCGTCCTCCAGCACCACGTCCTCCATCAGCGCCCAGCCGATTCCCTGAACGACCCCGCCCTGGATCTGGCCGCGGGCGAGCGTCTCGTTGAGGACCTTGCCGACCTCCTGGAGGGCCACGAAGTCCACGACGCGGGTGGTGTAGGTCCGCAGGTCGACCTCGACCTCGGCCACGTAGACCGCCCACGCGTACGCGGCGTAGGCGTCCCCGCGGTACGTCGTCTCGTCCCACTCGACTCCGGGAGGTGGCTGGTAGGTGGCGGTCCCCACGGGAGCCTCGCCACGCTCCGCGTGCGCGGCGCGGATCGCCTCGGCGAACCGGTCTCCGCCGGCATCGGGAGGCAGGCCGAGACGCGCCTTCAGGTCCTCGATCGCCCGCTCGATCAGCCGGCCGACGACCATGACGGTCCGGGACGCCACCGTGGGACCGCTGTTCGGGACCCGCGCCGTGTCCGGCTCGGCGAGGGCGATGGCGGAAGGTGCTAGGCCGGAGGCTTCGGAGGCGATCTGGGTGAAGACCGTCAGGGTGCCCTGTCCCATCTCGATGTTGCCCGACCGGACCTCGATCCGACCGTCGGCCAGACCGGCGACGTCCACGCGCGAGGCCAGGACGACCTCGCCGCTCCCGGTGAACCCCGCACCGTGGTGGAAGCAGGCGAGGCCCATCCCCCGGCGGCGCCACGGATGGCGCCGGGCGAGCTCGGCGTGCGCGGCCTTCTTCTCGTGCCAGCCGGAGAGCTCGACCGCGCGGTCGAGCAGCGCCGTCCGGTCGGTCCCGTCGTCGATCACCTGGCCGGTCGCGGTGGACTGGCCGTTCTCGATCAGGTTCCGGCGCCGCAGCTCGATCGGGTCGAGGTCGACCGCCGCCGCCACCACGTCCATGTGTCGCTCGTTGGCGAAGATCGTCTGGGGCGCTCCGAAGCCGCGGAAGGCGCCGTAGGGGGGCGAGTTGGTGAAGACGGCGCGGCCGCGGATCCGGACGTGGTCGCACGCGTACGGCCCGGCCGCGTGGATGATCGCCCGTGACAGGACGACGGGAGAGAGAGTCACGTACGCCCCGCCGTCGAGCACGACCTCGATGTCCTGCGCGAGCAGGCGACCCTCCACGTCGACGCCGGTCCGGTGGCGGACGAGCGAGGGGTGGCGCTTGGTGGTCGCCTCCATGTCCTCGCCGCGCTCGTAGACGAGCTTGACGGGTCGCCCGGCCTTCCGCGCCAGCAGCGCGGCGTGGAGAGCCACGAGGGAGGGGTACTCCTCCTTGCCGCCGAACCCGCCGCCCGTCGGCGCCTGGACGACCCGCACCCGGTCGGGGCCGCGCCCCAGCGCGTGGCCCAGCGCCTTCAGCACGTAGTAGGGGCACTGCAGGCTCCCCTTGACCACGAGGACGTCGCCTTCCTCCCACGCCACCATCCCCTGGTTCTCGAGATAGACGTGCTCCTGCGCCCCCGTCCGGTATTCGCCCTCGACGATCCTCGCGGCGCCCGCCAGCGCCGTCTCGACGTCCCCTTTGTCGATCGAGAGCCGCTTCAGCACGTTGTCGTCGCCGTACTGGACGCCGCCCGGCGGGGGATCGACTGTGAAGTCGAGCACCGGGGGCTCGGGGTCGACCACGATCTCGACGGCGGCCACCGCGCGGCGGAGCGCTTCCCGCGAGGGGTGGGCGAGCAGGAGGACGGGTTCGTGGAGGTGGCGCACCCGATCGGCGGCCAGGACTGGCTGGTCAGGCTCGATCAGCAGGACCTCGTTCGGCCCCGTCAGGTCGCGGTGGTCCACGACGACCAGCTCCGATCGGTCGAGCCCGGAGGCGAAGCGGACCTCCCGGATCCGGCCGCGCGGGACCGGGCTGCGCACGGTGGCGCCCCACAGAGCGTCGTCGAGCGGGAGGTCGTCGACGTACCGCTCCGTCCCGGTCAGCTTGGCGAGACCCTCGACACGTTCCGTGGGATGCCTCCTTCCATGGGATGATCGCCGATTGGATACGACGGGGCATCAAGTTGCGACGGGAGCGACCATCGCCGCAACAGGCGCGATGTGGGGAGGCTAGGAGTCGTACGCCGGAACGCTGGAAGCCTCGGCGGCCCCGCGCGCCGCCGATTCGGCGGCCAGGGGCAGGCGAATGGTGAACGCGGTGCCCTCCCCGAGCCGCGACTCGATGGCGATCGCCCCGCCGGAGTGTTCGACGACTCCGTACACGATCGCCAGGCCCAGGCCCGTCCCGTCCCCCTCCTCCTTGGTGGTGAAGAACGGCTCGAAGATCCGGTCCACGACCTCGGGCTCCATCCCGACGCCGGTGTCCCGGACGACCATTTCCACGGTATCCGGGTCCGGGTTCCGGGTCTCGATCTCGAGCCGGCCCCCGCCGGCCATGGCGTCCTGGGCGTTGACCACGAGGTTGAGCAGCGCCTGCTCGATCCGGCCGGGGTCGACGAGGACCCGCCTCTTCGTGGCCGAGAGCCGGATCTCGAGCCGGATCGTCTCCGGCAGAAGGCGCCGGATCATCCTCTCGAGGGCCTCCACGACCTCGTGGAGATCGACGACCCGCGACTCCTCCACCGTCCCGCGGCTGAAAGCCAGCAGCTGGCGGGTGAGGTCGGCCCCCCGGCCGGCCGCGGCCAGGATCTCCTCGATCTCCCGTCTCCCGGAGTTCGCGGCATCCTGGCCGAGGAGCTCGGCGTAGCCGCGGATCACCATCAGCAGGTTGTTGAAGTCGTGGGCGACGCCGCCGGCCAGGCGGCCGAGCGCCTCCATCTTCTGGGCCTGGAGGAGCATCTTCTCCCGCTCGTGGAGCGCCTCCTCGGCTCGGCGACGCGATCGCCGGTCCTCGGCGTCGCGGAGCTCGCGCTCGATGGCGGGCACCAGCCGGTAGAGGGTGTCCTTGACGAGGAAATCCTCCGCTCCCGCGCGCAGCGACTCGGCGGCCAGCTCCTCGCCGATCGTCCCCGACACCATGATGAACGGCAGGTCGATCCCCGTCTCCTGCACGAGGGCGAGGGCGGCCGGACCGCTGAAGCGCGGCATCCGGTGGTCTGCTATGACGATGTCCCATTCCGAGCTCTCGAGCGCCCGCCGCATCGCCTCCTCGGTCTCCACCCGCTCGTGCTCCACCCGCCAATCCGCGCGGGCCAGCTCGCGGAGGAGCAGCGCGACGTCGTCGGGGTCGTCCTCGACGAACAGGACGCGGAGGTCCCTTCGCTCAGCCGGTTTCACGGGGCGACTCGTTCAGGACGAGCCAGTACAGGCCGAGTTGCCGCACCGCGTCGACGAACTTGTCGAACTCGACGGGCTTGCGGATGAAGCTGTTCGCCCCGAGATCGTAGCTCTGGACGAGATCGCGCTCCTCGTCGGAGGAGGTGAGGATGACGACCGGGATGCGGCGGGTCCGCTCCTCGGCGCGGATCCGCTCGAGGACCTCGAGGCCCCCGAGTCGCGGCATCCGCAGGTCGAGCAGGATCAGTTGTGGAAGTCGGTGCTGCCTGTCGAAGAGCCACTCCAGCGCCTCCACGCCGTCGCGCTCGACGACGACCTCGTTACCGATCCGGTTCTTGCGAAACGCCCGCAGCGTCAGCTCGACGTCGTCGGGGTTGTCCTCGACCAGCAGGATCGATCCGTTCTTCATGGCTTGCTCCTCCCGTTCTCCAGGATGAACCAGAACACCGCCCCTTCGCCGACCCGCCCCTCGGCCCACACCCGACCGCCGTGGCGGTGGACGATGCGCTGGACCGTGGCGAGGCCGATCCCGGTGCCCTCGTACTCGTCGACGCCGTGGAGGCGCTGGAAGGCCCCGAAGAGCTTGTCGGCGTATTCCATGTCGAAGCCGGCCCCGTTGTCCCGGACGTAGAGCGCCGTCGCTCCGTCGGCGAGCGTGGATCCGAACTCGATCCGCGCCCGCGGCGCGTGGCGGGTGTACTTCCACGCGTTGCCGAGGAGGTTCCGGAGCGCGACGTCGAGGAGACGGGGATCGCCCGTGGCCCGCAGTCCGGGCTCGATCACGACCTCCACGGTCCGTCCGGGCTCCGCCAGCTCCAGGTCGTCGGCGATGCGCCGGGCGAGCAGGGAGAGATCCACCGGCTCGCTCTCCAGCGGGGCGCGGGTGATGCGCGAGAGGCCGAGGAGGTCGTCGATCAGCAGTCCCATCCGGGTCGCGGCGTCGCGGATCCGGCGGAGGTAGTCGCGCCCCGCCTCGTCGAGGCGATCGGCGCAGTCCTCTTCGAGCGCCTCCCCGAACCCGGCGACCGAGCGCAGCGGCGCCCGCAGGTCGTGGGAGACGGCGTAAGCGAACGATTCGAGCTCTCGGTTGACCGCGTCCAGCTCCCGGACCCGCTCCTCGAGCTCGCGGTTGAGCCGGACCCGCTCGGCTTCCGCACGCGCGCGCTCCTCGTCGGCGAGGTCCACCATCCGCGCGGTCCAGGCCACGAGTGCGGCGAAGATGATCGTGCTCGAGACGACCATCAGGCCGACGCCGAGCCCGGTGCCGTACCATCCCGCGCTCTCGCCGAGGCTCCGGAGCCACCCCAGCCCGAAGGGCACCACGAAGGCCGCGGGGAGGAGACGGCGCGCGAGGTATCCATCGATACGGTCGCTCGAGAGGACGGCGACGGGGCCGCGATCCGGCCGGGCCAGGACGCCTCCGACGGCGATGGCGAGGAAGGCCACGCCGGTGTTGAGGGCCATCGGAATGTGATCTCTCATCCCGGACAGGCCGTGGATGTCGTAGGCGTAACCGGCGACCGTGAGGAGCGCGAGGAGTCCCACCATCAGGGCCAGCAGCTGGGCCCACCCGGCGCGTCGTTCCAGGCGAAGCAGCGCGAGCGAGACGCCGATCCCCACGAAAGCCACCGCGGTGTTCGGCGCCATCCGGTTCGGGAATCCTCCCCCGGCAGCCTCCAGCCTGTCGGCGAAGAGCCAGCGATCGACGCCCACGTCGGGACCGTCGAGCAG
>JAHWKZ010000006.1 GCA_019347645.1 Gemmatimonadota bacterium | reverse complement strand
GCGCGCAGTGAGAGGACGGCGCGGGATGGGAGTGGCGGCGGGATACGCGGTGGTGGGATGGGGGCGGCCGCGAGCCCGCGCCACTCCCCGCCCGTGCTCACGCCCGTGAAGCGAGGGATATCCCGCCGAAGGAGCAGCGCGATAGAGCCTCGATTCGAGACTTCCCGTCGAGGAGCGCGATAGGTGGGCCGGATCGGTCACTCCGCGACGAGGCGAGCCGAGGCGTGGGAAAACCCACGCCGCAGGACCGCCGAGGAGCGAAGGGGCCGAGACGGCCCGCCTTGCGCGCTCCCGCGCTAGAAGGGGAGGTAGTAGGTGAACTTCGCGGCTATCACATTCTCCCCGTCCGACTCCAGCGCCTCCAACAGATCCCCCCCGGACACCCGCTCCCCCCGCTCCCCGAACGCCGAGCGGTTCTGCTGCCACACCAGGAACATCGTGCTCCCCGGCCGCCACTCCCACCGCAACACCAGGTTCGAGCGGAACGACAGGACGTCGAAGTCGGGATTGCGGAGAGCGAACGTGGCATCGCCGTCGGTGACGGTATAGCCGCCGCTCTCGTCGCGGACGATCGCGGTCCCCGCGGCCTCCCCGTAGGTGCGCAGGTCGCCGCTCCGAGCCGCGGCCAGCTCGCCGATGTCGAAGTAGTGGCCGCTGGCGGCGAAGGGCTCGGCGTAGAGCTCGAGGGAGAGGTCGGGACCGAAGAGCCAGTCGGCGCGCAGCGGGGCGGCGACCTCGCTGTAGTCGATCCACCCGAACACGTACCGGCTCCCGAACGTCGTCTCCGTCCCTCCGTCCAGTGTGGCCAGGTATTGCCGGGAGCCTCGCCTCCGGATGTAGCGGGGCTGGGTGGACAGCGTCAGCCGGTCGATCGGCTGGACGCGAAACTCGGGGTCCACCCGCCACGACCAGCCGCCGAGTTCGTCGGCGGAGACCACCGAACGGATCCCGAAGCGCGTCGTGCGATTCGAGTTACTGAATACGCCGAACGCGGCCCACCAGCGCGAGGGCCGCTCCATCAGCGGACCGCCGCGGGTGGCCGCGTCGTTCAGGGCCTCGACGTCGCGTCCGTGCTCGAACCAGCCGTTCCAGAAGTTCTTCGCCGTCCAGTTCGAGAAGATCCCGATATTCCGGTTCCGGAGCACGCCGTCGAAGTTCCATCTGCTGTTCGTGAACAGCCCCAGGTTCCAGCGCCGCAGCAGCGCGCCGGGCTCGGTGACGTTGTAGCTGACGTTCCCCCAGTTCGCGATGTCGTCGCCGCGCCCGAGCCGGCCCAGGTCGTTGATCTCGAAGCCCGGCGAGTCCCCCCACAGGCCGCCGTCCCACCGCCAGGTGCCGCTCCGCTTGCCGCCACCGAGAGCGGCCGACCAGCCCGAGAGCGAGGTCCGTAGCGGATCGAAGTCGACGTGCCCGGCGTCCGGCCGCTGATAGTAGTGGGCGCTGGAGCGCTGGATTCGCGCGATCGCCCCCGAGTCACCCGCGACGTGGCTGAAGCCGGCGTGGCCGCGGAGCTCGTAGGCCCCGCCGTCGAAGCGGCGATTCCAGTCGACCCCGCCCGTGAACGCGCGATCCGGCAGCAGCGCGGCGAGCGCGTCGCCGTTCTCGACCCCCCGCTCCACCCCCGTCAGGGTGACGCCGATCGTGGACGCGTCGGCGCCGAACTGTTTCTGGAGCCGCACCGCGCCGTAGCCGGTCACCGGCTCCACGTCGACCTCCTCGAAGGTCCCCGTCTCCAGGTCGAACGTCCGCGCCGTCTCGTCGTCGGTCAGCGCGGCGATCGCGCCCACCGACCAGCCGGACTCGAGCTGTCCGGTGACCTTCGCCGCCCCGAGGATGGTCGAGGTGTTCGGCGTGTCGCGGAAGTCGCCGCCCGGGAAGCGGTGCGGGGGCGCGCCGATTCTCCGCGAGTAGTAGAACGGGGGGCCGTTCCCCTGAAGCATCTGCTGCCCCTCGGTGAAGAAGGGACGGCGTTCGGGGAAGAACGTCTCGAAGGCGGAGAGGTTCACCTCGGCCGGATCGGCCTCGACCTGCCCGAAGTCGGGGTTGATCGTGGCGTCGAGGGTGAGGTTGGGACCCAGCCCCATCTTGAAGTCGACGCCGGCGCGAAGGGTGGCGTCGGATCCGTCCTCGAACGGGTCGTCCTCGTCCACCAGGGCGTCGCTGGTCAGGGTCGCCTCGCTCGCCACGTAGGGGAGGATCTCGATCCGCCGCGACGGCTCGATCGCCCGCACCCCCACCAGATCTCCGAAGCGGCTCGCCCAGCCGGTCTGGTCCCTCGGCACGAGGACCCAGTACTGTTCCTCGTCGATGGCCGGGATGGTGCGATGAACGTTCACCCCCCACACCTGATCGGAGGCGCCGCTGAAGCGGAGCTGGGAGAAGGGGATCCGCAGCTCGGCCGTCCACGCCTGCTCCCCCACCGCGGTCTTCGCCTCCCAGACCGGGTCGTAGGTGTGGTCGTGATCGCCCTCCCGATCGGTCGGGTGGAACCAGTCGATCCGCACACCGGCGGCGGTAACCGCGAAGCTGTAGGCCGTGCGTCCGTCGTGATAGGTGTCGAGCGAGACGATCAGCCGATCGGTTCCCGTGCTCATGTCGTCGCGCCGGGTCATCTGGTCGGCGATCCTCCCCGGGGCGGGAGCCGTCATCCTCGCGCCGATGTAGAGCGCGACGTCGTCGTAGACGAAGGCGATCTCGGTGGGGGCGGTCGGGGCCGCGCCCTGCTCGGGCTCCTTCTGGACGAAGTCCGAGACCCAGACCGCCTGCCCCCACGCGGTATCGTCGAGGACGCCGTCGAGGGTCGGCGCCGGAGCTCGTTGCACGCGTACGGCCTGCATGAGCTTGCCCTCGCCGCCCGGGTCGGCCCCCTCTTCGCCCACGTCCGACATCCGGGGCTGCGCGACGAGGCTCGAGGACAGCGCGAGGAGCAGCCCTACGGATACGGTCTTCCCGTCGGGGCGCAGGGCCCTTGCGAGGATGCGGTGCATGTCTTCCTCCGATTCTGGACGGACGGTTCGCTCTACGTCAGGGCGTCCCGGTCTCCGGCGTCGTCGAGACCAGCTGGGCGGGGCGGGCAGGCGCTTCCCGTTCTTCCCCCTCGCACGTCTCCGACACCTTCTCCGACGAGGACATCCAACCGTCCGGCCACTCGCCAGGGCCGGCGGAGCTCCGATACTCGACCCGGGCGATCGGCGGACGGGGGACCCCCCGGGTCGTATTCGCCTCCAGGACTCCGCTCGAGGAGCCCTCCCATTCGACGATCACCTCGATGGGATCGACGTGCACGATCTGCGCGGCCCGGGCGGCCGCTTCCGACCGCGGCGCGGGCGGCGGCCGTCGTACGGCGGGCTCGGCCGCGGTCCGCGCGGGCTCGGCCCGGTCGGCCGTCCCCTGGACGTTCGCCGCCGGGCTCGGCCCTGGCGGAGTCGCGGCCTCCGCCGGGGCCATCGCGACCGGAGCCGGAGGCGAGGGCCGCGCCGCGGGCCGGATCGCGGCCAGCGGAACGACGACACCGGCGGCCAGCAGCGCGCCCCCGACCGCCAGCCGGCCCGTCAGCACGCGGCGACACCTCCGCTCGTCGAGCAGCGCCGCGACCCGCTCCCCGAATCGGGAGGAGTCCGCCATGCCGAGCGCGAGCACGGAGCGGCGGGACGGCCGGAGCCGGCGCGCCATCTCCACCAGGTGCTGCGCGTAGTCGCACGGGCTGGCGCCGTGGCCCAGGACATGGTCGTCACAGGCCCGCTCGCGCTCGACCCGCAGGCACCGCGCGGCGGCCCAGGCCAACGGATTGAACCAGTGGATCGCGAGCGCGAGCCGGGAGACGACCTGCACGAGGTAGTCGTGTCGCTGAACGTGGGCCAGCTCGTGCAGCAGGACGTGTCGACGCAGGGAAACGCTCCAGCCCCACGCGCTCGCCGGCAGCAGGACGACGGGCCGGCGGACGCCCCACACCATCGGCATCACCGACCGCTCGACGATCCGCAGGCGCACCTTACGGGCGAGGCCGAGCTGACCCCGCACCCCACACGCGAGCGCGCTCCAGTCGGGGTCGTCGAGGGGGTCCGAGCTTCGAGCCAGCCACCATACGCGAAGGCTCCCCACGGCCGTTCCGACGGTCACGACGACGGCGCCCGCGAGCCACGCGAGGACCGCGATCCGATCCCACGGCGAGCCGTCGGGAGCGGGGGCCGTCGCCGACCCCGCCGCCGCCGCCGGCGCGGCCGGCAGGATCGCCAGCCGCCAGCCGGGTAGCGTGACGGAGAGGAGCGGCAAGGCGATCAAGCTCGCCAGCGCGACGGACCACACCAGATGCCGCGCCGTGGCCGATCGGTTCCGAAGGACCCGGGCCACGAGGGCCGCGGAGAGCAGCACCACGGTCCCCTTGAGGGCCAGGTCGAGCAGCAGATGGTCCATTAGCGGCCCTCCTTCCTGGCCTCTTCGATCAATCGCACGAGACGGTCGAGCTCCTCTTCGGACAGGTTGGACGACGATACGGCCAGCAAGGTTGCAACGGCCTCCTCCAGGGAGTTGTCGAAGAAGGTCTTCATCAGCCGCCGGATGGCGGATTTCCGGGCGGCCTCCACGGAGACCGTCGGCACGAACACGTAGCGCGGCCCCTGCTGCTCGTGGACCAGATGGCCCTTCTCCTCGAGGACCCGCAGCATCGCGCGGACCGCCGAATAGCTCGGCGGGTCCGGCAGGTTCTCGCGGACCTCGGCGGCGGTGGCCCGCCCCAGGCGGTAGACGATATCCATGATCTGACGCTCGCGGCGGCTCAGCTCGCCATAGAGGTTCTTCGACATCGCCATCGTCCGACTCCTCCGGCTTCCGATCGCTTCGGTCCGGTCGAGATGCTACGTCTCCAGCAGGGTGCTATTTTTCTAGCACGGTTCGCGGTCCGTGTCAAGCTCACAGAGGCAAACGCCTTCCATGGTCGAGAGGTTGGACTGGCCTCGTCAGGCGCCCGACAGCGCGCGGTAGTCGGGGAGGAGTAGCGTGGACGGTGAAACGATCCTGAAAGCCCGTCCCGATCAGGAGGTCCCCATGAACGAGGAGCCGCTCGACACTCGAATCCTCGTCGTCGTCACGAGCCACGACGCCGTCGACGAGGAGAACCCCACCGGCGTCTGGCTCGAAGAGTTCGCTCGGCCCTACGACGCGTTCGTGGCACAGGGTTATACCGTCGAGGTGGCCAGCCCGCGTGGGGGGGTGGTTCCGATCGATCCGAGCAGCGAGCCCGAAGACGCCGGCGAATGGGAGGCCGCCCGGGCTCGCCTGGGCGACACCCTGCGCCTCTCGGACGTGGTGCCCGAGGAGTTCGACGCCCTCTACCTCCCCGGCGGCCACGGGACGATGTTCGATTTTCCGGACGATCCCGAACTGCAGCGGATCGTCCGTGACCTCGCCGGCCGCGACCGGGTGATCGCCGCGGTCTGCCACGGGCCGGCCGCGTTCGCGAACATCGAGGACGAAGACGGTCGGCCCCTCGTGGAGGGGGTCCGGCTGACCGCCTTCACCGACGCCGAGGAGCGCGAGACGGGGCTCCAGGACGCGATGCCGTTCCTGCTCGAGAGCCGGCTCCGCGAGCGCGGCGCCGAATTCGTCGCCGAGGAGCCGTGGAGCGACCACGTCGAGGTGGACGGCGCCTGGATCACCGGACAGAACCCGCAGTCGAGCGGAACGGTGGGTGTCGAGATCGTCCACGCCATCCAGGAGCGGAAGGCGGTCGAGACGGGGACGACGGGGCCGTGACGCCGGTCGACGGTCCGGGCGTCGTCAAGCGGAGCGAGGAGGTGGAGGGGCGGCTCGTGGAGGCCGGCACCGCCACCACGATGCGCCCCCTCCTCGGAGAGTCCGACGGCGCCCCGAACTTCGCGATGCGCCTCTTCTCGATGGGCGAAGGGGGCGGCATGCCCCGTCACACCAATCGGGTGGAACACGAGCAGTACGTGATCCGCGGTCGCGCCCGGGTGGGGATCGGAGACGAGGTCCACGAGGTCTCCGCCGGACAGGTGCTCTACATCCCCGCCGCCGTTCCCCACTTCTACGAGGTCGTCGACGCGCCGTTCGAGTTCCTGTGCGTGGTTCCGAACGCCGAGGACCGGATCGAGATCGTGGAGTGACCCCGCCGCGCGATTCGTCGGGGGCGCCGTTCTCCGTTAGATTGCCGGACGATGGTGTATTTCCTGATCCCCGCCTGGAACGAGGAGGACACGATCGGCCTCCTCCTCTACAAGATCCGCGAGGTCATGAAGGACGTGCGGCGCGAGTACCTGGCCGTGGTCCTCGACGACGGGTCCAAGGACGCCACGGGCCGGATCGCGGAGCGCTACCGGAGGTTCCTGCCGGTGAAGGTCCTGCGGCACGCCGAGAACCGGGGGCTGGGTCCCTCGCTGGACCGCCTGGTGCGAGAGGCGGCGCGTCTGTCGCGCTACCCGGAGCGGGATATCGCGATCACGATCGAAGCCGACTTCTCCTACTCGCCTGATTCCGTCCCCGAGATGGTCCAGGAGATCGAGGCCGGGGCGGACGTAGTGGTCGCGGCCCGGACCCATCCCGAGAGCGAGGTGGACGAGGTGCCCTGGAGTCGCCGGTCCTCGGCGCGTCTGGTCTCCACGGTGCTGCGCGCGGTGATGCCGGTTCCCGGGGTGGCCGACTACCTGTCGACCTTCCGGGCCTACCGGATCGGCAGCCTGAAGCGCGCGCTCGAGACCTATCAGGAGTCGCTGATCACCACCCGCGACGCCTCGGCGAACGTCGAGCTCCTCCTCAGGGTGGCCCGCTTCCACCCCACCTTCGTCGAGGTTCCCGCCCGGTGTCGCTTCGACATCCGACCGCGTCCCTCGCGTCATCGGTGGGGCAAGACGGTGCGAAGCCACCTCTCCCTGACCGGACGGGTCGATCGGGTGGCCGCCGCCGGCTGACCCCCCCGAAGGGGGAACATTCCACCCCGATCCCCGTATAACGGCAGATGATGCGATCCCTGTCCCTCGCGACGCTCCTGGCGACGCTCCTGGCGACGCCGGCTCTCCCCCAGAACGGGGGTCCCTCGCTCCCCGAGGTCCCCTTCGACCCCGGAGAGCGCCTGCAGTTCTCCATCGGATACGGGAGCCTGCCGGCCGGAACGATGTCGATCCAGGTCGCCGGCCTGACCCGTTACGAAGACAGACCCGCCTATCACATCGTCTTCGACGCGCAGACCAACAGGGCGGTCTCCTTCGTCTACGAGCTCGACACCCACGAGGAGTCGTGGTTCGACGCGCAGCGCTTCTGGAGCCTTCGCTACCTGAAGCGCTCGACGGAGAACGGCGAGCAGCGGACCCGCGACTACCGGTTCGACCAGCAGCGGAGCCTGCGGATTGAGCCGGACGGGCAGACGAAGCCGGCCAGCCCGCGGGCGGTCGACCAGCTGGCGTTCATGTACTACATCCGGCTGCTGCCCCTGAAGCCGGGCGCGAAGTTCGTGCTGCGGAACTCCGCCGATCCCGACGACAACCCCGTCACGGTCCGCGTCCTGAAGAAGGAGCGCGTAAAGGTGCCGGCCGGCACCTACGAGGCGTGGGTCCTCGACCTCGATTTGACCACGGACAGCGGCGTCTTCAAGAAGGGCGGCGAGAACCGGATCTGGATCACCGCCGACGAGCGGAAGATGCCGGTGAAGATCTCGAGCAAGATCGGCCTGGGATCGTTCCTGGCCGAGCTCGTCCGGTCCGACGCCGGCTGAGCCGAAGCCCTTCGCGGGCATTGACCCGCGCTCCCTTCCATCCCTACCTTGCGCGCGCGTGGGATCACGCTACGACGCGGCCGATTTCTCCGATGTCCGACCGGTTCCCTTCGCCTCCCGCGGGAGCAAGGTCTCGGTGACCCGGTTCGGCGAGGTGCTCGAGAGCCCGCCCGCGGTCGAGCGGCTGGTGGCCACGTTGCCGGACCTCCTCGCGGCCGCGGACTTCCGGGCGATCGTCGACGCGTGGGCCACTGCCGTCCGACGCGGACGGGCGGTGGTCCTGCTCTGCGGCGGCCACGTGGTGAAGACCGGGGTCTCGCCCTACCTGATCGACGCCGTCCATCGCGGCTGGATCGACCACCTGGCGTTCAGCGGCGCGACCGCCATCCACGACTTCGAGATCGCCTGCTTCGGCGAGACCTCCGAGGACGTCACCGAGAACCTGGCCCACGGCACCTTCGGGCTGGCCGACGAGACGGGGCGGTGGATGGCCGAGGCGGCGATCGCCGGACTGGACGAGGATCTGGGCCTCGGGGAGGCGCTCGGCCGCTGGCTTCTCCAGCGGGAGCCCGAGCCGCCCCACCTCGAGCAGAGCCTCCTCGCCCAGGCGTACCGCCGCGAGATCCCGCTCACCGTCCACGTGACGATCGGCGCCGACGTGGTCCACCAGCACCCGGCCTTCGACCCCGCGGTGACCGGGACCGCGAGCCACAGGGACTTCCGGATCCTGGCGGCCAGCCTGCGGGGCTTGGCCGACGGCGGATTCGTGGCCAACGTGGGGTCCGCGGTGGTGCTCCCCGAGGTGTTCGTCAAGGCGCTGAACGTCGCCCGCCACCTGGGTTCCCCCGTGAAGGAGTTCACCGCGGCGGACTTCGACGTGCTTCGCCACTACCGGCCGACCGTGAACGTGATCGGTCGGCCGGTGCTCGAGGGCGGCCGCGGGTTCCACCTCACCGGCCACCACGAGCTGACCGTGCCGCTCCTCTACTACGCGCTGCGCGCCCTTCTCGGCGAATGAGCCGGCGCGGGTCTCTCGTCCGCTCGGCGTGATATCTTCCGTCGAATCATGATCCCACGCGCCCTCGCTCCGGGATCGCTCGCGCTCCTCGCGTTGGCCGCCCTGCTGGCCTGCGCGAGCGGCGAAGGGCGGACGACCGTCTCCACCACCCCGCCCCAGCGGTCCGGCCCCGCTCCGCTCGAGCTCCGGGACAGCCTGCCCCCCTGGGTCCCCCCGGTCGCCCGGGGGTCGCTCGCGCGCGCCCACTGGGGAGTGGCGCTCTACGACCTGACGGACGACCGCTGGGTGGCGCGGCACGCGGCCGACCGTTTCTTCGTCCCCGCCTCGAACCTGAAGCTGGTGGTCACCGCCGTGGCGCTCGAGCGACTGGGGCCCGACTACCGGTGGTTGACGAGCGTCTACGGCACCCGACCGATCGGGGACGACGGCGTCCTCGATGGGGACCTGGTCCTCTACGGTCGCGGGGACCCGAACCTGAGCGGCCGGTTCGCGCCGTCGATGACCGCGGTCTTCGACTCCCTGGCCGCCGAGCTCGCCGCCCGCGGACTCGAGCGCGTCACCGGCGATCTGCTGGCCGACGAGTCGTCGTGGGACGCCGACCACCTCCGGGGCGACTGGGCCCATTACGATCTGCTGTGGTGGTACGCCGCCCCGGTCGCGGCTCTCGGGTTCAACGACAACGCCATCGACTTCCACGTCCGACCCGGCGAGGAGGCGGGGGAGCCCCCGACGATCGAGGCCGAGCCGGCGAGCGCGTTCTACTCCCTGGAGAATCGCGCCGTCACCGGGCCGCCGGGCGCGGAGCGATCGTTCGACTTCGACCGCGTCCCCGGCACCAACCGCATCGTCGCCCGCGGCGTGGTCCCGCTCGACGCCGGATCCTTCACCGAGTACTTCGCGGTCGTCGACCCGGCCGCCTGGGCGGCCACCGTGTTTCGCGAGATGCTCGAGGCGCGGGGGATCGCGATCGACGGACAGGTCGTCACCATCTCCAATCCGGCGGATTCGCCGGTCTCCACCGGCGACACCGTGGCGCTCGCCGCGTGGACCTCGGTCCCGCTCGCCGACGTGGTGGGCGCGATCAATGGCCGGAGCCAGAACCTCCACGCCGAGATGCTGCTGAAGACGATCGGGTTCGAGGAGCGAGGCGAGGGTTCGTGGAGGGCCGGGCTGGCCGTGGAGCGGGAGACCCTCTCGGCGCTGGGCGTCGACACCACCGCCTTCCTCCTGCGCGACGCCTCGGGGCTCTCCACCGCGAATCTGGCGACCCCCGAGGCGCTCGTGGGCCTGCTCCGCGCGGCCCGCGAGCGACCGTGGGCGGGGGTCTTCCTCGAATCGCTCCCCGTGGCCGCCGAGCGGGGATCGCTGAGGCGGCGTTTCCAGAACACGGTGGGGGCCGGCCGGGTCCGGGCCAAGACCGGATACATCGAGAACGTCCACGCGCTCTCCGGTTACTTCACCGGCCTCGACGGCCACGAGTACGCCTTCAGCGTGATCGTCAATCAGACGGGCGGCCAGGGGGCCGCCGACGCGATCGACCGCCTGGTGAACGGGTTCGTCTCCCGCGCGGCGCCGGCGAGGGCCGCGGGCGCCCCGTGAGGGGCGGGGTCGCGGGCCCCTTCCCTCCTCCGGGATACTCTCGCTGGCGCCAGGACACCCACCGGGCGGTCGCCTGGGAACCGGCCGCCGAGGCCCTTCGCCGGGCGCTGGGAGCCGCCGACTCCCTCCACGCCTGGGCCGCCGAGCGGAGCCAGCGGACGGTCGAGACCGGCCGCGGGACCCTCCACGTCGCCACGCTCGGCCCGACGCGCGCGGCGGTCCGCCACTACCGTCGCGGGGGGTGGATGGGCCCCCTGCTGGGGGACCGCTACCTCGACCGTCCGCCGCGACCGTTCGCAGAGCTCGCCGTCAGCGAGGCGCTGCGCGCCGCCGGGGTGGCGACGCCGCGGGTCGTGGCCGCGGTGGCCACCGATGCCGCTCCGGGCTACCGCGCCGACCTCGCGACCGAATGGCTGGAGGGGGGTGAAGACCTCCTCGCCCTGCTCCGCTCCGGGTCCTGCCCGCCGGAGGCGAGGGCGGCCGCCCTCGGCGCCGCCGGCGGGCTGGTGGGTCGCGCCCACGCCGCCGGCCTCGACCATCCCGACCTCAACCTCGCCAACCTCTTCGTCCGCCACGACGGGGAGGCCTGGCGCGCGGCTCTCCTCGACCTCGACCGCGCCCGCCTCGCGCCGGACGATCCCTCGCGGGGGGAGCGCAACCTCGCGCGCTTCCGCCGCTCGGTCGCCAAGGCCGTCCGGGACGGCAGGATCGCTTGGACGGAGGCCGACGAGGCCGCCTTCCGCGCGGGCTGGAGCGGCGGTCGCCGGGAATCGTGATGCTGCCCGACGCCCGCGTCGCCATCGTCCTCCTCTCGGCGATCGGGGACGTGGTCCACGCCTTCCCGCTCGCCGCCTCGCTCCGCGCCGCGCTCCCCCGCGGCCGGATCGAGTGGATCGTCCAGCCCGTCCCCTCCGCGCTGGTGGAGCCCCACCCGGCCGTGGACCGGACCTGGATCCTGGACCGCCGCCGGGGCTGGCGGGCTTTCCGGGACTTCCGCCGGGCGGTAAAGGGAGAGCGCTTCGACCTCGTCGTCGACCTCCAGATCTACGGCAAGGCGAGCCTGGCCACGGCGATCCTCGACGCCCCGCGCAAGCTCGGCTTCGACCGCGCCCGGGCGCGCGAGCTCAACTGGCTCTCCACCAACGAGCGCATCCCCGCTCGGCCCGGCGACCACGTTCTCGAGCAGTACCTCGAGTTCGCCGACCACCTGCGGGTCCCTCGCCGCTACGAATGGGCGTTCCCGCTCTCCCCCGCCGAGCGTGAGGCCCGGCGGGCGTTTCTCGATCGACGATCGGCACCCGTCGCCGCCATCGTCGCCGCGACCTCCCGCGAGTGGAAGGACTGGCCCGCCGAGCGGTGGGCGAAGGTGGCCGGGACGCTCCACGGCGAATGGGGATACGAGGTCTGCCTGGTGGGCGGGCCGCACCCGCGGGAGTCCGCGCGCGCGGCGGCGATCGAGCGGCTCGCCGCTTGCCCGGTCTCCGACGAGCGCGGGGCCGATCTCCGGCGGCTCCTCTGGCTCCTGGACGCCGCGGCGATCGTCCTCGCGCCCGACACCGGCCCCTATCACGTGGCGGTCGGCCTCGGCGTACCCTCGGTGGGCGTCTTCGGCGCCACCGACCCGGCGCGCCACGGACCCGGGCGCCGGTTCCCGGAACTCGTGGTCGACGGCTACCACGATCCGGGAGAGGGGTGGCGTCCTCCGCGCCGGGAGTGGCGAAAGGAGCGCATGCGAGCGATCGAAGCCGGTCCTGTCCTCGAGGCCGTGGAGCTGGCCCGGGGCCGCTATCGACGGGCGGTGGAGGGCCCGACCTCCGTGGAAGAGACTGGATAGCCGCTCCCGGCGTCGTCGTCGTCCCGATCCTCGGAGTCCGCGGTCACGTCACGGAACCAGCCGCCGCCCGTCTGGCGCTCGATCCAGGCCATCCCCCCGAGCAGGCACAGGCTCCCCGCCACCAGCAGGACCACGATCCCGGCCACGAGCCACGGGACCTCTTCGGCCGCCCGCGGTCCGGCTTCGATGTCGGCCGCGAACACCGCGAGAGAGGCGGCGTTGAACGTCGAATGGACCAGCACCGCGGAGAAGAGCGATCGGGTGGTGAGGACGAGCCAGGCGAGCACGATCCCGAGGAAGAACGTAGGGACGACCTGCCACGGGTTGTAGAGGTGGAAGAGCGCGAAGAAGACCGCCGTCCACACCGTGGCCGAGCGGGGGCCGTACCGCCGCGCGAGCCCCTGGAGGATCGCGCCCCGGAACAGAGCTTCCTCGAGCGCCGGCGCCACCACGACCGCGATCGCGAGCGTGGCGATCGCGTCCAGCGGACCGGAGATCTCCAGCAGCTCCCTCAGTGCGGCCTCGAACGCCTCGGGCACCGGGGCCAGCTTCTGGATCACCACGTAGAGCTCGCTGAAGACCGTCATCGAGCCGACGACGACGAGGCCGAGCGGCAGCAGGTGCCGGCCCTCGATCCTCCGCCAGGCGAGGGCCCTGCGCCAACCCAGGCCGCTCTTCCGGACCGCCCACGCGAGCGCCAGAGCCAGCGCGATCTCGGTGGGCAGGGCCATCCGGACGATCTCCGGCCAACCGGGGAGCGCTTCGTACGCGACCGCGGCCAGCCCCGCGGCCACGAGCAGCGTCGCCAGCAACAGACCCGCGGTACGCGTCAGGGATGGATAGATGTCGGAGGTCATCCAGGGATGGTGGAAAGGCCGCTCGAGCGTCCTCCGAATCTAGCCGCGGCCCGTCGCCCGACGCTACTCGGCGCGGCCCTCCCTCATCCCTCGATCGTTACGAAGACCTCTCGTTCGCCCCGGCGCACGCTCAGGTTGATCTCCTCGTTCCGGCTCCACGACTCGTTCATCCGCCGCTGGGCCTCGACCACGTCGTCCACCGGTCGGCCCTCGATCGTCGCCAGGACGTCCCCCTGGAGCAGCCCCGCCCGGGCCGCGGCCGAGCCCTCGTCGACATAAGCCACGAACACCTCGCCATCGAAGGTCGCGCCGAGGTCGACCCCGTACTCGGTCCCCGTCCGGTCCTCCCGCGGGATCTCCCGCTCCTCGACGGCCCGCCCGGCGGACACCGCCTCGCTCCGGTAGCGCTCGGCGATGTCCAAGACCTCGCTCCCCTCGGGGTGCGCGGCGAGCCACTCCGCGAGCGGGCGCATCCGCGACAGGCTCCAACGCTCCATCAGCTCGCCGGTCACGAAGGCGTGGTTGGGATTGAATCCGCGCCACAGCTCTTCGGCGGTCGCGCGCCGCAGCCGGTCTCTGCCCCATACGTCCTCGAGCGCCTCGTAGGTGAGCCAGTTGACCATCGCCTCGAGGGCGAAGTCGCCCGGCCGGAGGAACGGGTGGTCGTAGGCGGCGGCGCGCCGCGAGCGGGGCAGGAAACCGGGGTCGTCGAGCAGGTAGTGGACCACCTGGTGGGCGAGGAGCAGGATCCGGAGATCGTCGTCGTCCGGCAGCTCGAGCTGACCGCTCGAGGAGCGGACGGCCTCGAGGGCGAGCACGAGCGGGTGCTCGATGGAGACCACCGGCCAGTGACGCACCAGGTAGACGTCGATGCCCGAGTAGGGCCACGGCAGCCCGGCGAGATCGGTCACCCGGCGGAGGTAGGTGGGACCCTCCTCCGCCCACCACGCCCGCAGCGCGTCGGAGTTCTCGCGGACCCACTCGACATCCTCCTCCAACGACGCCCGGGAACCGTACCGCTCCGGATACGCGATCGGGAGGAGCTCGTCGCCGCCGAGATGGAATCGCACCTCCGGAGCCCCGGTCTCGACCGTCGCCTGGGCCGCCGCCGGCGCGGCGCTCGCCAGGGCCGCTCCCGCCGTCAGCACGAGCACCCCGAGCCGCCGCCGGCGGCCCGCCGCGAAGCGGCTCCCTCGCCTCTCCGAACGCATATGACCTCCCCACCGGATGCCGGTATATTCGTAAACGGTCGCACGCATTCCGCCTGTTATCCGTACCATCCCGAATCGAGGATCGTTCCATGCCCGCCGTGCAGGAAAAGGACGTCATTCGCGCCATCCGGAAGGTCCCCGAGCCCGAGAGCGGCAAGGACCTGATCTCCCTCGGCCGGGTCAAGGAGCTTTCGCTCGGTGACGGCGATGTCTCGTTCCGGATCCTCGTCGATCCGGAGCGGCCCCTCTCCGAGACGGTGATCAAGACGATCAAGAGCGAGGTCGAGGCGGTGGAAGGCGTGGAGAAGGTCACCATCGCCCTCCAGCAGAAGCCCGGCGCGGCCGGGGGCCCGCTGAAGAAGCCCTCGCCGGCCCAACCCGTCCCGGGGGTGAAGCGCATCCTGGCGGTGGCGAGCGGCAAGGGGGGAGTCGGCAAGTCCACCGTCGCCGTGAACCTCGCGCTCGCGCTCTCCGCCGAGGGGCACAGGGTGGGCCTCCTCGACGCCGACATCTACGGCCCGTCGGTTCCCACCATGATGGGTCTCCAGGGCGCGCAGCCGCAGGTCACGACCGACAAGAAGATCCGGCCGATCCCGAAGTACGGGATCGACCTCATGTCGCTCGGCTTCCTGGTGGACGAGGAGACGCCGACGATCTGGCGCGGCCCGATGGTCCACTCGGCGGTCACCCAGTTCCTCCGGGAGGTCGTCTGGAACGACCTCGACTGGCTGGTGGTCGACCTGCCGCCGGGAACCGGCGACGCCCACCTCACGCTCACCCAGGGCGTTCCGCTCGACGGGGCGGTGATCGTCACCACCCCGCAGGAGATCGCCGGGATCGACGCCCGGAAGGGTCTCAAGATGTTCGACAAGGTCGGCGCCCGAGTGGTGGGAATCGTCGAGAACATGGGGACCTTCGTCTGCCCCGACTGCGGATCCGAGCACCCGATCTTCGGCGAGGGAGGCGGCCGCGCGATCGCCGAGCGGCACTCGGTCCCGTTCCTCGGAACCATCCCGCTCCACCCGGCGGTGACGCCGAGCGGGGACGAGGGCGAGCCGATCGTGCACGCCCAGCCCGACTCGCCGATCGCCGAGCGGTTCCGGGACATCGCCCGCCGGGTGCTCCGGCAGCTGGGGTAGGGGCATGGCGACTCCGGAAGCCGAGCGGCGGGCCACCCCCGCCGAGGCGAACAGCGAGGCTCAGCGCCTCCTGGAGAAGCTGCTCGACAGCGTCGACCCCGAGCGTCCGGCCGCGATCTATACCCACGACCATCCCGATCCCGACTCGATCGCCAGCGCCTACGCG
This sequence comes from Gemmatimonadota bacterium, assembly GCA_019347645.1. Lineage (GTDB taxonomy): Bacteria > Gemmatimonadota > Gemmatimonadetes > JACCXV01 > JAHWKZ01 > JAHWKZ01. Next base: position 12,599 of record JAHWKZ010000006.1, on the reverse strand, counting down.
CTTCAGCACCTGTTGTCGAAGCGGCTCGAGATCGACTCGGTGATCGTCCACGGGGGCACCATCGGACGGGCCTCGAACCGCGCCATGGTCGAGCTCCTCGGCATCCGCCTCGAGTCTCTCCGCCGGATCGACTTCGACGGGTACGGGACCCACTGCCTGATCGACACCCAGCCCGGGGCGGGGAATCACTCGCTCCCCCCCGACCTGCCGGTCTCGATCGCGATCGATCACCACCCGCGCAGCGACGAGGCCGATCGGGCGCCGTTCCTGGACGTCCGGACCGAGTACGGCTCCACGTCGACGATGATGTTCTACTACCTCAAGGCGGCCGGGCTCGACCTGCCGACCAAGCTCGCCACCGCGCTGCTGTTCGGGATCAAGTCGGACACTCGAGAGCTCGAGCGCGAGACGAGCGAGGCCGACCTCCATGCCTACCTCGAGATCTTCCCGCGGGCCGATCTGACCCTGCTCAACCGGATCGAGAAGCCCCGCATCCCGCGCGAGTACTTCAAGGCCTTCCACACCGCCCTCGGGGCCAGCCTGATCCACGCCCGGGCCCTGGTCTCCGACGTCGGGGAGATGGAGAACCCGGATCTCGTCGCCGAGCTGGCCGACTTCCTGATCCCCCTCGACAGGGTGGACCACGTGCTGGTGATGGGGCGCCACGAGGACCGGCTCTACCTCAGCCTCCGGACCCGCCAGGAGCAGGACGACGCCGGCCGTACGATCGCCCGGGTGGTGGGCGAGCTCGGCACCGCCGGCGGACACGGCCGGATGGCCGGCGCGCAGATCCGCCTGGACGGCGAGGAGGACGGGACGGCCCGGGAGGTGAAACGCCGCTTCCTGGAAGCGCTGGAGGTCGACCCCGACGACGAGGGCGAGCCGCTCGTCAGGGTCTGACCCCTCTAGCAGGTCCTTGAAAAAGAGGCAGGCTGTTCAAAATGGCCAAGGTCAAGGCGCGCGACTGAGATCAGCCGAGGCGTGGGCCGCGTGCGAAGCACGGCCACGCCGCAGGCTGCCCGAGGGAGCGCAACGCAGAGATGGGCCATTTTCAACAGCCTGCTAGTAGTTCTCCGTGCCGTAGACCTGCCACCGGCCGTCCCGCCAGGCATACAGCGCGCTCGAGCGGCCGGGGAAGATCAGCTCCACTCCCGGGTCGCGCAGCTCGACGGTCCGTTGCGCGTCGAGGACCCGGTGGGAGCCCGGCTGGATCACCCGCAGACGGACCGGGACATCGGGCAGCCGGGCGTAGAGAGGTCGCACCTGCCATTCGCCCTCCCCGGCCTGGAGGACCAGGAACACCGAGCGGCTGCCGTCGGTGACCACCGCGGCGAAGTCCCGGTCGCCGTCACCATCGAAGTCAGCGTGGACGACGAGGTCGCCCAGTGGCCGGAGCGAGGCGTCGTAGCCTCCCAGGGCGCTCGCGAGGTCGGCTTCCTGACCGCGAGCGCCACCGGCGACGGCCAGGGTCGCCACCAGGGCGAGGATCACGTTCGCGGCGCGCATGTCTCCAATGTCGGAGATCGTCTCGCGGGTTTCAATCACGGCCGCACGATCCAGGGGGAGGCGGTCCATTGGCCGGATCCCCTGAGGCTCGATTACCTTGTCGACGCATGCTGGACTTTCTGTGGACCGACGCCGACGACGAGGACTACCAGGTCATCGTCGAGCAGGAGGAAGAGGGGGCCTTCGTCGCCACCTCGCCGGCCCTGCCCGGGTACGTCGCGTACGGGACCTCGGAGGCGAACGCGGTGCGCAAGCTGCGGAAGGCGATCCGGCGCAACCTGGAGGGGTTGGCCGAAGACTACGTTCGCGCCTCCCGCTCCCCCACGGACCGGACCAGCCGACACAAGCATTCCCTCCACTTCGGGCTGCCGCTCACGACGACCGCCAAGGTCGTTCTCTCCTCCCTGGCGCTCGCCGGCGCCGCGGGGCTGATCAAGCTCGCGTACAGGTTTCGCGGAGACTGACCTGTAGCCAGTACACCGGGAAGGTGTACTAGCGGCCGGTGTCGCGTTCCAGCAGAGGGGGATGCCAGACGGTGTAGCGGGCCAGCCGCTCGGCGACCGCGTCCTCGATCGAGATCGAGGCACCCTTCCCACCCGGCACTCCGTTGGTGATCACGCTGAAGGCCAGCAGCTCTCCGTCGCGGGTGGTCACGTAGCCGGAGAGGGCGGAGACGCCCCGCAGCGTTCCCGTCTTCGTGCGGACGTTGCCGACCGCGGCCGCGTCGTCCAGACGCCGCGGGTCCCCGTCCCGACCGGCCTCGAGGAGCGATTGGTAGTACGCCTCGAACCAATCCTGATCCCGTATCGCGACCAGGAGCTGGGCGGTGGTCCGCGCCGTCGCTCGGTCGTAGCGGGAGAGCCCCGAGCCGTCGTCGACCCACAACTCGCGCGCCGGCACGCCGAGCTCGCGCAGGACCGAGACCACGACCTTCCGCCCGTCTGCGAACGATCCGTCGCCTTCGAACATCCGGCCGAGGGTCTTCAGCACCTGCTCGGCAAAGAAGTTCTGGCTGCGCTTGTTGATCACCCGCACGATCTCGACGAGCCGGGGGCCGGTGTGGCTCGCCACCAGCTGCCACGGCCGGCGAGGCAGACGGGTTCGCGAGTGGACGACCCGTTCGGCTCCGTCGATGCGGATCCCCGAGCTCTCGAGCCGGGCGCGCAGGACGGACAGGGCGAAGGCCGGCGGATCCTCGACGGCCACCACGTAGTGCAGGGGCCGGCTGTCGATCGGGATTCGCCCCCAGATCTCGTACCCGCCGAGGTCCGGGCGGCGCTTGATCCCGATCGAACGCCCCCCGCGAGTCCCCACCGTCCGTACCCGGTTCACCACCATCAGGCCGTCCGCCCGCGGAACGAACGCGACGCGCGGCGGGGCCCCGACGGCGCCGCCCGGCCGGACCTCGATCACCACGACGTTGTCGTTGAACGACAGCGCGCTGACCCGCGCGCCGTACCACCACAGGAGGTTCCCCGCGTCCCAACCCGGCGCCACGGGCTCGTCCTCGAAGTACGAGGCGTCGCCGATCAGGTCGCCGGCGATCCGCCGGATCCCCCGCTCGCGCAGCGCCTGCGCGAAGAGGTCGAAGACGTACGGGGCGCTGTCCGCGTAGAACCGGCCGGAGAGCGTCGGGTCGCCGCGGCCGACCAGCAGCAGGTTCCCCTCCAGGGTGCCGTCGGAGCGGATCGGGCCGTCGGCGTAGAGCGAGGTGGTGTACCGGAAGTCGGGGCCCAGCCGGGCCAGCGCGGCGGCCGTGGTGTAGAGCTTCATGTTCGAGGCGGGCAGCAGCGCCTCGTCGGCGTTGTGGAGGTAGAGCGGAGCCTTCCGGTCGACGGAGTACACCGCCACGCCCACCCGGCCCGCGCGCCTCTTCACGACCGGGTCGAGGAGGTCGGCGACCGACTCCGGGCTCGAGGTGGCGGCCCCCGCCGAGCGCGAGCCGACGCCCTCGCTCGAGCCCACGGGCTGGGCGAGGAGCGACCCGGCGGCGGTCGCGAGACCGAGCCCCACCGCGAGCAACCCGGACGCGAGGCGTCGGGCCGGCCTGTGGAACGGGATCCCTGTCACCGGAACGTGGTCACTCCTCTCTCAACTCGAGTCGCTGTCTGCCGCGCCGCATCGACAGCACCAGCGCGATGGCGCTGAGCGCTCCCACCGAGGCGAGACCGGCGGCCAGACCGCCCCATTCGCGAGCCCCCACGCCCCAACCCAGCCAGGTCGCGCGGAACGAGTGGTAGACCGGCCACGCCAGAACGGTGACGGCGAACAGCACCAGCAGCGCGCTCAGCACCATGAAGAGGAAGCCCGCGTAGCCGGAAGCCACCTCGGCGCCGTCGTTGGCGTCGAACCTCGGATAGGCGGCCCCGAGACCGACCGCCAACCCGGTGATCGCCGATGACAGGCAGAACACGGCGGCCACGGACAGCACCTCCAGCTGGAACGTCGTGTGTAGTAATCTATTCGAAAGGACCACCAAAAGTTCCGCCACGACGATGATCGGGATGAATCCACCCCAGAACTTCGCCCACAGCAGCTCGCTCTCGGTCAGGGGGCTGGTCCGCAGCAGCCACAGCGTGCCGCCTTCGAGACTCACGCCCGGCAGGACGAACCGGGCGGCCAGCGCGGTGACCACCAGGCCCACCAGCGCCACGTTGACGAACGCCAGCAGGTTGCGCATGAAGTAGCCCGTCCCCCCGGCGGGATCGAGCGGCAGGACCATGAAGTTGTACAGGTAGACCGCCACCACCGCCAGGAGCAGGAACATCTGGGACCACTGCGACGGATCGCGGAAGAACGTGGAGGCGTCCTTCACCACGATCGCCCGCACCCGCCGCGGGAACGGCCGTACCGCGGCCTCGAGCATCCGGCGCCACCAGATCCGACGGGTCCATTTCACCTGCCGCGCCTCCTGGGACCGTGAGAATCCAGTGGTGAATGATTCGCGGAACACGCCGGCGGCCACCGCCACGACCACCACGGTCGTCCCCACCAGCAGCGCCATGTACCAGGCCGCCGCGGTCCATGACGTCGACTGGTAGATCCCCAGCGTTTCGCCGAGGATGCGGCTGGCCCAGTAGGAGGGCAGCCACGGCACCATGGGATTCGAGAGCGACACCAGGTAGTCGGCCCACGTGCCGAAGTCCTCCGGGCGGACGAACTGCTCGGGCCGCATCACCCGGAACAGCACGACCATCCCGGCGACGAACACCAGCGCGACGAGCGAGAGGAGGTCCCGGGCGCGACGCGCCGGGAAGAGGTTCACCAGCGCCACCGCGACGAGCGTGCCGAGAGCGGAGACGAGAATCACCGAAGGCACGGTCACCGCCACGAGCGCCAGGTAGTAGCCGAACCCGGCCTCGAAGACCGTGCCGTACGCCCCCCACACCGGCGCGGCGAGGAAGAGCGCGGTCCACGATCCCAGGACGGCGACCTCGGCCAGCTTGGCGCGGAAGATTCTCCACCACGGCACCGGCGCGGCGACCCACAGCGACAGGTCCTTCGCCAGGAAGCATTGGGAGACGGCGGTGATCAGGGTGGAGAAGATCAGGAAGCCGAGCAGCATCAGGAACAGCAGGGCGAGCAGCTTGGCGGCGAGGATCCGTCCGAGATCGGGGTCCACGGTCACGAAGTGGCGCAGGAGCCGGACGGAGATCGCATAGCCGCCCACCAGGAAGACGCTCCCCAGGACCCCGAGGACCGCCAGCCGGCTCCCGCCCGCCCCGCCGAGCTCCCGTCTCGCCGCCGCCCAGCGCGGCGCGAGCAGGCCCCTCACGGCCCGCCCCGGACGATCCGCAGATCGGGGCCCTCGTCACCCTCTTCGAGGAGGGGAGGCGGAGGGGTCTCGTCGCTCTCCTCGGTCAATCGCAGGAACACCGCCTCGAGCGAGCCGTCGTCGTGCCGGGCCTGTCGTCGCAGCTCATCGATCGTGCCCTGGGCCACGATCGAGCCCCGCCGGATGATCGCCACCCGGCTGCACAGCGCCTCGGCCACCTCGAGGGTGTGGGTGGACAGGAACACCGTCTGGCCGCGGTCCACCATCTCCAGGAACAGCTGCTTCATCCGCTTGGCGCTCCGGGGATCGAGGCCCACCATCGGCTCGTCGATGATCACCACCTCCGGCCGGTGGAGCAACGAAGCGGTCATGGCCAGCTTCTGCCGCATGCCGTGGCTGTACGCCTCCACCATCTCCTCGGCCCACCGTAGCAGCTCGAACCGCTCGAGCAGCGGGTCGGCCTCCCGACGCACGGCGCGGGGATCCATTCCGTAGAGGTGGCCGACGAACTCGAGGAACTCGCGGCCGGTCAGCTTCTCGTAGAGGAACGCGCGATCGGGGACGTAGCCGACCCGCCGCTTCACCTCCAGGGGCTCCTCGACGACGTCGAACCCGGCCACCGCCACGCTTCCGCCGGTCGGCAGCAGAAGCCCGGTGAGGATGCGGATGGTGGTCGTCTTCCCCGCGCCGTTGGGGCCGAGGAAGCCGTACAGCTCCCCGCGCTCCACCTCGAGGGACACCCCCTCGAGGGCCGGGAAGGTGCCGAACGTCTTCCTCAGGTTTTCGATGCGAATGGCGTTCATCACGCTTCCTCCCGCCGGTCCGACTCCCGGCGCTCGATCCTGCAGTCGATCGCCTCTTTCTCGGTCAGGATCCGATCCACCCGGACGTCGTGCGCCTCGACCGGAACCGAATCGATGAGTTGCAAGTTGTAAGCCAGCCCTACCTTGAGGGCCTCGACCTCGGTCAGGAAGCGGTCGTAGAAGCCCGCGCCGTAGCCGATCCGACCCCCCCGGCGGTCGAACGCCAGGCCGGGAACCAGCACGAGGTCGAAGCGGCTCTCGGCCACGGAGGCGCGATCGGGATCGGGCTCGCGGAGACCGCGCCGGCCCTCGACCAGCTCCTGCAGCGATCCCACCACATACGCGGTCAACCCCTGCGGGCGCCACACCACCTTGGGGCACGCCACGCGCTTCCCCTCGGTCCAGGCGCGTTCGAGGATCGAGACGGTGGCGACCTCCGGGCCCACGCCCACGTAGGCGTGGATCGATCGGGCGTCTCGCCATGCCGTCGACGCGAAGAGCCGCCGTCCGATCGCGTCCGAGGCAGCCTCCCGCTCCTCGGCGGGGATCGCGGCCCGCAGCGCCTCCATCCGCCGCCGGATCCCGGCCTTCTCGGCGGCCGCCTCCTCAGCCGGCGCGGCGAACCTCCAGCGTCAGCCCCTCGGCGCCCACGACCTCGACCTCGGCCCCGGCCTCGATCGGTTCATCGGCTCGCGCGGTCCACGTCTCGCCGTGCAGAGCCACCTTTCCGACGGGATCGATCCGCCGCCGCACCACGCCGCGCTCGCCCACCAGCCCCTCGCGTCCGGTGGTGGGCTTGGAGCGCCACGTCCGGTAGGCGAGCCGCATGGCGAAGACGAAGAACCCCACCGTCAGGACCGCCATCGGTATGATGACGCTCCACGAGACGGCGAAGAACCTCCCGGGTCCTTCGAACAGCATCGTGGCCCCCAGGATGAAGGCGATCGCGCCGCCCACGGTCAGCAGCCCGTACGAGACCACCTTGACCTCCGCGATGAAGAGAACCAGCGAGAAGAGGATCAGCATCACGCCTACGTAGTTGACCGGCAGGGCCTGCAGCGCGAAGAACGCCAGCAGGAGCGAGATGCCGCCCACGACGCCGGGGAGGATGGCGCCGGGGTTCATCAGCTCGAAGAAGATCCCCCAGATCCCGATCATCATCAGGATGAACGCGATGTTGGGGTTGGCGATGGTGTCCAGGATCCGGAACCGCAGACCCTTCTCCTGGGTGACGACCTCGGCGCCGGCGGTCCGCAGGGTGACCGTGCGGTCCACGACCTCGACCTCACGGCCGTCGATCTCGTCGAGCAGGGCTTCGGTCGAACGCGCCACGAGATCCACGACGTTCTCCTCGACCGCGCGGGTCTCGGTGATCGAGGCCGCCTCGGTGACCGCCCTCTCGGCCCAGTCCGCGTTCCGGCCCCGCTTCTCGGCGATGGTGCGGATGAACGCGATGGTGTCGTTGAGGATCTTCTGGTCCAGCGCCTTGGGGCCGCCGTCGGGCTGGGTCTGCTCGATGGAGTCGGGCGGGGACGGCCGGCCCCCGGGCAGCCCCTCGTCGCCCCCCATGGTGACCGGGGTGGCGGCGCCGATGTTGGTCCCCGGCGCCATCGCCGCCACGTGGGCCGCGAGGGTGAGGAAGACACCGGCCGATCCCGCCCGCGCCCCGCCCGGGGCCACGTACACGATCACCGGAATCCGGGTCGACAGCATCGACTGGACGATGTCGCGCGTCGACTCGACCAGCCCACCGGGCGTGTCGAGCTGGAGGACGAGCGCCTCGGCCCCCGACTCCTCGGCCTCCTCGATCGCGTCGGCGATGTACTCGGCGCTGGCCGGGCTGATCGCGCCGTCGACCACGATCCGGTGGACGACGCGCCGGACGCCTTCGGCGGCGGTCGTGTCCGCGGCGGTGTCGGAAGGCGCTTCCTGCGCGCCTCCGGCCGGCGCGAGGAGCGCCGCGAGGGCGGCTACGATCAGCGATAGGCGCATGATACGGAGAATATAGGGCACCGAGCCGATCGCGCGCCGATCCTCCCGTGGCCCGTCGACCCGTAGCCTCGCGTTTGCCCGGTCTTCCGTCCTCCTCGATATTCCGGGCCTCATGCTTCGCCGCCTCACGAGCACGATCCTCCTGTCGCTGGCCCTCGCGGCCCCCGCCACCGCCCAGCAGGCCCGCTGGTGGTCGCCGGTGGTGGCCGACTCCGCCATGGTGGTCTCCGCCAAGGCCGAGGCCACCCGGGTCGGCCTCGACGTCATGAGATCCGGCGGCAACGCCGTGGACGCCGCCATCGCCACTCATTTCGCGCTCGCGGTCACCCTCCCCTTCGCCGGCAACATCGGCGGCGGGGGCTTCATGGTGATCCGCGAGCCGGACGGGACGGTCCGGACCTACGACTACCGCGAGCGGGCTCCGCTGGCCGCCACCGAGGACATGTACCTGGACGAGCGGGGCGAGGTGATCGAGAACGCCTCGTGGTTCGGCTGGAAGGCGGTCGCCACGCCGGGCTCGGTGGCCGGCATGGCAATGATCCACGAGGACTACGGCACCTTGCCCTGGGCCGCCCTGATCGAGCCGGCCATCCGCCTCGCCGCCGATGGGTTCGAGGTCGACCCCTACACCGCCGACGTCATCCGGTCCAAGGCCGAGGACATCCGCCGCTTCCCGGGCGCGGCCGCCATCCTCCTTCCCGGCGGCCGGCCGCCCGCGGTCGGCGACACGCTCCGACAGCCCGCCCTCGCCCGGACGCTGCGGCTGATCGCCGAGGGCGGGCCGGCGGTCTTCTACGAGGGCGAGATCGCCGATTCGATCGCAACCGCGATGGCCCGCCAGGGCGGCCTGGTGACGCGCGCGGACCTCGCCGCGTACGAGGCGAAGGAGCGGGCGCCGGTCACCTTCGAGTACCGCGGCCACACCATCCACGCCATGGGGCCGCCGTCGTCCGGCGGGCTCACCCTGATGTGGATCCTCGAACAACTCGAGACGTTCGACCTGGACGCCTATCCGTACCATTCCGCGGGCGCGGTCCACCGGATCGTCGAGGCGATGCGCCGCGCCTACGGCGAGCGGAACGTGCTGCTCGGCGACCCCGACTACGTGGAGATCCCCCCGGCGGCCCGGAGCGAGGGGTACGGCGCCACCCTCGCGGCGACCATCGACACCCTCCGGGCGACCCCGTCCGCCGATGTCCGTCCCGAGCTCAGCCGGATCGCCGTATCGAGGGAGTCGACCGAGACGACCCATTTCTCCGTGGTCGGCCCCGACGGCATCGCGATCGCCTCGACCACCACGATCAACGGCTGGTTCGGCTCCCTGGCGACGGTGGCCGGGATCTTCCTGAACAACGAGATGGACGACCTGACCGTCAAGCCCGGCGTCCCCAACGCCTACGGTCTGGTCCAGGGGCGGGCCAACGCCATCGAGCCCGGCAAGCGGCCGCTGAGCGCGATGACCCCGACGATCGTCGAGAAGGACGGAGCGGTGCGCTACGTCGTCGGCACGCCCGGCGGATCGACGATCATCACCACCGTCGCCCAGATCCTGATCGACGCCATCGACTACGGGATGACGTTCGCCGAGGCGCTCGACGCGAAGCGGATCCACCACCAGCACCTCCCCGACCGGATCATGGTGGAGCCCTTCGGCCTCTCGGCCGACACGGCGGAGATCCTCCGCGCGATGGGCCACGAGATCCGCTTCCGCGACGGCTACTCGGGCCGCGCCGAGGGGCTCGAGGTAGGCCCCGAGACCGGCCTCCTGTACGGCCGCAGCGACCTGCGCGGCGGCGGGCTGGCCGAAGGATTCTGAGCGACCGGGCCCGCGGAGGCTCCGTAAAGCCATGCGATCGCTGACCCCGCTCCTCCCCTACCTGCGCCCCCACCGGCGGGTGTACGTCCTCGGCGGCGTCTGCGTGGCGCTGGGGTCGGTGTTCGCCACGCTGGGTCCCGTGGCGGTCAAGTACGCCGTCGACGCCATGCGCGAGGGGGCCGACTGGGAGCGGATCGCGCAGTGGGCGGCCGCGGTGCTCGCGCTGGCGCTGGTCCAGGCCGTCTTCCGCTATTTCCAGCGCCGGCTGGTGTACGACGCCGCCCGCGAGGTGGAGACCGACCTCCGCGACGACCTGTTCGCGACGATGGTCCGCCAGCCCCCGGCGTTCTTCGACGCCCTCCCGACGGGCGACGTCCTCTCCCGCTTCACCAACGATGTCAACGCGGTCCGGATGGCGCTGGGGCCGGGCGTCATGTTCGGAGTCAACACGCTGACCACGCTCGCCCTGGCGATCGGCTTCATGGCCTGGATCGACACCGAGCTGACGGTGTGGGCGCTGCTGCCGCTCCCGTTCGTCTCGGTCGCCGTCAAGGTGATGGGCCGCAAGATCCACGAGCGGAGCGAGGCGGCGCAGGCCGCCCTCGCGGACGTCTCGACCGCCGTCCAGGAGAACCTGGCCGGGCTGCGGGTGGTGCGCGCCTACGGCCGCGAGGAGACCGAGCGCGAGTCGTTCGGGCAGCGGAGCGAGGCGTACGTCGAGCGGAACATGCGCCTGGCGACGATCCAGGCCGTGCTCTCGCCGCTGCTCGGGTTCCTCCTCGGCGCCAGCCTGCTGATTCTCCTCTATGTCGGCGGCCTGCGGGTCGCCCGCGGGACGCTCACGCTCGGCGACTTCGTCGCGTTTACGATGTACCTGGGGATGGTGGGGTGGCCGCTGGTGGCGTTCGGGTGGATCGCCAACCTCTTTCAGCGTGCCGCGGCGGCGATGGGCCGGGTCAACGCGATCCTGCTCGCCCGCCCCGCGATCGACGATCGAAACGCCGACCCGGGCGGCCGGCCGACCGCGGGCGGGATCGCCTTCCGCGACGTGACCTTTCGCTATGGTCCAGGGCTGCCGGCGGTGCTCGACGGGGTGACGCTCGAGATCGAGCCCGGCCTCACCGTCGGGCTGACGGGTCCGACCGGCGGGGGGAAGACGACGCTCGTCTCGCTGATCCCCCGGCTCTACGACGCGAGCGGAGGCCGGGTCGAGGTCGACGGCCGTCCGGTGGCCGAGTATCCGCTGACCGCGCTCCGCGGGGCGATCGGGATGGCGCCCCAGGAGCCGTTCCTGTTCAGCGACACGGTGCGCGCCAACCTGGAGTTCGCCGGGACGGGAGGCGACGCGATCACGACCGGGGAGGCCGCCGGGATCGCCGGCCTGGCCGGGGACGTGGAGCGCTTCCCGGAAGGGTTCGAGACGCCGGTCGGCGAGCGCGGGGTCACCCTGTCCGGCGGCCAGAAGCAGCGCGCCGCGCTGGCCCGCGCGCTCCTCGCCGATCCCGCGATCCTGATCCTGGACGACGCCTTCTCGTCCGTCGACACGGAGACCGAGGAGCGGATCCTCGACCGCCTGCGCGACTACCGCGCCGACCGCACGACGATCCTCGTCAGCCACCGGGTCTCCACCCTGCGACACGCCGACCGGATCGTGGTCCTGGCCGGTGGGAGGGTCGTCGAGGAGGGGCCCCACGCCGAGCTGGTCGCGGGCGGCGGGTGGTACGCCGACCTGGACCGCCGCCAGCGCCTGGAGGCGGAGATCGAGAGCGCCTAGCGCCTGGCGAGCGTCACGATCCCGATCGCAGGATGGAGTCGATCACCGCCGCGAACGCCTCGGGAGGCTGGGCGCCCTCAAGCCGGCGACCGTTGATGAAGAAGGTGGGGGTCCCGAGGATGTAGAACTTCTGGCCCTCCTTGATGTCCTCGGCCATCTCCTGGGCGAACTCGGCGCCCTCGAAGCAGGAGCGATAGGCCTCCATGTCGACCCCGATGTCGCGACCGATCGCCATCAGGTCGGCGTTGGAGAGGCCGTACCGGCCGCTGAACGCCGCGTCGTAGAAGTCCCAGAACTTCCCCTGGTCGGCCGCGCACTCCCCGGCCAGGCCGGCGTCGTAGGCGCGGGGGTGGATCGACTGCAGCGGGTTGTTCACGAAGATCCAGCGGATGTTGTCGCCGTACTGCCGGCGCAGCGCGGGTGCGGTGTTGTTGGCGAAGCGGGCGCAGAACGGGCACTCGAAGTCGGAGAACTCGACGATCGTCACCGGCGCGTCGGCCGGACCGCGCGCGGGCGCATCGCCTACGGGCACGTGATAGACGGTGTCGGGATCGAAGTAGCGGCCCTGCGCGTACGCGAGGAGCCCGAGGGCGTTGTAGGACCGGAAGAGGTCGTCTACGAGGCCGAGGCGCAGCTTGAACGCGAGCGCCTCCTCGCCGAGCCGGCGGGCGAGCGCGTGGTCACCGAGGCGGTAGGCGCAGAGGCCGAGCCAGGTCAGCGCGCGGGCCTCGGCGGCGCTGTCGGCGCGCGTCTCGACGCCGACGCGCAGCGTCGCCATGTCGGGCGCGACCGACACCTCGCCGGTGCCGTTCACGGTCATGGTCGCCGGATCGCGCTCCTGCGCGATGGCGGGGGCGATGGCGGGGGCGGCGAGCGCGAGGGCGGCCGCGAAGGCGAGAATTCGGAACATGTCCACCTCAGAAGAATGCCTGC